>NZ_CP046121.1:1899518-2216105 GCF_009707485.1 Nostocoides sp. HKS02 | reverse complement strand
TCGACCGAGACTCTGCGCGTCGGGCCGCCGCGGGCGCGGACGCCGTCTACTACCTCATCCACGGGTTGGGCGGCGACGACTTCGCGACGCGCGACCGCGAGGGCGCCTACCACGCGGCACACGCGTCGGTGCGGGCCGGCGCGCAGCGCATCGTCTACCTCGGTGGCCTCGTCCCGGCTGTCCCCGAGGGCGACCTCTCGGCACACCTGCGCTCGCGACTCGAGGTCGAGCAGATCCTCACCGACTCCGGAGTGCCGACGCTGGCGCTGCGGGCGGCCATGGTCGTGGGCAGCGGGTCGACGTCGTTCGAGATCATGCGCCAGCTGAGCGAGCGGCTGCCGGTGCAGGCCCTGCCGACGTGGATGCGCAGCAGGATCGAGCCGGTCGCCGTGAACGACGTCGTCACCGCCCTGGTGGGGGCGCTGTCCGCTCCGGCGCACAGCCGCGCCTACGACCTGGGCAGCGGCGACCGCGTGACGTATGCCGCGCTGCTGCGCCTCTACGCGCGGCTCGCCGGTCTCCAACGTCTGCAGGTCAGCGTGCCGCTGGTCCCGACCGGGGTGGTCTCGCGGCTGGCGCCCGTCCTGACCAGCGCGCCGGCGTCGACCGTCCAGTCCCTGGTCGAGAGCCTGCACCACGACATGGTCTGCGGGGGCCAGGACTTCCTGCGCGACCTCATGCCCGAGCGCCACCCGATGCTGCCGGTCGCCGAGGCCATCGACCGCGCGCTGGCCCGACCGGGTGACTCCGTCCCGGACGAGGACCGGGACCCCCTCGGGCCGCTGCGGTCGGACGCGGGCTGGGCGGGCGGTCAGGTGTCCCGTCACGACGGACGTCCGGTCCACCATCGTCGGGGCGGCTGGCAGGACCTGCTGCTCGGCCCACCACCGCGCTGAAGCCTGGTGCCGGCTGGCGTCAGCCCTGCCGCGCCTTGAGCTGTCGGTCGAGGTTGTGCGCGAAGCCAGCGCCCATCGCGGCGATGACCCCGTGCATCGAGGCCTGCACCGCCGGCCGCGCCAGCCTGGGAAAGGGCAGGTCGACCTCCACCCCGAGGTCGATCGTCAGCCGGGTGCCCGCGCCTGCGTCGGCCAGCAGGTAGGTCCCCTCGACCCCGGCTCGCTCGTCGCCCGTCGGGGCGTGGGTGTAGACGATCCGTTCCTGCGGGGTGAACTCCATCCGCTCGGTGAAGCTCAGGCCCACGCTCCGGCCGAGCAGCTCGATCGGCGCGAGCTTCCACAGCCAGAGGTCCCCGCGGGGCGCGATGCTGCGGACCATCGGCGTCAGCCGCGCCACCTGGTGGGCGTCGGTCAGCAGGTCCCAGACCGCCGCCCTGGGGAACGGCACCACGGCGGAGGACCGCTTGGAGGCGGAGAAGGCGGTCACGGTGTTCCCTCGGTGGTCATCGGCGCAGGCCTGTCCGAGCTCGGGCTGACCGGCGCCTGCGGTGGGCCGCTGACGAGGTGACCAGCGCACCGGCCAGCGCAGCGGCTGCTGCCAGCCGGCCTCGCCGCGCCGCGGACCGGCCCCAGCCCTGTGGGTCGACCGAGCGGACCGCCGCCCGTACCGCGTCGTCGAATGCGGTGCGTCCACCGGGCGGGGGCCCGGTCGCCGTGAGGATGTCCTCCTCGCGGCATACGGCCTCGTGGATGAGGCTGTTCACCAGCGGGCGCGCGATGCCCGCGGACACGGGGGTGACCAGTCCCACCCACAGGCCCGCCAGGCCCGGAGTGAGCACCGGCACCGTGACGATCCAGCGCGGGCGCAGGCCGACGACCGAGGCGTACCGCTGCATCATCTGCGCGTACGTCATCACCTCGGGTCCGCCGATGTCGAAGCTGCGGTGGACGTCGGCCGGCAGGTCCGCAGCGGCGACGAGGTAGTGCACGACGTCGGCGATCGCGATGGGCTGGATGCGGTTGCGGAGCCACCGCGGGGCAACCATGGCGGGCAGTCGCTCGGTGAGGTGGCGCAGCATGTCGAACGACGCCGAGCCGTCACCGAGCACCACCCCGGCCTGCAGCACCGCGGTCGGAACGCTGCCAGCCAGGAAGATGTCGCCCACCTCGACCCGGGACGCGAGGTGCTCGGACAGGTCGCCGGGTGGGTGCAGCCCGCTGAGGTAGACGAGCCGGTGCACCCCCTCCTTCGCCGCGGCACCGGCGAAGGTCGTCGCGAGCTCACGGTCGCGGGCGACGAAGTCGCCTCGACCGTCCATGGAGTGGAGCAGGTAGTAGGCCACGTCGACGCCGGCCAGGGCATTGCGCACGTCCGCGGCCCGGCTCGCGTCGCCCTCGGCGACCTCGACGTCCTGCAGCCACGATTGGCCCTCGAGGCGCGAGCGGTCGCGGGTGAGCACGCGAACGGACCAGCCCGCCTCGAGCAGCCCGGGCACGAGCGCTCCGCCGATGTAGCCGGTGGCCCCGGTCACCAGCGCGGTTCGGTGGGCAGCGGGCACGGGGGTCACCTTCCGACGGACAGGACGGGGGGCAGGAGGAACAGCATGCCGAGCGACCAGGTGAGGTGGATGATGATCGGCCCCAGCACGCCTCCGGTCACGCGTCGTTGGAGGCCGGTCAGCACGCCGAGCAGCGCCCCGGCGAGCACGAGCAAGGGGATGCCGGCGCCCACCGTGGTCAGGGCGTAGACCACCGTGGTCACGAGGACGGGGTGGCTGCGCCCGACCGCGGCATACAGCGCCCCGCGGAAGTAGAGCTCCTCGGCGATGCCGTTGACCGCGGTGATCACCGCCACGAGCGCCAGCGAGCCGAGCCGGGCATGGTCGAGGAGGGTCGTCACGGGGTCGCGCAGGGCTGGGATGCGGGCGACGAGCAGGCCACCGGCGAGGAAGACGGCGAGCAGCACCACCCCGAGGGTGAGCGACTGCACCAGCGGCCTCGCCGCGCCGCCCGCGCGGGTGTGGGCACGCCCCAGGTGGAGCGGGCCGGACAGGAGGGCACCGATCGCCCAGACCGCCGCCAGCCCGAGGGTGGCGGCGTAGAACAGCGGGTCTCCGGGCGTGATCCGCAGGGCCAGGGCGAGGACGACCGCACCCACGACCAGCGTGACGACGGCGACGATGCGGCGGCGCCGGAAGGCGGCGTCGCTCTCCTGGTGGTCGCGCGCCACCGGGAGGACGAGCGCGGCGCGGGCGAAGGAGCGCAGCTCGGTGGCCGGGTTGATCACGCTGACTGCCTGACGGCCTGGTAGCGGCGCAGGGCCTCGCGACGCTCCTCGGCGTGGTCGACCACCCGCTCGGGATAGCCGTGCAGGTAGCCCTGCGGGTGCTTCCACGGCTCGTGGACGGCCTTGCCGGGCAGGTGGGCGAGCTCGGGCACGTAGCGCCGCACGTACTCGCCGTCGGGGTCGTGGGTGAGGCCCTGGGTGACCGGGTTGAAGACGCGGAAGTACGGCGACGCGTCGGTGCCGGTGCCC
This sequence comes from Nostocoides sp. HKS02, assembly GCF_009707485.1. NCBI lineage: Bacteria > Bacillati > Actinomycetota > Actinomycetes > Micrococcales > Intrasporangiaceae > Nostocoides > Nostocoides sp. HKS02. Next base: position 2,212,673 of record NZ_CP046121.1, on the reverse strand, counting down.
GCGACCCACTGCCACCCGTGGTTGTTGGACGCGACGTCGCCGTCGATGAGGTGCTCGAGGAAGTGCCGCGCGCCCGCGGGCCACCACACGTGGAGGTCCTTGGTGAGGAAGCTCGCCGTGACCATGCGCATCCGGTTGTGCATCCAGCCCTCGGCGCGCAGCTGTCGCATGGCCGCGTCGACGGCCGGGTAGCCGGTGCGCCCCTGCTGCCACGCCTCGAACAGCTCGGTCGGGGGCTCGTCGTAGGTCATCCCACGGAGGGCCGGTCGCAGGTCGTGCCACGCCGAGTCCGGGTGGTGCCAGAGGACGTCGGCGTAGTACTCGCGCCACGCGAGCTCGGTCGCGAAGCGCTCGGCGCCCTCGCCTCGGTGCTGGGCGAGGCCGGCCAGGAGGGTGCGCGGGTGGATGGTGCCGAGCTTGAGGTGCGGCGACAGTCGCGAGACGCCGTCGCGGTCTGCCCGGTCGCGGTCGTGCCCGTATGCCGTGAGCCCACCGTGGAGGAACTCGGCCCACCGCTGCAGCGCGGCGGATTCGCCCGCGTCGGGAAGGTGCGGCAGGTCCGGTTCAGCGAGCGCCGCGTCCACGACGTCCCACGCCCTGGGGTCGGACGCGACCTCGGCGATGCGCACGCCGTCCGGCTCGGTCGCAGGCGGGGGCCAACCGTGGTCGCGCCAGGCCCTGCTGAACGGTGTGAACACCTGGTAGGGCCCGCCCGTGCCGTTGACCACCGATCCTGGCCCCACGGCATACGGCGAGCCGGTCTCGACGAAGGCGACCCCGCGACCAGCCAGGCTGGGCGTGACAGCGGCGTCCCGGCGGCGCCCCACCGGGGTGGTCTCGCGCGACACGTGCACCGACGTCGCCCCGAGCTCGTCGACGAGCTCGGGCAGCACTGTCCGGGGATCGCCCATCCGCAGGCAGAGCCGTCCGTCGTACGACTCGTCGGTCGCGCGCAGGGTCGCTGCGAGCCAGGCGCGACGGGCTCGGCCAGCGCGCCGCCACAGGGCCGGGTCGAGGACGAAGGCGACGTACACCGGTGCCCCGGCGCTCGCCGCCGCGCCCAGCGCGGGCAGGTCGGCGCGGCGCAGGTCGCGGCGCAGCCACAGGACCGACGCTGCACGGGGCGCGGCAGCGGACATGTCGCCACACTATGCGGGCTCGGAAGCCCTTGCTCGTCAGGCGTCGGTCGCGGCACGACGGGCTCGGGCAACCGCATTACTCGCGAGTCACCCGACTTCGGTGGGAGGCTCAGGGCCGTGGCCTGCGGGTCACGATCAGATGTCCGCCGTCGCTGGGAGGCTCACCGGATGTTCTCGCGCATCGCCATCGTCAACCGAGGCGAGGCCGCCATGCGGCTCATCCACGCCGTGCGCGACCTCAACGCCCAGGCGGGCAGTGGCGGGCACCGGATCGAGACGGTCGCCTTGCACACCGAGGGCGAGAAGCGGGCGATGTTCGTCCGCGAAGCCGACCTCGCGTACAACCTCGGCCCGGCAGCGAACCGTCCCTACCTCGACTACGCCGTCCTCGAGCGGGCGCTCACCGAGAGCGGTGCCGACGCCGCCTGGGTCGGCTGGGGGTTCGTCGCCGAGGATCCCGGCTTCGCCGAGCTCTGCGCCCGCATCGGTGTGACGTTCATCGGTCCGAGCCCCGAGGCGATGCGCCAGCTCGGCGACAAGATCGGGTCCAAGCTGATCGCCGAGGAAGTCGGTGTGCCCGTCGCCCCCTGGAGCGGCGGCGGGGTCGACACGCTGGAGGACGCCAAGGCGGCCGCGGCCAGGATCGGCTACCCGCTCATGCTCAAGGCGACGGCGGGCGGTGGAGGCCGCGGCATCCGCATGGTGGCCTCCGACGCCGACCTCACCGATGCCTACGAACGCACCCGCGACGAGGCCCAGCGTGCCTTCGGGTCCGGTGTGGTGTTCCTCGAGCGGCTGGTGACCGGAGCCCGCCACGTCGAGGTGCAGGTCATCGCCGACGGCCAGGGCACCGCGTGGGCGATCGGGGTGCGCGACTGCTCCATCCAGCGCCGCAACCAGAAGGTCATCGAGGAGTCCGCCTCACCCGTCCTCGCGCCGGAGCAGGTGGCCGAGGTCAAGGCCAGTGCCGAGCGGCTCGCCGTCGCGGTCGGGTATGCCGGTGCCGGCACCGTCGAGTTCCTCTACCACCCGGGCGAGAAGTTCTTCGCCTTCCTTGAAGTGAACACCCGGCTGCAGGTCGAGCACCCGATCACCGAGGTCACGACCGACACCGACCTGGTCAAGCTCCAGCTCCACGTCGCGGGCGGCGGCCGCCTCGAGGGGGAGCGCCCCCGCGAGGAGGGCCACGCGGTCGAGGCACGGCTCAACGCCGAGGACCCCGACCGCGACTTCGCCCCGTCGCCGGGCCGGATCGCCTTGCTCAACCTGCCGTCGGGGCCCGGCATCCGCGTGGACACCGGTGTGGGAGAAGGGGACTCGATCCCCGCCGACTTCGACTCGATGATCGCCAAGATCATCGCCGTCGGCGCAGACCGCGACGAGGCGCTGGCCCGGCTCCGGCGAGCCATGTTCGAGACCACCGTGGTGATCGAGGGCGGCTCGACGAACAAGAGCTTCATCCTCGACCTGCTGGACCAGCCCGAGGTCATCGACGGCAGCGCCGACACCGGCTGGATCGACCGCGTCCGCGGTGAGGGGCGACTCGTCTCCCACCGGCACTCCGGCGTCGCCCTCGTGGCCGCCGGCATCGAGGCCTACGAGGACGAGGAGGGCGTCGAGCGCACCCGCCTGCTCGAGACCGCGCGGGGTGGACGGCCGCAGGTCCAGCACCGCACCGGTCGGGCGATCGACCTCAAGCTGCGGGGCACGGCATACAAGGTCACGGTGTGGCGGATCGGTCCGCACCGGTTCCGGGTGGCCATCGCAGCGGGCGCGACCGAGCAGACCGTCGACGCCGACCTCGACCGGCTCGACGACTACACCAGCCGCATCGTCATCGGTGGTCGCACGCACCGCCTGGTGACGGCGACCCACGGCCCCGTCCAGCTCGTCGAGGTCGACGGTGTCACCCACCGGGTCAGCCGTGACGAGGGCGGTGTCCTGCGCTCGCCGGCCCCCGCGTTGGTGGTCGCCACACCGGCTCCGGTCGGCACCGAGGTCGCGGCAGGTGCGCCCGTGCTCGTGCTGGAGTCGATGAAGATGGAGACCGTCCTGCCCGCACCGTTCGCCGGGCGCGTCAAGGAGCTGCTGGTCTCCACGGGCAGCCAGGTCGAGACCGGGGCACCGCTCGTGCGGCTCGAGCCGCTGGGCGACGGCGAGGCCGCCGAGGCCGAGCCAGACACCGGCGCGGTCGACCTCGACCTGCCCGTCGTCGACCCCTCCGAGGCGGGACCCGCCGAGCGGGCTGCCCGGGCGCGGGCCGACCTGTGCGCGATGCTGCTCGGCTACGACGTCGACCCGCGGGACGAGGGGGCACGGCTGACGACCTACCTCGCGGCGCGGGACCAGCTCGTGGCGCAAGGCAGCTCCCAGACGGTCGCCGAGATCGGGGTGCTCGAGGTGCTGGCCGACTTCGCCGAGCTGAGCCGCAACCGCCCCGCCGGCGAGGAGGCGCACGTCGAGCACCGCGTGCACAGCCCCCGCGAGCACTTCCACACCTACCTCCAGAGCCTCGACGTCGAGCGCGGCGCGCTGCCCGAGCAGTTCCGGGCGAAGCTGGGCCAGGTGCTTCGGCACTACGACCTCGACGGCCTTGACCGCACCCCAGAGCTCGAGGAGGCGGTGTTCCGGATCTTCCTCGCCCAGCAGCGCTCGGCCCCCGACGTCCTCCTGGCCGCCTCGCTGCTGCAGCGCTGGATCGTCGAGCCTTGTCCCGAGCCGCCACTCGACGCGGCAGTGCACGACCTGCTCGACCGCCTCATCGTGGCGACGCAGCTGCGGTTCCCGGTGATCGGCGACCTGGCCCGCAGTGTGCGGTTCCGGTGGTTCGACCAGCCCCTGGTCGACGCCGACCGCGCCAGTGTGCTCGGTGGCGTCGCGCGTGAGGTCGCCGAGCTGGCGACGATGCCCGACAGCCCCGAGCGGGCCACCCGGATCGACTCGCTGGCGGCGATCCCCGAGCAGATCGTGCAGTTCCTCGCCGAGCGGCTCGAGCACGGTGTCCCCGAGCGCGAGCCGATGCTCGCCGTGCTCATCAAGCGGCACTATCGCGAGCATGACCTGGTCAACCTCCGCGAGCTGCAGGTCGAGTCACGGCCGTTCGCGATCGCCGACTACACCCTCGACGACCGCTCCACTCACCTGGTCACCACGGTCGGTCGGGTCGACGAGCTCGTCGCCGACTCGTCGCTGAGCCGAGCGGTCTCCGACCAGGTCGGCCACACCGGGGCCGGGCAGGGAGTCCGTGGTCGACCTCTACCTCGCGTGGCCGGACGAGCCCGAGTCCCCGGAGGAGACCTCCGCGGTGCTCGCCGCACGTCTCGCCGGTATGCCGTGGGCCGAGCGCGCGCGCCGGGTCGCCGTCGCGGTGTCGCCCGGGGGTGGCCGTCCCGTCGGCTACTTCACGTTCCGTCCTGGCCAGGACCACTCCATGGTCGAGGACCGGCTCGTGCGCGGTGTCCACCCCATGGTGGGTCGCCGGCTCAACCTGTGGCGGTTGCGCGACTTCGACGTGACGAGGCTCGAGGCACCCGAGGACGTCCTGCTCTACCTCTGCACAGCGCCGGGCAACGACGCCGACCAGCGGCTGGTCGCCCTGGCCCAGGTGCGTCAGCTCGCCGTGATCCGCGACGACCAGGGTCGGGTCACGGCACTGCCGCACGCGGAGCGCGCCATCGCCAACTGCCTCGAGGCGATCCGTCGGGCCCGCACGGCCCGCGGGGCGGCCGGCGCGCGGCTCGACATGAACCACGTGTGGGTGCACATCTGGCCCCCGATCGACGCCGACCTCGACCAGCTCACCTCGCTCCAGGCGAAGATCACCCCGCTCACCGCGGGCGCGGGCATCGAAGAGGTCCTCGTGCAGGGCCGCGTCGCCACGCCAGATGGCGCGAGCGCTCCTTTGGCCGCCCGGTTCCACTACCAGCCTGGCTCGGGGGTCGTGACGTCGGTGGAGCAGCCGCCGACCGAGCGTCTCAAGCCGCTCGACGACTACGCCCAGAAGGTCGTGCGGGCCCGTCGTCGCGGAGTCGTCTACCCGTACGAGCTGCAGGCCATGATCGCCGGCCCGGGCGGCACGGCCACGGAGTACGACCTCGACGACACCGGAACGCTCGTGCCGGTCGACCGCCCGTACGGTCTCAACAAGGCCGGCATCATCGCAGGCGTCATCAGCTCGCCGACCGAGCGTTACCCCGAGGGCATCACCCGGGTGCTGCTCTGTGGCGACCCCCTCAAGGCCCTCGGTGCGGTCTCCGAGGCGGAGTGCTCACGGGTCATCGCCGCCCTCGACCTGGCCGAGCAGCTGCGGGTGCCCGTCGAGTGGTTCGCGCTCTCGGCCGGGGCGCGCATCTCCATGGACTCCGGCACGGAGAACATGGACTGGGTCGCCCGGGCCCTCAAGCGCATCGTCGAGTTCACCCAGGCCGGCGGCGAGATCAACGTCGTCGTGGCCGGCATCAACGTCGGCGCCCAGCCGTACTGGAACGCCGAGGCCACGATGCTCATGCACACCAAGGGCATCCTGGTGATGACCCCGGACAGCGCGATGGTCCTCACGGGCAAGCAGTCGCTGGACTTCTCCGGTGGGGTGTCGGCCGAGGACAACTTCGGCATCGGCGGGTATGACCGGGTGATGGGGCCGAACGGCCAGGCGCAGTACTGGGCCCCTGACCTGGCCGGCGCCAAGGACGTCCTCATGGCGCACTACGACCACACCTACGTCCACCCCGGCGAGCGGGGCCCGCGCCGCGCTGCCTCGAGCGACCCGGTCGACCGCGACGTCTCGGCATACCCGCACGCGATGCCGGACTCGGGCTTCACCACGGTCGGCGACATCTTCTCGACCGCCACGAACCCCGACCGCAAGAAGGCGTTCGACATCCGCACCCTGATGGCCGCGGTCGCCGACCAGGACCACCCCACCCTCGAGCGCTGGGCCGGCATGGCCGACGCGGAGACCTCAGTGGTGCAGGACGCCCACCTCGGCGGCATCCCGGTCTGCCTCATCGGCATCGAGTCCAAGACCGTGGCCCGGCGCGGCTTCCCGCCCACTGACGGCCCGGACACCTACACGGCGGGCACGTTGTTCCCGCGGTCGTCCAAGAAGACGGCCCGGGCCATCAACGCCGCCAGCGGCAACCGTCCGGTCGTCGTCCTCGCCAACCTGTCCGGGTTCGACGGGTCGCCCGAGTCCATGCGCAGCCTGCAGCTCGAGTATGGCGCCGAGATCGGCCGCGCCATCGTCAACTTCGAGGGACCGATCGTCTTCTGCGTGGTGAGCAGGTACCACGGCGGAGCGTTCGTGGTGTTCTCCAAGGCGCTGAACCCCAACATGACCGTGCTCGCCGTCGAGGGGTCGTTCGCCTCGGTCATCGGTGGTGCACCGGCGGCGGCGGTGGTGTTCGCGCGCGACGTCGACGCCCGGACCGCCGCCGACCCGCGGGTCGAACATCTCGAGGCGCGGCTCGGCGAGGCCAGCGGCGCGCAGCGGGCGGCCCTGGCGACCGAGCTCGCCGAGCTGCGCACCTCGGTTCGCTCCGAGAAGCTGGGCGAGGTGGCCGCCGAGTTCGACAGCGTCCACAGCATCCACCGCGCCGTCAGTGTGGGTAGCGTGGACGCGGTCATCTCCGCGGCCGAGCTCCGTCCGCGCATCATCGCCGCGGTCGAGGCGGGGCAGCGGCGCACGCATGACCTGACCGGTGCGGGGTAAGGGTCCCGATGCACCCGACACCGCGCCTGACACCCAGGAGGACCCGTTGAACGAGCAGGTGAACGAGCAGGTGAACGAGCAGGTGAACGAGCAGGGCAACGACCGTGTGCAGGACCTCGCCGTGACCGACGAGGACGGGTACCTCCGCCACCGGCGCACGCAGACCTTGATGCAGGAGGCCATCGCCGAGGTGGCCGAACGGGCCCGCGGGGCCGAGCTGGCCGACGTCATGGTCATGGTCGAGGCAGCCCTCGCCGCCCGGGGCGTGCCGCCTCAGCCAGCACGCTGGCTCGAGTCGGTGGCCATGGATGCCCAGCAGGGGCGGATCTACGTCGAAGAACCCCACCTGGGTGCAGAGCAGGTGCTCGAGAGGTACACCGACGACTCGCGTGACTGAGCGACCCGTCACCGCCGGGCTGGTGCTTGCCGCAGGCCGCGGGAGCCGGATGGGCGGCCCGAAGGCGATGGTGCCGCACCCGGGTGGTGGCGTGCTGCTCGACCACGCCATCGCGGTCCTGCGCGACGCCGGCTGTGCGCCGGTCGTCGTCGTCCTCGGTGCCGACGCGCCCCACGCGGCGGCCTCCGCCGCTGCTGCTGACGTCGTCGTGGTGGCCCAGAACTGGGCCGACGGCCAGGGCGCCTCGCTGCGCGCCGGACTCGAGGCCCTTGGCGCCAGCCCCGCCGCGTCGGTGGCCGTCCTGCTCGTCGACCTCCCCGACGTCGGAGCCGACGTGCTTCGTCGGGTGGTCCGAGCAGCGGGCCACCCACGGACGAGCCTGGTCCGGGCGGCATACGGAGGGGTTCCCGGTCACCCCGTGGTGCTCGGCCGGGACCACTGGGCACTGGCGGCAGAGTCGGCCACCGGTGACCACGGCGCCCGGGACTACCTGGCCACCCACGTCCACGGTGTGGTCGAGTGTGGCGACCTCGCCACGGGCCGGGACGTGGACACGCCAGAGGACCTGGTGCGAGCCCGAGCCCTGCGCTTCCGCCCGGACCCGACGTAGGCGATGCTGGGGCCATGGAGCCCCGCGAAGCCTTCGAGTCGGCGCAGGCGCTGACGCAGGGGGTGGGCCGCACCGGCTACCTCGCCGACGATGCGCTGGCCACGGTCGCCTGGCTCGCGCTGCGCCTCCAGCGCCCCCTGTTGCTCGAGGGTGAACCCGGCACCGGCAAGACAGCGCTGGCCGAGGCGCTGGCCGAGGCGCTCGACCTGCCGCTGATCCGCCTGCAGTGCTACGAGGGCATCGACGCGACGCAGGCGCTCTACGACTGGGACTTCCCCCGTCAGATCCTCCATCTGCGCGCGGTCGAGGCCGTGGGCCGCGACGAGCGAGACGTGGCCGAGGTCGAGGCGCAGCTGTTCGACCAGCGGTTCCTGCTGGCCCGCCCCGTGCTCCGCGCGCTGCAGGAGTCCCCGGCCGTGCTCCTGGTCGACGAGATCGACCGGGCCGACGACGAGTTCGAGGCGTTCCTCCTCGAGGTGCTGTCGACCTGGCAGGTCACCATCCCGGAGCTGGGCACGGTGACCGCCGCGACGCCTCCCGTCGTCGTCGTGACCTCCAACCGCACCCGTGAGCTCCACGACGCGCTGAAGCGGCGGTGCCTCTACCACTGGATCGACCACCCGAGCCTGGTCCGAGAGCTCGAGATCGTGCGCACCCGTGCGCCCGAGGTCTCGCGGGCCCTCGGGGCGCAGGTGGTGTCGGCCGTGCAGCGGCTGCGCCAGGACGGCGAGCTGATCAAGCCGCCCGGGGTCGCCGAGACCCTCGACTGGGCCCGCGCGCTCCACGAGCTGGGAGCCTCGGAGCTCGACTTCGAGTCGGCGTCAGCGAGCCTGGGCGTGGCCGTGAAGTACCGCGAGGATGCCGAGCGGGTCCGCGCTGCCCTCGACCGGATCCTGTCCCGGTGAGCACTCCGATGACCGCCCCGGTGACCGCTGCGCCCGTTCACCCGGCCGACGAGGTCCTGCTCGGGTTCGCCCGGGCACTGCGCGCGGCGGGCGTGGCCGTGACCGCCGACCGCGAGCGCACCTACCTCGAGGCGGTGGCCTGCGTGGGCCTGGACCACGAGTCCGGCGCGTACTGGGCAGGGCGTGCCACCCTGTGCGCCTCGCCTGCCGACCTCGAGCGATACGACCAGGTGTATGCCGCGTGGTTCGGTCTCGACCGGGCCACGACCGCGCGGCGGCGCGACGCGTCGCACACCGTCGCGCAGGCACCCCTGGCGAGCGGGACCGGGCAGGTCGATGCCGAGCCGGCCGACGACCTCCGCGCGGTCGCCAGTGCGGTCGAGGTGCTCCGTCACCGCGACGTCGCCTCCTTGAGCGCCTCCGAGCGGGCCCTGCTGGCCGGGCTGTTCGCCCAGCTTCGGCCACGGTCGCCGCGGCGCCGAGCCCACCGGCATACCCCCGCGTCGCGCGGCCGGGTCGACGCACGGCGCACGCTGCGCACCCAGCTGCGCCACCTCGGCGAGCCAGGCCCGATCTCGTGGCGCCGCAGGGGAACTCGCGCCCGTCGGGTGGTCCTGCTGGTCGACGTGTCCGGGTCGATGAGCGGTTACGCCGACGCGTTGCTGCGCCTGGCCCACACCTACGCCGCGACCGGCCTGCCCGTCGAGGTGTTCACCCTGGGCACCCGCCTCACCCATGTGACGCGACCGTTGCGCCAGCGCGATCCCGAACGCGCGCTGGTCGCCTGTGGCGCGGTTGTCGCCGACTGGTCCGGCGGCACCCGACTCGCCGAGGGCCTGCGCGCCTTCCTCGTCCGGTGGGGGCGTCGCGGCATGGCGCGGGGCGCGGTCGTCGTGGTGTTCAGCGACGGGTGGGAGCGTGAGGCGCCGGAGGCCCTCGGCGAGCAGATGCGCCAGCTGCGCAGGCTCGCGCACCGGGTCGTGTGGGTGAACCCCCACCGCGGCAAGCGGGGCTACCAGCCGGTGCAACAGGGGATCGTGGCCGCGCTGCCCCATGTCGACGACTTCATCGCCGGCCACTCGATGGCGGCGTTCGAGGAGCTCGTGGAGGTGGTCGGGCGTGCGTGAGGTGCTTCCCGAGCTGATGCGGTGGTGGCGCGCCGGCGCCACGGTCGGCGTCGGCACCGTGGTCGCGACCTGGCGCTCGGCGCCGCGCCCGGCCGGGGCGGCCATGCTCGTCGGCCCGGGGGGCGAGGCCGTGGGCTCGGTGAGCGGCGGATGCGTGGAGGGTGCGGTCTACGACCTCGCGCAGAGCGTCGTGGCCGGGGGAGCGCCCGTCCTGCGGCGCTACGGCGTGAGCGACGACGACGCGTATGCCGTGGGCCTGACCTGCGGGGGCATCCTCGACGTGTTCGTGGAGCGCATCAGCCGCGAGACCTTCCCCGAGCTCCAGCAGGTGGCGGACGACGTCGAGGCCGGCGTACCCGTGGCCGTGGCCACGGTCGTCGAGCACCCCGATCCCGCGTGGCTCGGGCGCCGGATCGTCGTCCGGCCCGAGAGCGACGAGTCGCGGCCGACCGGCTCGCTCGGCAGCAACCGCGCTGACGACGCCGTGACCGACGACGCCCGAGGACTGCTCGCCTCCGGACGCACGGACACCCTGACCTACGGCCCCGACGGCGAGCGCCGCGGTGAGGGGATGCGGGTGTTCGTGTCGTCGTTCGCGCCGCGGCCGCGGATGCTGATCTTCGGGGCGATCGACTTCGCCGCGGCCACTGCCCACGTCGGCACCTTCCTGGGGTATGCCGTGACCGTCTGTGACGCCCGTCCGGTCTTCGCCACGGCGAGCCGCTTCCCCGCGGCCGAGGAAGTCGTCGTGCAGTGGCCGCACCGCTACCTGGCGGCCGAGCGGGACGCCGGACGGCTCGACCCACGGACGGTCATCTGCGTCCTCACCCACGACCCCAAGTTCGACGTGCCCGTCCTCGAGGTCGCCCTGCGGTTGCCCGCGGTGGCCTACGTCGGCGCGATGGGGTCGCGACGCACCCACGAGGACCGCCTCGCCCGGCTGCGCGAGGCCGGGATCACCGATGCCGAGCTCGGCCGACTCTCGAGCCCCATCGGCCTTGACCTCGGCGCCCGCACGCCGGAGGAGACCGCCGTGAGCATCGCGGCCGAGATCGTCGCGCTCCAGTGGGGCGGTCGCGGCGACCGGCTCGCGGACCGGGACGGCCCCATCCACCACCACGGCACCGTGGTCGCAGAACGCAGCAGGCACCACTAGAGCAAGGTCGACGAGGGCTGAGACCGGCGAGCACCCAGCCGAACGGCTGATGTCTCATCCAATGGGACACCCGCCGGGTCCCAAGCCCTACGCTGAGGGCACTAGCCGAGCCACAGGAGCGCCACCGGGATGAGCCAGCGAACCGTCGTCGTCCTCAACGGACCGAACCTCAACCTGCTCGGGGACCGTGAGCCGGAGATCTACGGCTCGGACACCCTGGCGGACATCGAGGCCCTCTGCCGCAAGGCGGCCGGACTGGCGGGACTCGACGTCGACTTCCGGCAGAGCAACCACGAGGGCGTGCTCATCGACGCGATCCACGAGGCGCGCGGCTCGGCTGCGGGCATCGTCATCAACGCCGGCGCCTACACCCACACCTCGATCGCCCTGCGCGACGCGCTCGCTGCGGTGACGATCCCGGTCTTCGAGGTGCACCTGAGCAACGTCCACCGCCGCGAGGAGTTCCGGCACCACTCCTACCTCTCGGCCGTGTGCGACGGGGTCATCGTGGGGTGTGGCCCGAGCGGGTACGCCTACGCCATCGCGCGCATCTCGGAGCTGATCGACCCGCGCCACTGACGGCCGGTGAGCCGCCCTCGCAGGGCGGTGAACCGGCGGCATACCCTCGATTTTCGGTGAGGGGACCGGAGCGTGTAGTCTCACCGACGCACTTCCGCGCGGCTCTCGCGAGCCCCGGTGAGCGCGCCCCCTTAGCTCAGTCGGCAGAGCGTTTCCATGGTAAGGAAAAGGTCGTCGGTTCGATTCCGACAGGGGGCTCTGGGAGGCGTCGCAAGGCGCCGCAACCCCATGGCGGGGTAGCTCAGCTGGTTAGAGCGCACGACTCATAATCGTGAGGTCGCGGGATCGAGCCCCGCTCCCGCTACAACCGCGATTTCAGGATTCAGCCTGAACTCGCGTATTCTGATGCGTCGCCGCCCTGTGGCGTCACAGACTTCACACCCGTCAGTTCCGAGAGCAGGTTGCCCCGTGGCTAGCAAGAGCACCGATGTCCGCCCCAAGATCACCTTGGCGTGCGTGGATTGCAAGGAGCGCAACTACATCACCAAGAAGAACCGTCGGAACAACCCCGACCGTCTCGAGATGAAGAAGTTCTGCCCCCGCGACGGCAAGCACACCCTCCACCGCGAGACCCGCTGACCTGAGCTCCACCGACAGCCGCCCCGGATCGTCATCCGCGGGCGGCTTTGTCGTCCCCCCGAGTGGGCCCCCTAGAGTGTCGCCATGGCCGTCAACGCAGACTTCGCAGGGCGCAGCTACCCGCCCAGTGGCCCGTATGCCGTGGACGCGGCGATGCTGTCCGCCTTCGCCGCCGCGGTGGGCTCGAAGGACCCCGTGCACACCTCCGCCGAGGCCGCCCGTGCCGCCGGCTACCGCGACGTGATCGCGCCGCCGACCTTCGCGGTCACCATCGCGCAGCGGTGCGACGCCGTGTTCGTCCAGGACCCCGACGCCGGCATCGACTACAGCCGCGTCGTCCACGGTGAGCAGCGGTTCGTCCACCACCGACCCATCACGGCGGGCGACTCGGTGCTCGGCACCCTGACCGTCGACTCGGTCCGCGAGGCCGGCGGCCATGCCATGGTCACGACGCGCACCGAGCTCGTCACCGAGGCCGGTGAGGCCCTGTGCACCTCGACGTCCACCATCGTCATCCGAGGAGGGGAGTGAGCATGGCCGTGCGCACGCTCGCCGACACCAGCGTGGGCGACGCCATCGGGCCGGTGAGCGTCGCGATCACCCGAGAGACCCTGGTGGCCTACGCCGACGCGTCCGGCGACCAGAACCCCATCCACCAGGACGAGGCCTTCGCCAAGTCGGTCGGGCTACCTGACGTCATCGCCCACGGCATGTTCACCATGGGTGCGGCCGGCTCGGTGGTCGAGGAGTGGGCCGGTGACGGTGGCCGGGTCGTCGAGTTCGGGACCCGCTTCACCAAGCCGGTCGTCGTGCCGCAGTCCGGCGGCGAGCTCGAGGTCAGTGGCGTCGTCAAGGCACTCGACGAGGACGCCCGGCGGGCGACGGTCGAGCTGACGGCGACCAGCGAGGGCGCCAAGGTCCTCGGCCGCTGCGTTGCCGTGGTCCAGCTCGACTGACCGTGCTGCCCTGATGCGCGAAGAGCACGACGTCCCCCTGGCGTCCCTGACGACCATGCACGTGGGTGGCCCAGCCGGTCGCCTGGTCGTCGCCGAGAGCATCGACGAGATCGTCGACACGGTGCGCGAGGTCGATGACGCCGACGAGCCCCTCCTGGTGCTCGGCGGCGGTTCCAACCTCGTCGTGTCGGACGACGGCTTCGCCGGCACCGTCGTGCGCCTCGCCAACGACGGTGTCGCGGTGGAGTCGTCCGACCTGTGCGGCGGCGTGATGGTCCGCGTCGGGGCGGGCGTCGTCTGGGACGAGTTCGTGGTCCGGGCAGTGGCCGAGGGGTGGTCGGGCGTCGAGGCGCTGTCCGGCATCCCGGGTTCGACCGGCGCGACGCCGGTCCAGAACGTCGGCGCCTACGGCCAGGAGGTCGCCCAGACCATCGCGTCGGTGCGGGTCTGGGACCGCAGCGCCCAGGAGGTGCGCACGTTCGCCTCAGCCGACTGCGGCTTCACCTACCGCCACTCCATCTTCAAGGCGTCGTCGCGGTACGTCGTGCTCGACGTCCTCTTCCAGCTCACCCCGAGCACCCTGAGCCAGCCGATCCGGTATGCCGACCTGGCCCGTCAGCTCGGCGTGCAGCCGGGGGAGCGGGTCCCCCTCGAGGACGCTCGGGCCGGCGTGCTCGCCCAACGTGGTCAGCGGGGCATGGTCCTCGACGGCGACGACCACGACACCTGGTCCTGTGGGTCGTTCTTCACCAACCCGATCCTGTCCGCGCGCCGGTTCGAGGAGCTCGAGCGGCGGGCGGCCGCGCGGCTCGGGGCCGATGGCCTCGATGGCTCGGTGCCGCCACGGTTCGCCGACCCCGACGGCAACGTCAAGACCTCGGCCGCCTGGCTCATCGACCATGCCGGCTTTGGCAAGGGGTACGGGCTGCCGGGTCCCGCAGCCCTCTCCACCAAGCACACCCTGGCGATCACCAACCGGGGTGGAGCCAGGGCAGCGGACATCGCGGCGCTCGCCCGCGAGATCCAGGCCGGCGTCGTCGACGCGTTCGGGGTGACCCTGGTCAACGAACCAGTCTTCGTCGGCCTGGTCCTCTGACCCCAGTTCAGTCCGGGGCGTCGAGCCAGGTGTCGACGTCGGCCATCGCCTTGGCCCGCAGGTCCTCCGGAGCTCGCGACGCCCGCAGCGAGCCACGCGCGAGCTCGGCGAGCTCGGCGTCGCTGAACCCGAGGGCGTCGCGCGCCAGGGTGTACTGGTCGGCCAGGCGCGAGCCGAACAGCAACGGGTCGTCGGCGCCCAGGGCCACCGGTATGCCGTGCTCGAGGATGGTGCGTAGCGGCACCTCCTGCGCGCTGGTGAAGACCCCCAGCGAGACGTTGCTGCCGGGGCACACCTCGAGCGCGACACCGGCCTCGGCGACGAGCTCGAGGACTCGGGGATCCTCGACACTGCGCACCCCGTGGCCGATGCGGTCGGGCCTGATGGCCTCGAGGGTGGTCTCGACGGCGGTCGGCCCCAACAGCTCACCGGCATGGGGGACCAGGGCCAGACCCGCGCGCCGGGCGATCTCGAAGGCTGGCGCGAACTCCTCGGTCACACCACGCCGCTCGTCGTTGCTCAGCCCGAAGCCGACGACGTCGCCGGGCCCGTCTCCGGCATGCTGCGCCGCGAGTCGAGCCAGCGCCCGGGCGTCGAGCGGGTGGCGGATCCGGCTGGCCGCCACGACGACAGCCACCTGGGTCGGACCCAGCGCCGACACGCTGCGCGCCTCGTCGAGGATGATCTCGAGCGCCGGGGTGATGCCGCCGACGAACGGCGCGTACGACGTCGGGTCGACCTGGATCTCGAGCCATCGGGAGCCCTCAGCAGCGTCGTCGAGAGCCGCCTCGTGCACGATCCGGCGCAGGTCGTCGCCGTCCCGCACGCAGGCCCGGGCTGCGTCGTACAGCCGCTGGAACCGGAACCACCCCCGCTCGTCGCGGGCGCTGAGCTGGGGCGGCCACCCGCCGGTGAGGGCATCCGGCAGGTGGAGACCATGCTTGTCCGCGAGCTCGCGGACGGTCTCGACCCGCATGGAGCCGGTGAAGTGCAGGTGCAGGTGCGCCTTGGGGAGGGTGCTGACCGGGCGCGGCATGGCGAGCAGTCTTGCACCTGCGTTCGCTCAGTCCTCCACGATGTGCATCGCGGCGTCCTCCGGACCCTCGCCGGGCTCGAGACCCTCGCCGCTGACGCGGTCGCGCGGGCCGCCCGGACGGCGGTCGAGGCCGCTCTCGTTGTCGGGAGCCCCGTAGGCCGAGTCCGGGTCGGGCACCTCCTGGGCGATGCGCTGGTCGATCGTCTCGTCCTGGGCCTGCTCCGAGGCGGTCGTTCCCCACTCGGTGTTGCGCGGCTGCTGGTCGGGCGGCGACCAGGGCTCGTTGTCGCCCTCGCTCGCGTCGAGCAGCTCCTCCTGGGCGCTGCCGGCATCGGTGGCGTCGTCGATGCTGTAGCTGCCGAGGTCGTCGTCGAGGCTTTCGGTTCCGGGCTGATCGCTCATGGTCCCCACCCTGCGCGAGCCTGGTCGAGTCCGCAAGGTGGATGCGCGCGGCATAACCGTCAGGCGGTGCCGCGCACCTGCTCGGCTGCCGCGAGCAGCACGCAGGTCGCGACACCCTCCATGGCCTCGGTGACCTGGTCGAGCGGAGGGAAGGTCGGCGCGAGGCGGATGTTGCGGTCGCGGGGGTCCTCGCCGTGGGGGAAGGACGCACCGGCAGGGGTCAGGGCGATCCCGGCAGCCTTGGCGAGCGCGACGACCCGCGAGGCGATGCCGTCGAGCACGTCGAGGCTGACGAAGTAGCCCCCGGTGGGGGTGGTCCACGTGGCGACGCCGAGCCCACCAAGTCGCTCGGAGAGGACTCGCTCCACCTCGGCGAACTTCGGAGCGATGATCGCGCGGTGCTTGGCCATGTGGTCGCGGACGCCCTGGGGCGAGCCGAAGAACTGCGCGTGCCGCAGCTGGTTGACCTTGTCGGGGCCGATGGAGCCCTTGCCCAGGTGGCCGGTGTACCAGCCGACGTTCTCGACCGAGCCGGCGAGGAACGCCACGCCCGCCCCGGCCAGGGTGATCTTGGAGGTCGACGCGAACATGATCGGTCGGTGCGGGTGGCCCGCGGCGGCGGCCAGGCTGAGGATGTCGGCGCTCTTGGCTTCGTCCTCGGTGAGGTGGTGGAACGCGTAGGCGTTGTCCCAGAAGATCTTGAAGTCCGGTGCCGCGGTCTGCATGGACGCGAGCCGGGCCGCGACCTCCTGCGTGACGACCGCGCCCGTCGGGTTGGCATAGGTCGGGACGATCCAGATGCCCTTGATGCTGGGGTCGCTCGCGGCGAGCCTCGCGACGGCCTCGACGTCAGGGCCGTCGTCGTGCATCGGCACGGTGACCATGTCGATCCCGAACCAGCTGAGCAGGGTGAAGTGGCGGTCGTACCCCGGCACGGGGCAGATGAAGGTGACCTTGTCCTCCTGGCCCCACGGGCGCTCGCCATCCACGGCGCCGTGCAGCCACAGGTCGACGAGCACCTCCCGCATCATGACCAGGCTGGAGCTGCCCCCGGCCACGACCTGCTCAGGCTCCACCCACAGCAGCTCCGCGAACATCTCGCGCAGCTCGGCGATCCCCCTCGAGCCCGCCGTAGTTGCGGGTGTCGACGCCGTGGGCGTCCTTCGGGCCGCGCGGCAGGGCGAACAGGCCGTCGCTGAGGTCCAGCTGGGCCGCGGCCGGCTTGCCTCGGGTCAGGTCGAGCGAGAGCCCGCGCCGGGTGAGCGCGTCGTAGGCGGCCTGCTGCTCTCGGACGAACGCGTCGAGCTCGGCGGTGGAGCGCTCGGCGAGGGGGGTGGTGGCGGAGGTGGCGGTCTGCTCGGTCACGGGGTCCATGCTCCCATTGCCCGGGGTATGCCGTGCAGGCCACGTCCGCGCGCTGGTCACCCACGCCGTGGTCGTCAGGCTGGGCGCCGCGAGTTCGCGTTCGGCGCCGTGCCTCACGTATGCTTCTTGCTCGGTTGACTTTGGCCATGCTTCCGGCATGCCCGAAATCAGCCGCCCGGAACTCCTCGCCCCCGCGAGCAGTTCCGTAGGGCAGTGGCTCAATTGGTAGAGCACCGGTCTCCAAAACCGGCGGTTGGGGGTTCGAGTCCCTCCTGCCCTGCGTAGCAGGACCTGCGGCGCCGACCCGGCACCGCGGCATACACCACCGAAAGCAGAGGCATCGTGACGGACGTGAGCGCGGACACCCGCGGCTCTGGTCGCACCGGTCGCAAGCGCGACAGGGACGGCAACCCGATCTCGCGGTTCTTCCGCTCCGTGTCCCTGTTCATCAGCCAGATCCTCGACGAGCTGCGCAAGGTCGTGCGGCCCACGCGCTCGGAGCTGGTCAACTACACGATCGTGGTGATCGTGTTCGTGACGTTCGTGATGGCGCTGGTCTCGACCGTGGACTTCGGCTTCACCAAGCTCGTCCTGTGGGTCTTCGGCGGCTAGCCCACCGCTCTCCGCCGCATGACCGGGGCAACCCGGCCGCACACCAGAAGGAAGTAGGTCATCAGCGTGTCCGACCAGTGGACCACCGAGAACGCCGAGCCGCAGACGGATGCCGTCGCGGTCGATCACGACGCGGTCGATGTCGCCGAGCCCGCCCAGTCCGCCGAGGCCGAGTTCACCGCACCCGCTGAGGCCGCCGAGTTCAGCGAGGCCCCTGAGGCCCCTGAGGCCGCTGAGGGCACGGAGGAGCCCACGGAGCCCGTGGAGCCCATGGAGCCGGTCGACCCCGTGCAGGAGTTCAAGGACAAGCTCGCCTCCCAGTTCGGCGACTGGTTCGTCGTGCACTCCTACGCCGGCTACGAGAACCGCGTGAAGGCCAACCTCGAGAACCGCACGACCTCCCTCAACATGGAGGACTACATCTTCCAGGCCGAGGTGCCCATGGAAGAGGTCACCGAGATCAAGAACGGCCAGAAGAAGCTGGTTCGCAGAGTCCGGATGCCCGGATACGTCCTGGTCCGGATGGACCTCACCGACGAGTCCTGGGGCGCCGTGCGCCACACCCCCCGGCGTGACCGGCTTCGTCGGCAACGCCCACCAGCCGGTGCCGCTCAGCCTCGACGAGGTCTTCACCATGCTCGCCCCGGCCGACCTCGAGAGCCCGGCCACGGCCGGCGCCTCCGGTGGCGCCCAGGGTGGCAAGCCCAAGGAGATCACCGTCGTGGACTTCGAGGTGGGCGAGTCGGTCACCGTGATGGAGGGGCCGTTCGAGACCCTTCCCGCCACGATTTCCGAGATCAACCCCGACACCCAGAAGCTCAAGGTGCTGGTCTCGATCTTCGGCCGGGAGACCCCGGTCGAGCTGTCGTTCAACCAGGTCGCCAAGATCTGAGCGCGCGGCAGCACCTGTTCCCGGCACCCCGGGAGCATGCAACCGGGTCATCGCCCACGGCGTAGGCCCAACCCAACCAAAGGAACACAGCAATGCCTCCCAAGAGCAAGAAGATCTCC
Organism: Nostocoides sp. HKS02; assembly: GCF_009707485.1. Classification (NCBI taxonomy): domain Bacteria; kingdom Bacillati; phylum Actinomycetota; class Actinomycetes; order Micrococcales; family Intrasporangiaceae; genus Nostocoides; species Nostocoides sp. HKS02. The sequence goes on along the minus strand of NZ_CP046121.1, from coordinate 2,193,993 downwards.
GGCTTCATCAAGCTGCAGATCCAGGCCGGCGCAGCCACCCCGGCACCTCCCGTCGGCCCCGCGCTCGGTCAGCACGGCGTCAACATCATGGAGTTCGTCAAGGCGTACAACGCGGCGACGGAGTCCCAGCGCGGCAACGTCATCCCCGTGGAGATCACGGTCTTCGAGGACCGGTCCTTCACCTTCATCACCAAGACGCCGCCGGCCGCCGAGCTGATCAAGAAGGCCGCTGGCGTGCCCAAGGGTTCTGGCGAGCCGCACAAGACCAAGGTCGCCAAGCTGTCCGCCGACCAGGTCCGCGCCATCGCCGAGCAGAAGATGGAAGACCTGAACGCCAACGACATCGACCAGGCGATGAAGATCATCGCCGGCACCGCCCGCTCGATGGGCATCGACACCACCCTCTAAAGGGAACAAGCCCGGTATGCCGCCCACGCGGCATACCGGGGCACGTGGCAGGACCGCGCTGGTCCGTACCGACCACAACTCCACCGAAACACCAAGCACAGGAGCAGCAATGAAGCGCAGCAAGGCTTACCGCGCCGCCAGCGAGAAGATCGACCCGGCGAAGGCGTACGCACCCCTCGAGGCGGTCCGCCTCGCCAAGGAGACCTCTCCCACGAAGTACGACGCCACCGTCGAGGTCGCCATGCGACTCGGTGTCGACCCCCGCAAGGCCGACCAGATGGTCCGCGGCACCGTGAACCTGCCGCACGGCACCGGCAAGACGGCCCGCGTGCTCGTCTTCGCCAACGGTGACAAGGCAGAGGCCGCCCGCGAGGCCGGCGCCGACTTCGTCGGCTCTGACGACCTCCTCGAGAAGGTCGCTGGCGGCTGGCTCGACTTCGACTCGGTCGTCGCGACCCCCGACATGATGGGCAAGGTCGGTCGCCTCGGCAAGGTCCTCGGCCCGCGTGGCCTCATGCCCAACCCGAAGACCGGCACGGTCACGATGGACACGGCCAAGGCCGTGACCGACATCAAGGGCGGCAAGATCGAGTTCCGGGTCGACAAGCACGGCAACCTCCACTTCATCGTCGGCAAGACGTCCTTCGACGAGAAGGCCCTCGTGGAGAACTACGGCGCCGCGCTCGACGAGATCCTGCGGCTGAAGCCGTCGGCGTCCAAGGGTCGCTACATCCAGAAGGCCACCATGACCACGACGATGGGCCCTGGCATCCCGCTGGACTACAACCGCACCCGCAACCTCCTGGTCGAGGACACCGAGGCCTGATCGGTCCCGCCACCACCACGGTGGGCCCGTCGGCACTTCGGTGCCGACGGGCCCACCGTCATTTCCTGTGGTCGGGCTAGTCTGGAGGTATGCGGCGGACCACCTCGCCGCCTGCGCCAGTTGGGGGAGAACCGTCGTGAAGACCAGCTCGTTGGCCGCCGTTGCCCTCTCTGTTGCCATCTCCGGGGCGCTCGCCCTGGGCGCCTGCGGCTCCTCGGGCACCGCCACGTCGAGCAGTACCACGTCGAGCATGGCGGCCGGCGCGTCGTCCTCCGCCGCGGGAGGCGCTCTCAAGGCCGGCGACACCGTCGACGGCGCCGCCTTGGCCACCCGGATGACCGCGGCGATGCTCAAGGCGGGGTCTGGCACCCTGACGGTCGACCTCGGCGCTACCGGCCAGGTCTCCGGCGCCTTCGCCATCAAGTCCGGTGTCATGGAGCAGCAGATGGCGATGACCGTCCAAGGTCAGCCCATGGAGATCGTCTCCAAGGGCGGCATCATCTACATGAAGGGCATCCCCGGCTCGACGAAGCCGTGGGTCAAGATCGACCCCAAGGCGACCGACCCGTTCAGCACGATGTTCGCCGGTCTCACCGGTCAGATGGGTGATCCGCGCCAGCTCGCGAAGGCGCTCGAGGGCACCACGGCCACGGTGGTGAGCTCGTCTGCGGACGCGACCGTGTACGACGTCACCATCGACCCGTCCAAGCTGACCGGCGCGAGCGGTCAGACGAGCGGCCAGACCGCGACGCCCTCGGTCGGCCCCGTCAAGGCTCGGTACACCCTCGACGCCCAGGACCGCCCGACCGCGATGAAGGTCGACGCCCAGGGCCAGACCGTCGTCGTCACCTTCGCCGACTGGGGCAAGCCGGTCAGCGTCCAGGCGCCCCCGGCTGACCAGGTCGGCGCGTTCCAGCTCCCCGCCAGCTGACCGATTTGGCCGATCGGCGAGCAGCGCCGTACTCTTGACCCTGACCACAGACCGCTTGGTTGTCGCGTGCCCACTCTGGTGAACACGAGACCGAAGGTCCACCTGAGGTGGGCGCCAGCGCAGGCCGCGACAACCGCACCCCGACCTGTTCGGGCTGCGTGCCCCGTGCCCTGCGCCGGGGCTTTTCTCATGTGGCGCCTTCACTGCCCGGTGGTCCATCACCACACACGGAAGGGAGGCCCCATGGCCAAGGCTGACAAGGCTGCCGCCATCGCCGAGCTGTCGGACAAGTTCCGCAACTCCGGTGCGGCCGTGCTGACCGAGTACCGCGGGCTTTCGGTGAAGCAGATCACCACGCTCCGCAACTCGCTGCGCGGGAACGCCACCTTCGCCGTCGTGAAGAACACGCTCACCGAGCTTGCCGCCAAGGAGGCCGGAGTCACGGCTTTCGAGGGCCAGCTCGTCGGCCCGTCCGCCATCGCCTTCGTCGATGGCGACCCGGTCGAGGCTGCCAAGGGCCTGCGTGACTTCGCCAAGGCGAACCCCCTCCTCGTGATCAAGGGCGGCGTCCTCGACGGCAAGGCCCTCACCCCCGAGGAAATCACCAAGCTCGCGGACCTCGAGTCCCGCGAGGTTCTCCTGGCCAAGCTGGCCGGTGCCCTCCAGGCGTCGCTCAGCCAGGCTGTCTACCTCTTCGCCGCACCGTTGTCGCAGACCGCTCGGGTCGTCGAGGCGCTGCGTGCCAAGGTCGAGGCCGAGGGTGGCGCTGCCGCTGCCCCCCGTCGCCGAGGCTGCCGAGGAGACCCCCGCTGCCGAGGCTGCCGACACGGCACCCGAGGTCGCTGCAGACGTCGCCGAGGGTGGCGACGCGAGCTGATCCCTCCTGGGCAACCCGGCGAGGTCAGCTCACCCACCAAACCGCCACTCACGGCATACACGAAGTACGAAACGAAAGGACGCCCATCATGGCGAAGCTCTCCACCGACGAGCTCCTTGAGGCCTTCAAGGAAATGACCCTCATCGAGCTCTCTGAGTTCGTGAAGCAGTTCGAGGACACCTTCAACGTCACCGCCGCCGCCCCCGTGGCCGTGGCCGCGGCCGGCGCCCCCGCCGGCGGCGAGACCGCTGCCGTCGAGGAGCAGGACGAGTTCGACGTCGTCCTCGAGGCCGCTGGCGACAAGAAGATCCAGGTCATCAAGGAGGTCCGCGCGCTGACCTCCCTCGGCCTGAAGGAAGCCAAGGACCTCGTGGACGGCGCCCCCAAGCCCGTCCTCGAGAAGGTCGACAAGGCTGCCGCGGAGAAGGCCAAGGAGGCCCTCGAGGGCGCCGGGGCCACCGTCACCCTCAAGTGATCTGAGCTTCCCTCGGGAAGCGACGCACTGCTCGAAGCGGGTCCGACCTCACGGTCGGGCCCGCTTTGGCGTATGCCGACGGCATATTCGTGCGCGCCAAGGGGTGCCCTAGGGCCTACCGGCCCGTAACCTCGGGTCCACTCGGTCGTTGACCCATACGAGCCGGGGCCCTCGCGGGCACGCAATTTTTCACGACGAGGTGAGCAGTGGGCGTTGAGATCAAGGTCGAAGGCCTGACCAAGCGGTTCGGGTCGCAGGTCATCTGGAACGACGTCTCGCTCACCCTCCCCGCCGGTGAGATCTCGGTGATGCTCGGCCCCTCGGGCACGGGCAAGTCCGTGTTCCTCAAGACCCTGGTCGGGCTCCTCAAGCCCGACGCCGGCGCCATCTGGATCCAGGACCGCGACCTGACCCAGCTGCGCGAGCACGACCTCTACGAGGTGCGCAAGCTGTTCGGGGTGCTCTTCCAGGACGGCGCCCTGTTCGGCTCGATGAACCTCTACGACAACGTCGCGTTCCCGCTGCGCGAGCACACCAAGAAGTCCGAGTCCGACATCCGCAAGATCGTGCTCGAGAAGATGGAGCTGGTCGGCCTCAGCGGCGCCGAGAGCAAGCTGCCCGGCGAGATCTCCGGCGGTATGCGCAAACGCGCCGGCCTGGCCCGGGCCCTCGTGCTCGACCCCGAGATCCTGCTCATCGACGAGCCCGACTCGGGTCTGGACCCGGTTCGCACGTCGTACATCAACCAGCTCTTCATCGACCTCAACGCCCAGATCGACGCGACGTTCCTCATCGTCACCCACGACATCAACTCGACCCGCACCGTGCCTGACAACATCGGCCTGCTCTACCACCGGCACCTGGCCATGTTCGGACCGCGCGAGATGCTGCTGAGCTCCGAGGAGCCGGTGGTGCGCCAGTTCCTCAACGCCCAGACCATCGGGCCGATCGGCATGTCCGAGGAGAAGGACGCCGACGAGCTCGCGTCCGAGATCGGCCAGGAGCTGCCGCCGCTGCCACCCATCCCGCTCCAGCTCGGCACCAGCGACGGCACTCCTCGCCGCGGTGAGCGTCCGGCGGGGGAGTGGTGCCGCGCGAACGGCATCACGCCGCCCCCCGGGTCGTTCCAGTCGCACAGCGCCGGCATGCCGAGCGTCGGCACGCCGAGCGATGGCCCGGTCAGCGAGGCCGTGTCGTGAAGAACCCTGCCGTCGGAGCCCTGCGCCAGAGTGGGTCGCTGTTCGCCATGGTGATCGACACCATGCGCGCGATGCCCCGTCGGCCGTTCCAGACCAAGGAGTTCATCCAGCAGTGCTGGTTCATCGCCTCGGTCACCATCGTGCCGACGGCCCTGGTGTCCATCCCGTTCGGCGCGGTCATCGCGCTCCAGCTCGGCACCCTCACCCGTCAGCTCGGCGCCCAGTCGTTCACCGGTGCTGCCTCGGTGCTGGCGGTGATCCGCGAAGCCTCACCGATCGTCACCGCGCTGCTCATCGCGGGCGCCGGTGGCTCGGCGATCTGTGCCGACCTGGGCTCGCGCAAGATCCGCGAGGAGATCGACGCCATGGAGGTGCTCGGCATCAGCCCGATCCAGCGCCTCGTGGTGCCGCGGGTGCTCGCCGCCATGGTGGTCGCCGTCCTGCTCAACGGGCTGGTGTCCGTCGTGGGCGTGGCCGGCGGCTACTTCTTCAACGTGATCATCCAGGGCGGCACGCCCGGCGCGTACATCGCCTCGTTCACGGCGCTGGCCCAGCTGGCCGACCTGTGGACCAGTGAGATCAAGGCCCTGATCTTCGGCTTCATCGCGGCGGTCGTCGCGGCATACAAGGGCCTGACCGCCGGAGGCGGCCCCAAGGGAGTCGGCGACGCCGTGAACCAGAGTGTGGTCATCACCTTCATGTTCCTGTTCGTCGTGAACTTCGTCGCCAGCGCCGTGTACTTCCAAGTCGTCCCGCAGAAGATCTGAAGAGGTGCGCCGATGAGCAAGGTTCTGGACCTCGCAGGTCGTCCCGTCGAGGCGTTGGACAGCCTCGGTGAGCAGATGCGCTTCTATGTGCGGTCGCTGGCGTGGAGCGGTCGGACCGTCCGTCGCTACAAGAAGGAGGTCATCCGCCTGCTCGCGGAGGTCTCCCTCGGCTCAGGCGCGCTCTCGGTCATCGGGGGCACGGTCGGCGTCATCGCCTTCCTCGCCTTCTTCACCGGCAGCCAGGTCGGCCTGCAGGGGTACTCCTCGCTCAACCAGCTCGGCACCGGCGCCTTCACGGGCTTCGTCTCGGCGTACCTCAACACCCGTGAGATCGCGCCCCTCGTGGCTGGTCTGGCGCTCGCCGCGACGGTGGGGTGTGGCTTCACCGCCCAGCTGGGCGCCATGCGGATCTCCGAGGAGGTCGACGCGCTCGAGGTCATGGGCGTCCCCTCCCTGCCCTTCCTCGTGACCACCCGGATGATCGCCGGGTTCGTCGCCGTCGTGCCGCTGTACGTCCTCGGCCTGCTGTCGTCCTACGGCGCGACGCGGTTCATCGTCGTGCACTACTTCGGTCAGTCAGCGGGCACCTATGACCACTACTTCCACCTCTTCCTGCCCCCGATCGACGTGCTCTACTCCTTCCTCAAGGTGATGGTCTTCGCGGTCGTGATCATCCTGATCCACTGCTACTACGGCTACAACGCCTCGGGTGGCCCCGCTGGCGTGGGCGTCGCGGTCGGCAAGGCCGTGCGCACCTCGATCGTGGCCATCAACATCGTCGACTTCTTCTTCTCGCTCGCTGTCTGGGGCGCGACCACCACCGTGCGGATCGCGGGATAGTCGATGGCACAGGGAAGTACCGGCTTCATGTCTCGGTTCGGCAACCACGCCTATGGCGTGGGGTTCATCGCTGTCGTCGCGCTGCTCCTGGGGCTGTCGGTCGCGATGTTCCAGAAGAGGTTCACCGATGTCGTGATGGTCAACCTGCTCACCGACCGCGTCGGGTCGCAGCTGCAGACCTCCTCCGACGTCAAGCTGCGGGGGTTGATCGTCGGTGAGGTGCGCTCGATCCAGACGACCGGCAACGGCGCCAGGCTCGAGCTCGCCCTGCAGCCGGAGATGGTGGGCCTGATCCCGGCGGATGTGACGGCGCGGTTGTTGCCGAAGACGTTGTTCGGTGAGCGGTTCGTGGATCTGGTGTCGCCGGAGGCGGGTCGTGCTGGGGTGGGGCACATCGTGGCGGGGGCGACGATCGGTCAGGATCGGACGTCGGTGGCGATCGAGCTGGAGAAGGTGTTTGCGGACCTGTTGCCGTTGTTGCGCACGGTGCGGCCGGAGAAACTGGCGGCGACGTTGAATGCGTTGGCGTCGGCGTTGGATGGTCGCGGGACCCGGCTGGGTCAGAACCTGGTGTTGGTTGACTCGTATTTCAAGGCGTTGAACCCGAAGATGCCGGTGATCCAGGCGGATATCTCGGGGTTGGCGGATCTGGCGTCGACGTATGCGGTGGCGGCGCCGGCGTTGGTGCGGGCGGCGACGAACTTGATCACGACGAATACGACGATCGTGCAGCGTAAGGATGCGCTGGCGGGGTTCTTGGCGGGGACGGCGGGTTTTGCGAACACGACGGCGGACTTCTTGGATGCCAATGGTGAGCGGATCATCCAGGTGGGTCGGGTGCAGCGCCCGACGGTGGCGGTGTTCGCGAAGTACTCCCCGGAGTACCCCTGCCTGGCTGCTGCCCTGACGAACTGGATCCCGAGGATCGACAACGCGTGGCGGGGCGACACGTTCCACCTGACCATCGAGACCTCGCCGCAGCGACCCGGCTACCACCCGGGCGAGGAGCCGCGCTGGGGCGACTCGCGAGGGCCGACCTGTTACGGCCTGCCCAACCACTACGGCAGCCAGCAGAACCCGCGGCCGGCCAACCACTTCAACGACGGCACCAACGCCGCGTCGTCCGGCGCGGGCAGCGCCCTGCCGTCGATGTTCGCCGGGCAGTCCGGGCTCGGCATACCCCAGGCGGATGCCGGCCTCGCCGGCACCGAGCAGGAGCAAGCACTCGTCGCCGCGCTGCTGTCCACCGACGGCACGTCGCGCCCGTCGGCGATCACGACCCTGCTCGCCGGGCCGATGCTGCGTGGAACGGTGGTGAGCCAGCAATGAGCACCCGGTCCAGCCTGGTGAGGTTCCTGGTCTTCGTGGCGGCCACGCTGCTCGCGACCGGCACCCTCGCGGCCACGATCGCCAACATCCAGTTCGGCGACAAGGCGACGTACAACGCCGTCTTCACCGATGTCACCGGACTCGCAACCGGCCAGGAGGTCCGCATCGCGGGCGTGCGGGTCGGTGAGGTGACGGGCATCAAGGTCGCCGCCGACCGGGTTCACGCCGACGTGCAGTTCGCGGTGCTCAAGACCAGCGTCCTGACCCAGGGCACCAAGGCGACAATCAAGTACCGCAACCTTGTCGGTGAGCGCTACATCGCCCTCACCCAGGAGGTCGGCAGTGCCACGCCGCTGCGGGACGGCGCCACCATCGGGCTCGACCACACGCAGTCGGCCCTCGACCTCACGGTGCTGTTCAACGGGTTCAAACCCCTGTTCGCCGCCTTGTCTCCCAAGGACGTCAACGAGCTCTCGGGCGAGATCATCAGCGTGCTGCAGGGCGAGGGCGGCAACATCAACTCGCTGCTGGCCACCACCGCCTCGCTCACGTCGACCCTTGCCGACCGCGACGCCGTCATCGGGCGCACGATCACCAACCTCAACACGGTGCTGGGCACCGTCGACGCCCACGACGCGGCGTTCAAGCAGCTCATCGACCAGCTGCAGCGCTTCGTCTCCGGCCTCGCCGCCGACCGCCAGACCATCGGGGCCTCGTTGACGAACATCAACTCGCTGACCGCCCAGACGGCCGACCTGCTCAAGCTCACCCGGCCGAGCATCCAGTCCGATATCGCGAACCTGAGGGCCTTGACCACCACCCTGAACAAGCCGTCCAACACCGCGACCTTCGAGAAGTTCCTGGCGACCTCTCCGGGCAAGATCGACCAGATCACCCGGACGGCGACCTACGGCTCGTGGTTCAACTTCTACATGTGTGACTTCAGCGGCACGATCCAGGTGCCCGCTGGTCCCGCCATCCAGCTGGGCAAGCCCGGCGGACCGACCGCAGCGAGGTGCAAGTGAGTACCCCGTTCCGCGAGCGCAACCCGGTGCCGATCGGTGCGGCCGGCCTGCTCGTCATCGCGCTGATCCTGGTGCTGTCGTTCAACATCTCCAACCTCCCGCTGATCGGTGGGGGCAGCCAGTACCGCGCCGCCTTCACCGAGGCCGGTGGCCTGCTCGCGGGTGACGACGTCAGGATCGCTGGTGTCAAGGTCGGCAAGGTCGAGAGCGTCGACCTCGACGGGAGCCACGTGCAGGTCGCCTTCAAGGTGACCGAGCCCGTCAAGTTCGGCACCGACACGGGCGCCTCGATCCGCATGAAGACCCTGCTCGGGGCGAAGTACCTCGCCCTGGAGCCCGGCGGCTCGGGCCAGCTCCCGGCGGACTCGGAGATCCCGCTCGACCGGACCGTGTCGTCCTACGACATCGTCAACGCCTTCAGCGACCTGACCACGACGACCGAGGACATCAACACCGACGAGCTGGCCAAGTCCCTGACCACGTTGGCCACCACGTTCAAGGACAGCCCGCCCTACGTCAAGGCCGCCCTCAACGGGCTGACCCGCCTGTCGGGGACCATCGCCTCGCGCGACGCCGAGCTCAAGCACCTCCTCGCCTCGGCCAACAAGCGTCTCGGGCACCATCGCGCAGCGCAACAAGGCCATCGAGTCGATCATCAAGGACGCCGACCTGCTCATGGTCGAGCTGAATGCCCGCCGGGACGCCATCCACACGCTCTTCACGAACACCTCGGCCATGGCCCTGCAGATCACGGGTCTGGTGCGCGACAACCGGGCCCAGCTCAAGCCCGCCCTCGACCAGCTCACCAAGGTGCTCGCGGTGTTGCAGAAGCACGAACAGGACCTCAACGACACGATCGTGGCCATGGGGCCGTTCACCAGGCTCTTCGCGAACGTGCTCGGCAACGGCCGCTGGTTCGACTCCTACATCCAGAACCTCACGACGCCCGCCCAGCTGGGAGGACGATGATGGCCCGCCTTCCCAACCTGCCCCGGATGCCGCGCCTCGGGCTGATCCCGAAGCTCGTCGCAGCCCTGGTCGTCGTCGCGCTGGTCGCGGGCGCCTATGCGTTCTGGCCGCGCCACGAGACGATCCAGGTCACCGGTGAGTTCACCCGCGCGGTCGGGCTCTATCCCGGCTCCGACGTCCGGATCCTCGGCGTCCATGTCGGCACCGTCAGCTCGGTCACCCCGATGGGCGACCGGGTCGAGGTGAAGTTCGAGTACGACTCGAAGTACCGCGTGCCGGCCGACGCCAAGGCGGCCGTGGTGGCTCCCTCGCTGGTGAGCGACCGCTACATCCAGCTGCTCCCGGCATACACCGCGGGACCGGTGATGAAGTCGGGTGCCCGGATCGGGCTCGACCACACGGCGGTCCCGGTCGAGCTGGACCGGATCTCGCAGAGCCTCGACCAGCTCCTCGTCGCGCTGGGTCCGACCGGAGCCAACAAGAACGGTGCCTTCCAGGACCTGCTCCACACGGGCGCGAAGAACCTCGCGGGCCAGGGCCAGAACCTCCACGACACCAACCACAACCTGTCGCTCGCCCTGCAGACCCTCTCGGGCGGCCGCAACGACTTGTTCGGCACGGTCAAGAACCTCCAGGTCTTCACGAGCATGCTCGCGACCAACGACACGCAGGTCCGTCGCCTCAACTCCGACCTGGCCAACGTCTCGGTCCAGCTCGACGGTGAGCGCGGGGACCTGGCCGCGGCGCTGAAGAACCTGGCGATCGCGCTCAGCGAGGTCTCGTCCTTCGTCCACGACAACCGCGCTGGGCTGACGACCAACCTGCACCAGCTCGCCAGCGTCACCGGCACCGTCGCCAAGCAGCGCGACGCGCTCGCCGAGGCGCTGACCAACGCCCCGGTCGCGCTGAGCAACCTGCAGAACGCGTACAACCCCAAGACGGGCACGCTCGACACCCGGTCGAACGTCAACGAGAACCTCCAGACCAAGACCATGCTGTGCAACCTCATCGTTGCCAGCGGGCAGCCGTCGTCCCTGTGCAAGACCGTCGACGGTGCGCTCAAGCCGGTCACCGACCTCCTGGGCCAGCTCCAGGGCGGCGGCGTGAAGCTGCCCGTCAACCTGCTCTCCGCGGTGCCCCAGGGCGACGCGTCCTCGACCCAGCCCGACGGCACCACGACCGTGCAGATGCGCGGCGCGGATCCGACCTTGGGCGGATTGCTGAAGGTGGCCCAGTGAGTGCCGTGACTGACCGGACTGGCCGGATGCCGCGGGCCGGCCGGCTCGTGGCTGGGCTGGCCGCGGTGGCGGCCCTGCTCGCCACGAGCGGGTGTCAGGGCGCGTTCGACCTCCCGTTGCCCGGCGGGGCGGCCCAGCGGGGGGACATCATCCGCGTCACGGCCGAGTTCGCCGACGTCCTCGACCTGGTGCCGCAGTCCGCGGTCAAGGTCGACCAGGTGACGGTCGGTTCGGTGGAGAGCATCGAGCTCAACGGCTGGACCGCCAGGGTCACCATGCGGTTGCCCCGGAGCGTGAAGCTGCCCGACAACGCGATCGCCGACATCAAGCAGACATCCCTGTTGGGTGAGAAGTACATCGAGCTCTCGCCACCGCCGGCCAGCGCTCCGCAGGGTCAGCTCGCCGACGGCGACAACATCCCGATCGAGCACACCGGACGCAACCCCGAGGTCGAGGAAGTCCTGTCGGCGATGTCGCTGCTCCTCAACGGGGGTGGGGTGGCCCAGCTCAAGATCATCGAGACCGAGCTCAACAACGCGATGCACGGCAACGAGCCGCAGATCCGCGACGTCATCAAGCAGCTCGACACGTTCGTGAGCGGGCTCGACAAGCAGAAGAGCGAGATCGTCCGGGCGATCGACAACATCGACAAGCTGTCCGCGAAGCTCGCGGCGCAGAAGGACGACCTGGCCAGGGCCATCGAGGCCATGCCCGGGGGCCTCAAGGTCCTCGCCGACCAGCGCCACCAGCTGGTCGCGATGCTCCAGGCCCTGAGCCGACTCGGGTCGGTCGGCACCCACGTGATCGTGCAGAGCAAGGCTGACACCGCCGCCAACCTCGCGGCGCTCAAGCCGATCCTCGGCGAGCTGACCGCCGCCGGCGACAACCTCCCCAAGTCCATGCAGCTGCTGCTGACCTACCCCTTCTCCGACGGCACGCTCGGCGCGATGAAGGGCGACTACACCAACATGACGGCGAACCTCCAGCTCGACCTACGCGACCCGAAGGCGCTGGTCGGCAGCCTCGGAGGGCCGACCAGCCCGCCGAGTGGTGGCGGCCTGCCGACCGGCGGCCTGCCGAGCCTGCCCGTCCCGGGGTTGCCGTCGGTTCCGGCGCCCCCGTCGCTGCCCGGCGTGCCGGTGCCGAGCTCGACCACCGGCAGCTGTGGCCTGCCGATCTGCCCGCTGGGAGCCCCGCAGCCCCAGTCCGGCTCGGGGTCCTCAGATGGCTCGTGGCGCTCGCTCTACGGAGGTGACGCATGATCCGCCGCTCCGTGAAGGTCCAGTTGGGCGTCTTCCTCCTGATCACGCTGCTCACCGTGTCGGTGCTGTCGGCCAAGTACGTCGGCCTCTACGACCGCTTCGCCGGTGGCCAGATCCACGTCAGCGCGGACTTCGCCCAGTCCGGCGGGGTCTTCGTCGGCTCCGAGGTGACCTACCGCGGGGTCACCGTCGGGCGCGTCGACGGGCTGCGCCTGTCCAAGGACGGCGTCATCGTCGACGCCAAGCTCGAGCGCGGCACCCAGATCCCCAAGGACACGAAGGTCGTCGTGGAGAACCGCTCGGCCGTCGGCGAGCAGTACCTCGACTTCCAGCCGCGCGGTGCCGGCGGGCCGGACCTCAAGGACGGCGACACGATCCCGCGCCAGGACACGGCCTACCCGCTGCGGGTCGACACCCTGCTGCTCCACCTCGACCAGACCGTGAACTCGGTCGACCACGGCGACCTGCAGACGGTGGTCGACGAGCTGGGACTCGCCTTCGGCGACGGTGGCGGCGACCTGCAGCGCCTGCTCGACAGCGGCGATGCCCTGACCAAGTCCGCCACCGAGGCGCTCCCGCAGACCATCAAGCTCATCGACGACGGCCGGATCGTGCTCGACACCCAGCGCGCCACGTCCGGGCAGGTCAAGACGTTCGCGACGAACTTCGCCGACCTCACCGCCACGCTCAAGACCTCCGACCCCGACCTGCGGCTGATCCTCGACCGCGGCGCTGTGGCCTCCCAGGAGCTGCAGGCCCTGATCCGCGACAACCAGGGCAACCTGGCGGCCCTGGTCGCGAACCTCATCACCATCGGTCAGGTCACGACCTCCCGGGTCGACGGGATCCAGCAGCTGTTGGTGACCTACCCCGACGTCGTGGCCGGCGGGTACACCGTCGTCCCGAACGACGGCTCGGCGCACTTCGGGCTCGCCATGGCCCAGAGCCCGCCGGTCTGCACCCAGGGCTATGGCGGCACGGTCAAGCGCAACCCCCAGGACACCAGCCCGGCCAGGACCAACACGGCCGCGCGGTGCACCCTGCCTCGCGGCTCGGCGAGTAGTGTGCGAGGCGCGCAGAACGCCCCGGGCCCCTCTGGCAGCCCCAACGCCACGATGCCCCTGGCTTTCGGTGACCAGCCCGTATCCCCGGGCATGGCAGCTTCGTTGGGCATGACAACGCCGCAGGTGTCGGTCCCCTTGCCTCCCTCGGGAGGTGCGGGTAGCGACTCCTCGTGGCTGTGGATCATGAAGGAGGCTGCTCGATGAGCACGACCACCACCCACGCCGGGCGGGCGGTGAAGGCACAGGAAGGCATGGCGCATACCCCCGTGGCTACCGATGCCGCAGAGTCCCCCCAGAACCCACCGGCCCCACCAGCCCCATCGGGGTCGGGGCGCCCCACGGTCGCCCTACGGATCACCCCGAGGCTGCTGTGGGTGCTGGTCGCGCTCGCCCTCGTGGCTTCCCTCGCCCTGGGTGCCACCCGCGGCCGGGAGTGGTATGCCGCGCGGCAGACCGAGCAGGCCAACTCGGCGGCCCTGGCCGCCGCCAAGCAGCTCGCGATCAACTTCGTCACGGTGGACTACACCAAGGTCGACGAGGACATCGCCCGCGTCAGGGCCGGAGCCACCGGCGACTTCCTGAAGAGCTACACGACCTCGGTCGCGGACCTCAAGAAGGTCCTGGTCACCAACCAGACCGTGTCGACCGTGGGTCGCACCGAGGCGGCGCTGGTCTCGGGCGACCGGGACTCCGCGGTCGTGCTGGTCGGCGTGGTCGCGCCGACGAAGAACACTGCCGTGCCCAACGGGGGAGACCAAGACCTACCGGATGCGGCTGCAGCTGCGCCTGGTCGGCGAGGCGTGGAAGGTGGAGAACCTTGAGTTCGTCGGCTAACCGTCCTCGGCGCCCCGTCGCGGGGGAGCGGGCCCGCACGCGTCCCACCGCTACCTCCACCGCGCCCCCCACGGCGCCGCCCACCGCGCCCCCCACCGCGCCCCCCACCGCAACGCGGGCCTCTCTGGCCGCGCGCGCGGCGGGGATCGCCAGGGGAGCCGCAGGCCTGTTCGCCCGGTCCGGTGACGGCGCGGCCGCTGCTTCCGCCTCGCCCGACGCCGTCGGCCGGCGCCGCTGGATCGCCCCGGTCGCGGCCCTGGTGGCCAGCCTCGCCGTGCTCGGGGTGCTGCTGGGGATCAGCCTGCGCGACCCCGGTGAGCAGGCGCGCGCCGACCGCGCTGCGGCCAGTGCTGCCCAGGCGTCCGTGGAGCAGATGCTCAGCTACAACTACAAGACGATCGACGCCCAGGCCGCCCAGATCGAGACCCTGCTGACCGGCCCGTTCAAGGCCGAGTTCACCTCGGCCATGGACAAGGACATCAAGCCCCTGGCGGTGAAGAACCAGACCGTGGTGCAGGCCAAGGTCTCCGACGTGGGTGTGATGAGCTCGACGCCGACGACCGTGCGGGTCCTCGCCTTCGTCAACCAGGCGCGGGTGGGTGCGGACCAGACGACCCCCGCAGTCGACCAGAACCGCGTGATCGCCACCATGTCCAAGGTGGGCGACCGCTGGTTGATCAGCAAGGTCGAGGCCTTCTAGCTCGTCGGCCGCCTCGCCTGCCGCCGGGCCGGACCCACCTCGGGATGGCGCCACGCGGGCGGGGCACCTTGACGCGGGGCTCGCAGGGCGTCATTCTCGTCTGCGTCGAACTCACCCGAGGCTTGCGGCCCCGGACCTGACCCCCGTAGACAGCCACGGCGCGAGCCCGTTGGACACGGTTGGACGACCCTGCCCTTCTGCGTGTATGCTCTTCCTTTGCGCTGCCCTCTGTCGTCGACCCCCTCTGAGACCTCCGCCCTTCGTCGTGCCCTCAGGCACGGATTTCGGCCGGTTCCAGGCGAGGCCGCTGGCCGTCGGTGGTCGCGACTTCGGTTTCGAACCATCAGTTTCACAGACAGGCCCGTGGAAGGACCCCTCCTTGGCTGCCTCGCGCAACGCGACTCAGACTGTGTCCACCGCACGGACGGCCTCCGGCCGTCTGTCGTTCGCGAAGATCCGCGAACCCCTCGAGGTCCCCGACCTCTTGGCGCTGCAAACGGAAAGCTTCGACTGGCTGCTCGGTAACGAGCGCTGGCAGGCCCGTGTTGCAGCCGCCAAGGCGGAGGGTCGGGGGGATGTGCCGGATCGCTCCGGCCTCGAGGAGATCTTCGAGGAAATTTCCCCCATCGAGGACTTCAGTGGCTCCATGTCGCTGTCGTTCCGCGACCACCGCTTCGAGGACGTCAAGTACTCCATCGAGGACTGCAAGGAGCGCGACCAGACCTACTCCGCGCCCCTGTTCGTCACCGCGGAGTTCATGAACACCACGACCGGTGAGATCAAGAGCCAGACCGTGTTCATGGGCGACTTCCCGCTCATGACCGAGCGTGGCACCTTCGTCATCAACGGCACCGAGCGCGTCGTCGTCTCCCAGCTGGTCCGCAGCCCGGGCGTCTACTTCGAGCGCACGCCCGACAAGACCTCCGACAAGGACGTCTACACCGCCAAGGTCATCCCGAGCCGCGGTGCGTGGCTCGAGTTCGAGATCGACAAGCGTGACATGGTCGGCGTCCGTGTCGACCGCAAGCGCAAGCAGTCGGTCACGGTGCTGCTCAAGGCCCTCGGCATGACCGAGGCAGAGATCCTCGAGGAGTTCGGCGACTACGAGTCGATGCGCCTGACCCTGGAGAAGGACCACACGGCCGGCCAGGACGACGCGCTGCTCGACATCTACCGCAAGCTGCGCCCGGGCGAACCGCCGACCCGCGAGGCTGCCCAGACCCTCCTGGACAACCTGTACTTCAACCCCAAGCGCTACGACCTCGCCAAGGTTGGCCGCTACAAGATCGACCGCAAGCTGGGCGTCGCCGCCGAGCTGGCCGACTCGGTCCTGTCGGTGGACGACATCGTCGCGACGATCAAGTACATCGTCGCGCTGCACGCTGGCGAGCTGACGCTCTCGGGCAAGAACGGCCAGGACGTGCCGGTCGAGGTCGATGACATCGACCACTTCGGCAACCGCCGCCTGCGCAACGTCGGCGAGCTCATCCAGAACCAGGTCCGCACCGGTCTGTCCCGCATGGAGCGCGTCGTCCGCGAGCGCATGACCACGCAGGACGTCGAGGCGATCACCCCGCAGACCCTGATCAACATCCGCCCGGTGGTGGCCTCGATCAAGGAGTTCTTCGGCACCTCGCAGCTGTCGCAGTTCATGGACCAGAACAACCCGCTGGCCGGGCTGACGCACAAGCGGCGTCTGTCTGCGCTGGGCCCGGGTGGTCTGTCCCGTGACCGCGCCGGCATGGAGGTCCGTGACGTCCACCCGTCGCACTACGGCCGCATGTGCCCGATCGAGACCCCCGAGGGTCCCAACATCGGTCTGATCGGTTCGCTCGCCTCCTACGGCCGGATCAACGCGTTCGGCTTCATCGAGACGCCGTACCGCAAGGTCGTCAAGGGCACCGTCACCGACGAGATCCACTACCTCTCGGCTGACGAGGAGGACCGCCACGTCATCGCGCAGGCCAACGCCGTCATCAACGCCGACGGCCTGTTCACCGAGGACCGCGTCCTCGTCCGCACCAAGGGTGGCGAGGTCGACTACATCCCCGGTGAGGACGTCGACTACATGGACGTCTCGCCGCGCCAGATGGTCTCGGCCGCGACCGCGCTGATCCCCTTCCTCGAGCACGATGACGCCAACCGTGCGCTCATGGGCTCCAACATGCAGCGCCAGGCGGTGCCGCTGGTGAAGTCCGAGGCTCCGCTCGTCGGCACCGGCATGGAGTACCGCGCCGCCCTCGACTCGGGCGACGTCGTCCGGGCCGAGACCGCTGGTGTGGTCACCGAGGTCTCTGCCGACCTCGTGACCGTGGCCGGCGACGACGGCTCGACACGCACCTACCGGATCGCCAAGTTCGCGCGCTCCAACCAGGGCACGTCCTACAACCAGGTCGTTGTCGTCAACGAGGGTGACCGGGTCGAGGCCGGCGGCGTCATCGCCGACGGACCCGCGACCGATGGTGGCGAGATGGCCCTGGGTCGCAACCTGCTCGTGGCGTTCATGCCGTGGGAGGGCCACAACTACGAGGACGCGATCATCCTCAGCCAGCGGTTGGTGCAGGACGACGTCCTCTCCTCGATCCACATCGAGGAGCACGAGGTCGACGCCCGCGACACCAAGCTCGGGCCCGAGGAGATCACCCGGGACATCCCGAACGTCTCCGAGGAGGTCCTGGCCGACCTCGACGAGCGCGGCATCATCCGCATCGGTGCCGAGGTCCGCGACGGCGACCTGCTGGTCGGCAAGGTCACGCCCAAGGGTGAGACCGAGCTGACCCCGGAGGAGCGCCTGCTGCGCGCCATCTTCGGTGAGAAGGCCCGTGAGGTCCGCGACACCTCGCTCAAGGTGCCCCACGGCGAGACCGGCACGGTCATCGGCGTCAAGGTGTTCGACAAGGACGAAGGCGACGACCTGCCCCCGGGCGTCAACCAGCTTGTCCGCGTCTACGTCGCCAACAAGCGCAAGATCACCGATGGTGACAAGCTCGCCGGCCGTCACGGCAACAAGGGCGTCATCTCCAAGATCCTGCCCGTCGAGGACATGCCGTTCCTCGAGGACGGCACCCCTGTGGACGTCGTGCTCAACCCGCTCGGTGTTCCCGGCCGTATGAACGTCGGCCAGATCCTCGAGCTCCACCTCGGGTGGGCGGCGAGCCGCGGTTGGGAGATCGCCGGCAACCCGGACTGGGCCAAGCTGATCCCCGAGGACGCGCGTTCGGCCCCGGCCGGCACGCGAGTCGCCTCGCCGGTGTTCGACGGTGTGCGCGAGGACGAGATCGTGGGTCTGCTGGACTCCACGACCAAGACCCGCGACGACGTGCGTCTCATCGACGGCTCCGGCAAGTCCCGGCTCTTCGACGGCCGCTCCGGTGAGCCGTTCCCCGAGCCGGTGTCGGTGGGCTACATGTACATCCTCAAGCTGCACCACCTCGTGGACGACAAGATCCACGCGCGCAGCACGGGTCCGTACTCGATGATCACCCAGCAGCCGCTTGGCGGTAAGGCCCAGTTCGGTGGCCAGCGCTTCGGTGAGATGGAGGTCTGGGCCCTCGAGGCGTACGGCGCGGCTTACGCGCTGCAGGAGCTGCTCACCATCAAGTCCGACGACGTGCAGGGCCGCGTGAAGGTCTACGAGGCCATCGTCAAGGGCGACAACATCCCCGAGCCGGGCATCCCCGAGTCCTTCAAGGTGCTCATCAAGGAGATGCAGTCGTTGTGCCTCAACGTCGAGGTCCTCTCCAGCGACGGCACATCGATCGAGCTGAAGGAGTCCGACGAGGACGTCTTCCGCGCCGCCGAAGAGCTCGGCATTGACCTGTCTCGGCGCGAGCCGAGCAGCGTCGAAGAGGTCTGATGCGGTGAGGTATGCCGCGTGGCCCGGCCACGCGGCATACCTCCCTCCACGGCCCATCCGATCAGACCACTTCAGTTTTTATAGAGACACGAGAGAAGGAACCACGTGCTCGACGTCAACTTCTTCGACGAGTTGCGCATCGGCCTGGCCACTGCGGAGGACATCCGCCAGTGGAGCCATGGTGAGGTCAAGAAGCCTGAAACCATCAACTACCGCACGCTCAAGCCCGAGAAGGAGGGCCTGTTCTGCGAACGCATCTTCGGCCCCACCCGGGACTGGGAGTGCAACTGCGGCAAGTACAAGCGCGTCCGCTTCAAGGGCATCATCTGTGAGCGCTGCGGTGTCGAGGTCACCCGCGCCAAGGTGCGTCGTGAGCGGATGGGCCACATCGAGCTCGCCGCCCCGGTCACCCACATCTGGTACTTCAAGGGCGTCCCGTCGCGCCTGGGCTACCTGCTCGACCTCGCCCCGAAGGACCTCGAGAAGGTCATCTACTTCGCGGCCTACATGATCACCTCGGTCGACGAGGAGCAGCGTCACAAGGACCTGCCTTCGCTCGAGGCCCAGATCGAGGTGGAGCGCAAGGAGCACCAGAACAAGCGCGACGCCGAGATCGAGGCCCGCGCCAAGCGCCTGGAGTCCGACATCGCCGAGCTCGAGGCCGAGGGTGCCAAGGCTGACGCGCGCCGCAAGGTGCGCGAGTCCGCGGACCGCGAGATGAACCAGATCCGCAAGCGCGCCGACCAGCAGATCGAGCGGCTCGAGCAGGTCTGGGACCGGTTCAAGAACCTCAAGGTCCAAGACCTCGAGGGCGACGAGATCCTCTACCGCGAGATGCGGGACCGGTTCGGGCTCTACTTCGAGGGCGGCATGGGCGCTGCGGCGATCCAGAAGCGCCTTGAGGACTTCGACCTGCAGGCCGAGTCCGAGCTGCTCCGCGAGATCATCGCCACCGGCAAGGGCCAGAAGAAGACCCGTGCGCTCAAGCGGCTCAAGGTCGTCACCGCCTTCCAGGCGACGACGAACAAGCCGTCCGGCATGGTGCTCGACGCCGTCCCGGTCATCCCGCCGGACCTGCGCCCGATGGTGCAGCTCGACGGTGGCCGCTTCGCCACGTCCGACCTCAACGACCTCTACCGCCGCGTGATCAACCGCAACAACCGCCTCAAGCGGCTGTTGGACCTCGGCGCGCCGGAGATCATCGTCAACAACGAGAAGCGCATGCTCCAGGAGGCTGTCGACAGCCTCTTCGACAACGGCCGCCGCGGCCGCCCGGTCACGGGTCCCGGCAACCGTCCGCTCAAGTCGCTGTCCGACATGCTCAAGGGCAAGCAGGGCCGGTTCCGCCAGAACCTGCTCGGCAAGCGCGTCGACTACTCCGGCCGTTCGGTCATCGTCGTCGGCCCGCAGCTCAAGCTGCACCAGTGCGGTCTGCCCAAGCAGATGGCGCTCGAGCTGTTCAAGCCGTTCGTGATGAAGCGCCTGGTCGACCTCGACCACGCGCAGAACATCAAGTCGGCCAAGCGCATGGTCGAGCGGGCTCGCCCGGTCGTGTGGGACGTTCTCGAAGAGGTCATCACCGAGCACCCCGTGCTGCTCAACCGCGCGCCCACGCTGCACCGCCTCGGCATCCAGGCGTTCGAGCCCCAGCTCGTCGAGGGCAAGGCCATCCAGATCCACCCGCTCGTCTGCTCGGCCTTCAACGCCGACTTCGACGGTGACCAGATGGCCGTGCACGTGCCGCTGAGCACCGAGGCGCAGGCCGAGGCCCGCATCCTCATGCTCTCGAGCAACAACATCCTCAAGCCGGCCGACGGCCGCCCCGTGACCATGCCCACCCAGGACATGATCATCGGCCTGTTCCACCTCACCTCCGAGGTGGAGAACGGCCGCGGCTCGGGTCGGGCGTTCTCGTCCGTCTCCGAGGCCCGGATGGCGTTCGACTCCGGCGAGCTCGAGCTCGGCAGCAAGGTCAAGATCCGCCTCGTGGACGTCGTGCCGATCCCCGGCACCGTGCTCCCCGAGGGTGTCGAGGCCAACGAGCTCGGCCAGGTGCCGTCGCTCACCGTCGAGACCAGCCTCGGTCGCGCGCTGTTCAACCAGACGCTGCCGGTGGACTACCCCTTCGTCGACGCCCCCGTCGACAAGAAGCGGCTGTCCACGATCGTCAACGACCTGGCCGAGCGGTACAGCAAGGTCCAGGTGGCGGCGAGCCTCGACGCGCTGAAGGAGTATGGCTTCCACTGGGCGACCCGCTCGGGCACCACGGTGGCCATCTCCGACGTCGTGACCCCGCCCCGCAAGGGCGAGATCCTCGAGGGCTACGAGACCAAGGCCACCAAGGTCCAGACCCAGTACGAGCGTGGTCTGATCACCGACGACGAGCGCCGTCAGGAGCTCATCGAGATCTGGACCCAGGCCACCAACGAGGTCGCCAAGGAGATGGAGGCCAACCTCCCGAAGACGAACACCATCTACAAGATGGTGTCCTCGGGTGCGCGTGGTAACTGGATGCAGCTGCGTCAGATCGCCGGTATGCGTGGTCTGGTGTCCAACCCGAAGGGCGACATCATTCCCCGCCCGATCCGCGCGAACTTCCGCGAGGGTCTGTCGGTGCTCGAGTTCTTCATCTCGACGCACGGTTCCCGTAAGGGTCTGGCCGACACCGCGCTGCGTACCGCTGACTCGGGTTACCTCACCCGTCGTCTGGTGGACGTCTCGCAGGACGTCATCATCCGCGAGGACGACTGCGGCACCGAGCGTGGCCTGGTCATGCCGATCGCCCAGAAGATGGCCGACGGCACGCTGGTGGAGCACGACGACGTCGAGACCTCGGTCTACGCCCGCACGCTCGCCGAGGACGTCGTCCTCGACGGTGCGACGCTGGCCGAGGCCGGTATCGACCTCGGTGATGTCGTCATCGACGCGCTCGTCGCTGCTGGAGTCGAGCAGGTCAAGGTCCGTTCGGTCCTCACCTGCGAGTCGCACGTCGGCACCTGTGCCGCGTGCTACGGCCGCTCGTTGGCCACCGGCAAGCTGGTCGACATCGGTGAGGCGGTCGGCATCATCGCCGCACAGTCCATCGGTGAGCCCGGCACCCAGCTGACGATGCGTACCTTCCACACCGGTGGTGTGGCTGGTGACGACATCACGCAGGGTCTGCCCCGTGTGGTCGAGCTGTTCGAGGCCCGCACCCCCAAGGGTGTGTCCCCGATCGCCGAGGCCAGCGGTCGCGTCACCATCGAGGACACCGACAAGACCCGTCGCCTCATGCTCACGCCGGACGACGGCTCCGAGGAGCACGCCTACCCGGTGAGCAAGCGGGCCCGCCTGCTCGTCGCCGACGGTGAGCACGTCGAGGTCGGTCACCAGCTGACGGTCGGTTCCATCGACCCCAAGCAGGTGCTGCGCATCCTCGGGCCGCGTGCGGTCCAGATGCACCTGGTGGACGAGGTCCAGCACGTCTACCGCCAGCAGGGTGTGTCGATCCACGACAAGCACATCGAGGTCATTGTCCGCCAGATGCTGCGGCGCATCACGATCATCGAGTCCGCCGACGCCGACCTGCTCCCGGGTGAGCTGGCCGAGCGCGGTCGCTTCGAGACCGAGAACCGCCGCGTGGTGGCCGAGGGTGGTCGCCCGGCATCGGGTCGCCCCGAGCTGATGGGCATCACCAAGGCGTCGCTGGCCACGGACTCCTGGCTGTCGGCCGCCTCCTTCCAGGAGACGACCCGCGTCCTCACCGAGGCCGCGATGAACGCCAAGTCGGACCCCCTGCTGGGTCTGAAGGAGAACGTCATCCTCGGCAAGCTCATCCCGGCCGGCACGGGTCTCCCGCGCTACCGGAACATCAAGGTGGAGCCGACCGAAGAGGCCAAGGCCGCGATGTACACCATGCCGAGCTACGAGTACGACTACCCCGTGTTCGGCCCCGGGTCCGGCGAGGCCATCCGCCTCGACGACGCGGAGCTGGGCCTGGAGTGACGCACTGACGTCCGACGCACAGCATGACCCGAGGGGGTCGGTCCGGTTCGCCGGTCCGGCCCCCTCAGCCGTCCCCCTGCATCGTGTCCTCGGCACGGGGACGGTCATCGAGCCCCCGTGGCCCGATCGACCGGAAGGCAGGTGGCGGCATACCCGACGGGGCAGCGTTGTTGTGAAGGATGACTACGTCTGCGAAGGCCGAACCGATTTGGTGGCCCACTGTGCAGGCGGTATCTTTGAACACTGTGCCTGAGGTCTGCTCGGGCACGCCGCTGGAGTCGGCACCGATCATCGTCCGCGATCGTCGGCCACCGCAGCCAGCACCACCTCTCGCCGGGCAACCCACCACCGATCCCTGGAGTCCTCAGGATCGCGCGTGGGTGGTGCAGGGGAGAGCGCCACTGACGACACACCCGAGTGCGGGGGTCGGCAGGGGCACCACACCAAGGAGTGCCCGAGCCGGCCGCACCGCGGCCCGAGGGCACCGACAACGACAACGTACGGAGAACAGGTTGCCTACGATCAACCAGCTTGTGCGCAAGGGGCGTCAGGACAAGGTCACCAAGACCAAGACTCCTGCCCTCAAGGGCTCGCCCCAGCGCCGCGGAGTGTGCACGCGCGTGTACACCACCACCCCCAAGAAGCCGAACTCTGCCCTGCGCAAGGTCGCCCGTGTGCGCCTGACCAGCGGCATCGAGGTCACGGCCTACATCCCGGGCGTCGGCCACAACCTGCAGGAGCACTCCATCGTGCTCGTGCGTGGTGGTCGTGTGAAGGACCTGCCCGGTGTGCGTTACAAGATCGTCCGCGGCTCGCTCGACACCCAGGGTGTGAAGAACCGCAAGCAGGCCCGTTCCCGTTACGGCGCGAAGATGGAGAAGAAGTAATGCCTCGCAAGGGACCCGCGCCGAAGCGCCCCCTCGTCGTCGACCCGGTTCACAACTCCCCGCTGGTCACCCAGCTGGTCAACAAGATCCTCCTCGATGGCAAGAAGTCCATCGCCGAGACGATCGTCTACGGCGCCCTCGACGGCGTCAAGGAGAAGACCGGCACCGACCCCGTGGCCACGCTCAAGCGTGCCCTGGACAACATCCGCCCCACCCTCGAGGTCAAGTCCCGCCGTGTCGGTGGCGCGACCTACCAGGTGCCGATCGAGGTCAAGCCCAACCGCGCGACCACGCTGGCCCTGCGCTGGATGGTCGGCTACTCGCGTCAGCGTCGTGAGAAGACCATGACCGAGCGCCTCATGAACGAGATCCTCGACGCCTCCAACGGCCTCGGTGCCGCGGTGAAGCGTCGCGAGGACACCCACAAGATGGCCGAGTCCAACAAGGCCTTCGCGCACTACCGCTGGTAACAGCGCCTCGGTATGCCGCGTGCGCCCCGCGCGCACGCGGCATACCGAGAGCCCGCGCCCGGGAATGCACGCCCGGTCGCGCACGAACAGAACTTCCGCAACGAGCGAGATGAGATACGAGTGGCACTCGACGTCCTGACGGACCTGACCAAGGTCCGCAACATCGGCATCATGGCGCACATCGACGCCGGCAAGACGACGACGACGGAGCGCATCCTCTTCTACACCGGTGTCAACCACAAGATCGGTGAGACCCACGACGGTGCCTCGACCACCGACTGGATGGAGCAGGAGAAGGAGCGCGGCATCACGATCACGTCTGCCGCCGTGACCTCCTTCTGGGAGGGCACCCAGATCAACATCATCGACACCCCCGGCCACGTCGACTTCACCGTCGAGGTCGAGCGCTCGTTGCGCGTGCTGGACGGCGCCGTCGCGGTGTTCGACGGCAAGGAGGGCGTCGAGCCCCAGTCCGAGACCGTCTGGCGCCAGGCCGACAAGTACGACGTGCCCCGCATCGCGTTCGTCAACAAGATGGACAAGCTCGGCGCGGACTTCTACTTCACCGTGCAGACCATCAAGGACCGCCTCGGCGCCGAGCCCCTCGTGCTCCAGCTGCCGATCGGCTCCGAGAGCGAGTTCGTCGGTGTCGTCGACCTCATCTACCGTCGCGCCCTCGTGTGGCCCGGTGACGCCAAGGGTGACGTGACCATGGGCGCCAAGTACGAGATCCAGGAGATCCCGGCCGACATGGTCGAGAAGGTGGAGGAGTACCGCCACCACCTCGTCGAGCGCGTTGCCGAGTCCGACGACACCCTCATGGAGAAGTACCTCGGTGGCGAGGAGCTGACGCCCGAGGAGATCAAGGGCGCGATCCGCAAGCTCACGGTCAACTCCGAGCTCTACCCGATCCTGTGTGGCTCCGCCTTCAAGAACCGCGGTGTGCAGCCGATGCTCGACGCGGTCGTCGACTACCTGCCGTCGCCGCTCGACGTCCCCCCGATGGTCGGCCACAAGCCGAACCACGAGGAGATCGAGATGACGCGCAAGCCCGACACCAGCGAGCCGTTCTCGGCGCTGGCCTTCAAGGTCGCCACGCACCCGTTCTTCGGCACGCTGACGTTCATCCGCGTGTACTCCGGCCAGATCTCCTCCGGCTCCGCGGTCGTCAACACGACCAAGGGCCGCAAGGAGCGCATCGGCAAGCTCTTCCAGATGCACGCCAACAAGGAGAACCCCGTGGACGAGGCCCTCGCCGGCCACATCTACGCGGCGATCGGCCTGAAGGACACCACCACCGGTGACACCCTCAGCGACCCGAACGAGCAGATCGTCCTCGAGTCGATGACCTTCCCGGACCCGGTCATCCAGGTGGCCATCGAGCCCAAGACCAAGGGCGACCAGGAGAAGCTGTCGACGGCCATCCAGAAGCTCTCCGCCGAGGACCCGACCTTCCAGGTCCACCACGACGAGGAGACCGGCCAGACGATCATCGCCGGCATGGGTGAGCTGCACCTCGACATCCTGGTCGACCGCATGAAGCGCGAGTTCAAGGTCGAGGCGAACGTCGGCAAGCCGCAGGTGGCCTACCGCGAGACGATCCGTCGCACCGTCGAGAAGTACGACTACACCCACAAGAAGCAGACGGGTGGCTCCGGCCAGTTCGCGAAGGTGCAGATCAGCATCGAGCCGCTGGACACCACCGAGTCCGGTGAGCTGTACGAGTTCGAGAACAAGGTCACCGGTGGCCGCATCCCGCGCGAGTACATCCCGTCGGTCGACGCCGGCATCCAGGACGCCATGCAGTACGGCGTGCTGGCCGGTTACCCGCTGGTGGGCATCAAGGCCTCCCCTGCTCGACGGCGCCTACCACGACGTCGACTCCTCCGAGATGGCGTTCAAGATCGCCGGCTCCATGGCGCTCAAGGAGGCCGTCCGCAAGGCCGACCCCGTGCTCCTCGAGCCGATGATGGCCGTCGAGGTGCGCACGCCCGAGGACTACATGGGCGACGTCATCGGAGACATCAACTCCCGTCGTGGCCAGATCCAGGCCATGGAGGACATCAGCGGTGCCAAGGTCGTGCGCGGTCTGGTGCCCCTGTCGGAGATGTTCGGGTACGTCGGCGACCTGCGGTCCAAGACCCAGGGTCGTGCGAACTACTCCATGGAGTTTGACTCCTACGCCGAGGTCCCCAAGGCTGTCGCCGAGGAGATCATCAAAAAGACCCGTGGTGAGTGACCGGTAGCATTACCGGTCGGCACCACGACAGCACGACGACTGCACCACGCACTACTCCCATAATCCGCGCCACGTCCGCCAGGTCGTAAGGCGTATCACCAAGAAGAGTCCTGAGGAGGACATCAAGTGGCGAAGGCAAAGTTCGAGCGGACTAAGCCGCACGTCAACATCGGCACCATTGGTCACATCGACCACGGTAAGACGACGCTGACGGCTGCGATTTCCAAGGTCCTGCACGACAAGTACCCCGACCTGAACCCGCAGTTCGCGTTCGAGGACATCGACAAGGCGCCCGAGGAGAAGCAGCGCGGTATCACCATCTCCATCGCGCACATCGAGTACCAGACCGAGAGCCGTCACTACGCGCACGTCGACTGCCCCGGTCACGCGGACTACGTGAAGAACATGATCACGGGTGCGGCCCAGATGGACGGCGCGATCCTCGTGGTCGCCGCCACCGACGGCCCCATGCCGCAGACGAAGGAGCACGTCCTCCTGGCCCGCCAGGTCGGCGTCCCCTACATCGTCGTGGCGCTCAACAAGGCCGACATGGTCGACGACGAGGAGATCCTCGAGCTCGTCGAGATGGAGGTCCGCGAGCTGCTGTCCTCCTACGAGTTCCCGGGCGACGACCTGCCGGTCGTCAAGGTCTCCGCGCTGAAGGCCCTCGAGGGCGACGCCGAGTGGGGCCAGTCCGTGCTCGAGCTGATGGACGCTGTCGACAACTCGATTCCGGTTCCGGAGCGCGAGATCGACAAGCCGTTCCTCATGCCCGTCGAGGACGTCTTCACCATCACCGGTCGTGGCACGGTCGTCACCGGCCGCATCGAGCGCGGCATCCTCAAGGTCAACGAGGAGGTCGAGATCGTGGGCATCCACACCGGCCCTCCGGCCAAGACCACCGTCACCGGTGTCGAGATGTTCCGCAAGCTCCTCGACGAGGGTCGTGCGGGCGAGAACGTCGGTCTGCTGCTTCGTGGCACCAAGCGCGAGGACGTCGAGCGCGGCCAGGTCATCGTCAAGCCCGGCTCGATCACCCCGCACACGGACTTCGAGGCGAACGTCTACATCCTGTCCAAGGATGAGGGTGGCCGTCACACGCCGTTCTACGACAACTACCGCCCGCAGTTCTACTTCCGCACCACTGACGTGACCGGCGTCGTGCACCTCCCCGAGGGCACCGAGATGGTCATGCCCGGTGACAACACGGAGATGAACGTCGAGCTCATCCAGCCGATCGCCATGGAGGAGGGCCTCAAGTTCGCTATCCGCGAAGGTGGCCGCACCGTGGGCGCCGGCCGCGTCACCAAGATCCTCAAGTGATCTGACGCTTCCCGCACCAGCGAGAGGGCCCCACAGCTTCGGCTGTGGGGCCCTTCCGTATGTCGCCCCTTCCGTATGCCGCCCTTCCGTATGCCGCCCTTCCGTATGCCGCCCTGACGAGTCGCACCGGCCGGACCGGTCAGGGAGCGGTCTGCAGCAGGTCCGGACCGAGCTCGGCCACCGAGGTCACGCCCGACAGTCCCAGGGTGAGGTCCAGCTCGGCGAGCACGTTGGCGACGACCTCACGCACCCCGTCCTGTCCGGCCAGCGCGAGCCCGTAGAGGTAGGGCCGCCCCAGGGCGACGGCGTCCGCGCCGAGGGCCAGGGCCTTGGCGACGTCCGAGCCGGTGCGGACCCCGCTGTCCAGGATCAGCGTCGTGCCTGGCCCCACGGCCGCGCGGATCGCGGGGAGGGCGTCGAGGCTCGCGACGGCGCCGTCCACCTGACGTCCGCCGTGGTTGCTCACGACGATGCCGCTGGCTCCGAGCTCGACGGCCCGCACCGCATCGTCGGGGTGCAGGATCCCCTTGAGCACGATGGGCAGGTCCGTCCGCTGGCGCAGCGTGCCCAGGTGTTCCCAGGTCAGCCCGGGGTTGGAGTAGATGTCCAGGAACGCCTCCACCGCGGCCCGGGGTTCGGGCGAACGGAGGTTGGCGCGCCACGGCCCCGGGTGGTTGCGGCTGATCGACAGCAGCGAGCGCAGGGCGCCGAGGGTGACCTCGACCTTCTCCGGACTCGGGGTGGCGCGCGCCACCCGCTCACGGACGATCTCCTGGAATCGCGGGTCCGAGGTGTACTGCGCGATCCCGATCCCTTGGGAGAAGGGCAGGCTGCCGAGGTTCAGGTCCGCCGGGCGCCACCCGAGCATCGTCGTGTCGAGGGTGACCACCAACGCCCCTGCGCCGATGGCGTCCGCCCGTGCGAGCAGGCTGTCGACGAGCGCCTCGTCGGTCGACCAGTAGAGCTGGAACCACCGGGGCGCGTCGCCCATGGCTGCTGCGATGTCCTCCATCGGCGTGCAACCCTGGTTGGAGATCACGTACGGCACGCCGGCCTGCGCCGCGGCGCGGGCGATGTGCAGGTCGCTGTCGTCGTGGACCAGGCCCGCGGCTCCGATCGGCGCCAGGAGCAGGGGAGTGGCCAGCTCGTTCCCCAGGACGGTCGTGCGCAGGTCACGCTGTGCCTGGCCCGGGAGCATCCGGGGCCGGATCTGCCAGCGGTCGAAAGCCGCCCGGTTCGCGCGCATCGTCGCGCCCTCGCCGGCCCCGCCAGCGACATAGGCCCACGCCCGCAGCGACATGGCGCCCTGCGCGCGGCGCTCCAGCTCGGCACAGTCGGCGGGCACCGCGGGACTGCGCCCCAGCACGCCAGCACGGTAGATCTCGCCCTGCCGGGCTCTCCCGGGGCCGATCGGCAACGTCGTCATGAACGCATCCTGCCGTGTGCGGGCGGCCGGTGGCGGGCATCGGTCGCCCTGACCCGGCATACGCGCGCGGGCGGCGCGGCTCCCGCGACGCGCCACCAACGCCGGTATGCCGGGTGCTCCCGGCCCGATTTGGTAGGTCGCCCGAGCCTCTGGCACACTAGAGCGGTTGCTTGACGCGCGGCGATGGCCTGTCTGGAAAACATGGTCGTTGCCGCCACCCCGGTGCCACACCTCGAACCGCCCGAATCACGGGGCGGGGCGACACTCCAGGGAAGCGCAAGCCCCGGCTCTGCCGGGCCAACCGATCCGAACGACGAGCGTGGAAGCGCATGTCGTCGGGCCGCGAAGCGGGTGCGACACACCCGACCTCGGGGGTCGGATGGCAGCAGAGACGGCTACAAGCTAAGTGTTCGGCGAGAGAGAGACGTAACGGAGATGGCGGGACAGAAGATCCGCATCCGACTGAAGTCGTATGACCACGAGGTCATCGACAACTCGGCGCGCAAGATTGTCGACACGGTCACCCGTGCCGGCGCGACGGTGGTTGGCCCCGTGCCGCTGCCCACGGAGAAGAACGTATTCGTGGTCATCCGTTCGCCCCACAAGTACAAGGACAGCCGCGAGCACTTCGAGATGCGCACCCACAAGCGCCTCATCGACATCATCGACCCGACGCCCAAGGCCGTCGACTCGCTGATGCGCCTCGACCTGCCGGCTGACGTCAACATCGAGATCAAGCTCTGAGGCTGACGAAATGACTGCTACCAAGACCGTGAAGGGTGTGCTGGGCACGAAGCTCGGCATGACCCAGGTGTGGGACGCCGACAACCGGCTCGTCCCCGTCACCGTCATCGAGGCCGGGCCCTGCGTCGTCACGCAGGTTCGCCAGGCCGAGAGCGACGGCTACGCCGCCGTGCAGATCGCGTTCGGCGCCATCGACCCGCGCAAGGTGACCAAGCCGCTCACCGGCCACTTCGAGAAGGCTGGCGTGACCCCCCGCCGCCACCTCGTCGAGCTCCGCACCGCTGATGCCACCGAGTACACGCTCGGCCAGGAGATCACGGTCGAGACCTTCGAGGCCGGCCAGGACATCGACGTCACCGGCACCACCAAGGGCAAGGGTTTCGCCGGTGTCATGAAGCGTCACGGCTTCCACGGCGTGAGCTCCTCGCACGGTTCGCACAAGAACCACCGCAAGCCGGGTTCGATCGGTGGCTGCGCCACCCCGGGCCGGGTCTTCAAGGGCATGCGCATGGCCGGCCGGATGGGCGGCGTGCGCCAGACCACCCAGAACCTCACCATCCACGCCGTGGACGCCGACAAGGGCCTGCTGCTCGTCAAGGGCGCCGTTCCCGGCCCCCGTGGCGGCACCGTCCTCGTCCGCACGGCCGCGAAGGGAGCCTGAGCCAGATGGCAACCACAACCGCCGCTGACCTCCCCGTCGAGATCTTCGACGTCCAGGTCAACGTCCCGCTGATCCACCAGGTCGTCGTCGCGCAGATGGCTGCTGCCCGCCAGGGCACGCACTCCACCAAGACGCGTGGCGAGGTCCGCGGTGGAGGCCGCAAGCCTTACCGCCAGAAGGGCACCGGCCGCGCCCGTCAGGGCTCGACCCGCGCCCCGCAGTTCGCCGGTGGTGGCGTCGTCCACGGCCCGCAGCCGCGTGACTACTCGCAGCGCACCCCCAAGAAGATGAAGGCCGCCGCCCTGCGCGGTGCCCTCTCGGACCGGGCGCGCCACGACCGCATCCACGTCGTCGACTCCCTGGTGACCGGCGATGCGCCGTCCACCAAGGACGCGCTGGCGCTGCTGGCCGGCCTGACCGAGCGCCCCAACGTGCTCGTCGTGCTCGACCGCAGCGACCTCGTGTCGATGAAGTCGGTGCGCAACCTCGAGGGCGTGCACGTGCTCGCCGCCGACCAGCTGAACACCTACGACGTGCTCTGCGCCGACGACGTGGTCTTCACCCGCGCTGCGCTGGACGCGTTCGTCAGTGGCGCCCAGCCCGTGGGCAGCGTCGAGGTCCAGGTTGCCGTCGAGGCCGCCGCTACGACCGACAAGGCTGAGAAGGCTGACAAGCCCGCGAAGGCTGACAAGCCCGCCAAGGCTGAGAAGGCCGACAAGCCCGCCAAGGCTGCCAAGGCCGAGGCCGAGGAGGAGACGAAGTGAGCACTCTCGCTGCTGGCAAGGACCCGCGCGACATTCTGATCGCGCCCGTCGTCTCGGAGAAGTCGTACTCGCTGCTCAACCAGGGCAAGTACACCTTCATCGTCGACCCGCGAGCCAACAAGACCGAGATCAAGATCGCCGTCGAGCGCGTCTTCAACGTCAAGGTCGACTCCGTCCACACCCTCAACCGCATCGGCAAGACCCGCCGCACGCGGTTCGGCATCGGCAAGCGCAAGGACACCAAGCGTGCGATCGTCACCCTCCGCGAGGGCTCGATCGACATCTTCGGTGCCGGCGCCTGACGAGGACGCCGAAGAGACGTAAGGGATTACGAACATGGGTATCCGTAAATACAAGCCGACGACGCCTGGTCGCCGCGGCTCCAGCGTCGCTGACTTCGTCGAGGTCACGCGCACCACGCCGGAGAAGTCGCTGGTCCGTCCACTGACCAAGTCCGGCGGCCGCAACAGCAACGGGCGCATCACGACCCGCCACATCGGTGGTGGCCACAAGCGCGCCTACCGCGTCATCGACTTCCGTCGTCATGACAAGGACGGCGTGCCGGCCAAGGTCGCTCACATCGAGTACGACCCCAACCGCACGGCGCGCATCGCGCTGCTGCACTACGCCGACGGTGAGAAGCGCTACATCCTGGCCCCCAAGGGCCTCGAGCAGGGCGCCAACATCGAGAACGGCGCTGGGGCCGACATCAAGCCCGGCAACAAGCCTGCCGCTGCGCAACATCCCCACCGGTACGGTCATCCACGCGGTCGAGCTCAAGCCTGGCGGCGGCGCGAAGATCGCCCGCTCGGCTGGGGTGCGTGTGCAGCTCGTCGCCAAGGACGGCCCCTACGCACAGTTGCGTATGCCGTCCGGCGAGATCCGCAACGTCGACCTGCGCTGCCGCGCCACGGTCGGCGAGGTGGGCAACGCCGAGCAGTCCAACATCAACTGGGGCAAGGCCGGCCGCATGCGCTGGAAGGGCAAGCGCCCGACCGTCCGTGGTGTCGCCATGAACCCGGTCGACCACCCGCACGGTGGTGGTGAGGGCAAGACCTCCGGTGGTCGCCACCCGGTCAGCCCGTGGGGTCAGGCCGAGGGCCGCACCCGCCGCCCCGGCAAGCCGAGCGACAAGCTGATCGTTCGCCGCCGTCGTACTGGCAAGAAGCGCTGATAGGAGCCTGGATACATGCCTCGCAGTCTGAAGAAGGGCCCCTTCATCGACGATCACCTTCAGAAGAAGGTGGACGCCCAGAACGAAGCGGGTTCCAAGAACGTCATCAAGACCTGGTCGCGTCGTTCGGTCATCAGCCCGGACATGCTCGGTCACACCCTTGCCGTGCACGACGGCCGCAAGCACGTCCCGGTGTTCGTCACCGAGTCGATGGTCGGCCACAAGCTCGGTGAGTTCGCGCCGACCCGCACGTTCAAGGGTCACGTGAAGGACGACAAGAAGGGGCGTCGTCGCTGATGGCCGCCCCCACTGAGAACAAGGACAACGTGATGGAAGCCAAGGCGAGTGCGCGGCACGTCCGCGTCACGCCCCAGAAGGCGCGACGCATGGTCGACCTCATCCGCGGCAAGAAGGCCGTCGATGCCGTGTCGGTGCTGCAGTTCGCCCCGCAGTCCGCGTCGGAGCCGATCCAGAAGGTGCTCGAGAGCGCCATCGCGAACGCTCGGGTCAAGGCCGACCGGGCTTCGGAGCCGTTCGACGAGCGCACGCTGTTCATCAGCGCTGCCTTCGTCGACGAGGGCCCGACGATGAAGCGGTTCCGCCCGCGCGCCCAGGGCCGTGCGGCCCGCATCAACAAGCGCACCAGCCACATCACCGTGGTCGTCACGCCGAAGACCACCAAGGGAGGCACCCGCTAATGGGCCAGAAGGTCAACCCGCACGGCTTCCGCCTCGGCATCACCACCGAGCACAAGAGCCGCTGGTTCGCTGACTCCACCAAGGAGGGTCAGCGGTACCGCGACTACGTCAAGGAAGACGTCGCCATCCGCAAGCTCATGTCCGAGGGCATGGAGCGGGCCGGCATCTCCCGCGTCGAGATCGAGCGCACCCGTGACCGCGTGCGTGTGGACATCCACACCGCGCGCCCGGGCATCGTCATCGGTCGCCGTGGCGCCGAGGCCGACCGCATCCGCGGTGAGCTCGAGAAGCTCACGGGCAAGCAGGTCCAGCTGAACATCCTCGAGGTCAAGAACCCCGAGGTCGACAGCCAGCTCGTCGCGCAGGGCATCGCCGAGCAGCTCTCTGCTCGCGTCTCGTTCCGTCGCGCGATGCGCAAGGGCATGCAGTCCGCCACCCGCGCCGGCGCCAAGGGCATCCGTGTCCAGGTCTCGGGCCGTCTCGGCGGCGCTGAGATGTCCCGCACCGAGTTCTACCGTGAGGGTCGCGTCCCGCTGCACACCCTGCGTGCGCAGATTGACTACGGCTTCTACGAGGCCCGCACCACGTTCGGTCGCATCGGCGTCAAGGTGTGGATCTACAAGGGCGACGTCACGGCCCGCGAGCTGGCCCAGCAGCAGGCTGCCGCGCCGCGCCCGAGCCGTGGTCCCCGTCGCGAGGGCGCCGACCGCCCCGCCCGTGCCCGTCGCGAGCGTCCGGAGACCGCGCCCGAGTCCACCGCTGTCGAGTCGGCGGCTCCGGCCGCTGCCGCCAGCGCCCCGTCCAGCTCAGAGGGAGAGTCCTGAGCATGTTGATTCCCCGTCGAGTCAAGCACCGCAAGCAGCACCACCCGGGTCGTTCCGGCGCTGCCAAGGGCGGCACCAAGATCGCGTTCGGCGACTTCGGCATCCAGGCTCTCGAGCCCGCCTACGTCACCAACCGCCAGATCGAGTCCGCGCGTATCGCGATGACCCGGTACATGAAGCGTGGCGGAAAGGTGTGGATCAACATCTACCCCGACCGTCCGCTGACCAAGAAGCCCGCCGAGACCCGCATGGGTTCCGGTAAGGGTTCCCCCGAGTGGTGGATCGCCAACGTCAAGCCGGGCCGGGTGATGTTCGAGATCTCGGGCGTCACCGAAGAGGTTGCCCGCGAGGCCATGCGTCTGGCAATGCACAAGCTCCCCATGAAGTGCCGCTTCGTTCGGCGTGAGGGTGGTGACATCTGATGGCAGTCGGTTCGAAGGACCTGACGTCGGAGAACCTGCGTGGTCTCGACGAGGAGCGCCTGGTCGATGAGCTCCGCAAGGCCAAGGAGGAGCTGTTCAACCTCCGGTTCCAGTCGGCCACCGGTCAGCTGGACAACCACGGTCGTCTGCGCGCGGTCCGCAAGGACATCGCTCGCATCTACACCGAGCTGCGCGAGCGCGAGCTGGGCATCGGTGGGACCACCACGAGCACGGAGAAGTCGGCATGAGCAAGCACGTGAAGGAAGAGGCCGTGACGGCTGCTGAGCGCAACGACCGCAAGACCCGTCAGGGTTACGTGGTCAGCGACAAGATGGACAAGACCGTTGTGGTCGAGGTCGAGGACCGCGTCAAGCACGCGCTCTACGGCAAGGTCATGCGTCGCTCCAGCAAGGTCAAGGCCCACGACGAGCAGAACGCCGCCGGCATCGGCGACCGCGTCCTGATCATGGAGACCCGGCCGCTGTCCGCCAGCAAGCGCTGGCGCGTGGTCGAGATCCTCGAGAAGGCCAAGTAAGCCTCTGCCTTTCAAGGCAATCCAGTCAGTTCGGCCAGGCTCGCCCACGGGGTGAGAACCAGCACGACGAGTAGGAGTTAGACAGTGATCCAGCAGGAGTCGCGACTGCGCGTCGCCGACAACACCGGTGCCAAGGAAATCCTTTGCATCCGTGTTCTCGGTGGCTCGGGTCGTCGTTACGCCGGCATCGGTGACGTGATCGTCGCCGCAGTCAAGGACGCCATCCCCGGCGGCAACGTCAAGAAGGGCGATGTCGTCAAGGCGGTCATCGTGCGCACGACCAAGGAGCGTCGTCGCCCCGACGGCAGCTACATCAAGTTCGACGAGAACGCCGCGGTCATCCTCAAGGGTGACGGTGACCCTCGTGGCACCCGTATCTTCGGCCCGGTTGGTCGTGAGCTGCGTGAGAAGAAGTTCATGAAGATCATTTCGCTCGCGCCGGAGGTGCTCTGAGTCATGGCTGCGAAGAAGATGAAGATCAAGAAGGGCGACCTCGTCCAGGTCCTCACGGGCAAGGACAAGGCCAAGCAGGGCAAGGTCATCGCGGTCTACACCGAGACCGAGCGCGTGCTCGTCGAGGGCGTCAACCGGGTGACCCGGCACACCAAGGCCGGCCAGACCGCTCGCGGTAGCCGCACCGGTGGCCTGGTCGTCCAGGAGGCCGCGATCCACGTGAGCAACGTGGCGATCGTCGACCCGTCCGACAAGAAGCCGACCCGCGTCAAGACCCGCGTCGAGACCGTCGAGCGCAATGGCCGCGAGAAGACCACCCGCACCCGCGTGGCGGTCCGCTCGGGCAAGGACCTGTGAGAGAGATGACCGAAACCGCAACCGTTACGTCGACGCCCCGTCTCAAGACGCGCTACGCCGACGAGATCAAGGGTCAGCTGCTGGAGCAGTTCGGCTACGAGAACGTCATGCAGGTGCCTGGCGTCGTCAAGGTCGTCGTGAACATGGGTGTCGGTGACGCCGCCAAGGACGCCAAGCTCATCGAGGGCGCGATCCGCGACCTGTCGGCCATCACCGGTCAGAAGCCGCTGGTCACCAAGGCCCGCAAGTCGATCGCCCAGTTCAAGCTGCGCGAGGGTATGCCGATTGGTGCGCACACCACGCTGCGCGGCGACCGGATGTGGGAGTTCCTGGACCGTCTGGTGTCCGTGGCGCTGCCGCGTATCCGTGACTTCCGTGGTCTGTCGCCCAAGCAGTTCGATGGCAAGGGCAACTACACCTTCGGTCTCACCGAGCAGTCGATGTTCCACGAGATCGACCAGGACCGGATCGACCGCGTGCGTGGCATGGACATCACTGTGGTGACCACTGCCACCAACGACGACGAGGGCCGCGCACTGCTGAAGGCGCTCGGCTTCCCCTTCAAGGAGAACTGACATGGCGAAGACCGCCCTGGTCAACAAGGCCAACAAGAAGCCGAAGTTCAAGGTGCGCGGCTACACCCGCTGCCAGCGCTGCGGACGTCCCCACTCGGTGTACCGCAAGTTCGGCCTGTGCCGTATCTGCGTGCGCGAGATGGCTCACCGCGGCGAGCTGCCCGGTGTCACCAAGAGCTCCTGGTAAGACCACAACCCACCATTTGATCTTCTACATCGCAGGTCGCTGCATCGGCAGTGAAACCACGGTGAGAGAGGGCGGAGAAGCCCATGACCATGACTGACCCGATTGCGGACATGCTGACCCGCGTCCGGAACGCCAACTCGGCGCACCACGACGCAGTCTCCATGCCGTTTTCCAAGCTGAAGTCCCACATCGCCGAGATCCTGCAGGCCGAGGGGTACATCGCCGGTTGGACCGTTGAGGACGCCGAGGTCGGCAAGACGCTGACCGTGGAGCTCAAGTACGGCCCCAACCGCGAGCGCTCCATCGCTGGCGTGCGCCGTGTCTCCAAGCCCGGTCTGCGTGTCTACGCCAAGTCGACGAACCTTCCCAAGGTGCTCGGCGGGCTCGGTGTGGCCATCCTTTCCACCTCGTCTGGTCTCCTCACGGACCGCCAGGCCAAAGCCAAGGGCGTGGGCGGGGAAGTCCTCGCCTACGTCTGGTAAGGGGATTCGACATGTCGCGTATCGGACGACTTCCCGTTGCCATCCCCAGCGGTGTCGACATCACCATCGACGGCCAGGCCGTCACGGTGAAGGGACCCAAGGGCGAGCTCAGCCACGTGGTGGCCGAGCCCATCACCGTCGCCCAGGGTGACGGCGCCCTCGAGGTCAAGCGCCCCAATGACGAGCGGCAGTCCCGTGCCCTGCACGGCCTGACCCGCTCGCTCATCAACAACATGGTCCTCGGGGTCACCGAGGGCTACGAGAAGAAGATGGAGATCCACGGCACGGGTTACCGCGTGGCCAACAAGGACGGGAACCTCGAGTTCGCGCTCGGCTACAGCCACTCGATCACCGTGCAGGCCCCCGAGGGCATCTCCTTCGCTGTCGAGAACCCCACCCGCTTCGCGGTCCAGGGCATCGACAAGCAGCTGGTCGGCGAGGTCGCCGCGAACATCCGCAAGCTGCGCAAGCCCGACCCGTACAAGGGCAAGGGCGTTCGCTATGCGGGCGAGCAGATCCGTCGCAAGGTCGGAAAGGCTGGTAAGTAAGCCATGGCAATGATCATCAAGCGCGCCAAGGGGAAGTCCGCAGCTCGCGGACGTCGCCACCTGCGCCTGCGCAAGAAGGTCGCCGGCACCACCGCGCGTCCACGCCTGGTCGTGTCGCGCTCGAGCCGCCACGTGTTCGTGCAGATCGTGGATGACACGATCGGCAAGACCGTCGCGTCGGCGTCCACCATGGAGGCTGACCTGCGTTCCTTCGAGGGCGACAAGACCGCGAAGGCCCGCAAGGTGGGCGAGCTGCTCGCCGAGCGTGCCAAGAGTGCTGGTGTCGAGGCGGTCGTGTTCGACCGCGGCGGCAACAAGTACCACGGCCGCATCGCCGCCATCGCCGAGGGCGCCCGCGAGGGTGGGCTGGCTCTGTGAGTGGCTACGACTTCCGCATGACCGTGACTGCACCATTCGAGATGAGGAACATCTGATGCCCGGACCCCAGCGTCGAGGCACTGGACCCGTCGGCGGCGGCGACGCCCGTTCCGGCGGCGACCGCAACGACCGCCGAGGCGGTCGCGACAACCGCCGTGAGGGCGGCCGCGACCAGGCCGAGAAGAGCGCCTACGTCGAGCGCGTCGTGACCATCAACCGCGTGGCCAAGGTCGTCAAGGGTGGCCGCCGCTTCAGCTTCACCGCGCTCGTCGTGGTGGGCGACGGCGACGGCACCGTGGGCGTCGGCTACGGCAAGGCCAAGGAAGTGCCTGCGGCGATCGCCAAGGGTGTCGAGGAGGCCAAGAAGGAGTTCTTCAAGGTCCCGCGCATCCAGGGCACCATCCCGCACCCCGTCCAGGGTGAGGCTGCGGCCGGTGTCGTCATGCTCCGTCCCGCCGCCCCTGGTACCGGTGTCATCGCCGGTGGTCCGGTGCGTGCGGTGCTCGAGTGCGCCGGCATCCACGACGTGCTGTCGAAGTCGCTCGGCTCCGACAACGCGATCAACATCGTCCACGCAACGGTCGCGGCCCTCAAGGGCCTCGAGCGTCCCGAGGCCGTTGCCGCCCGTCGTGGTCTGCCGGTCGACCGAGTCGCCCCGGCCGCCATGCTGCGCGCCCAGGCTGCCGGTCGTGAGGCTGCCCGCGAGGCCGCCAAGGCTGGTGCATGATGGCTCGTCTCAAGGTGACCCAGACCCGTTCCGAGATCGGCGGCAAGCAGAACCAGCGTGACACGCTGCGCAGCCTCGGTCTGAAGCGCATTGGCGACGTCGTCGTCAAGGAGGACCGTCCCGAGATCCGCGGGATGGTCAAGACGGTGACCCACCTGGTGGCCGTCGAGGAGGTTGACTGACCATGGCTGACAAGAAGGCCACCAAGGCCGCTGCGGCGTCCGCTGGCGAGGGCACTGCCCTCAAGCTGCACCACCTGCGTCCCGCCCCGGGCGCCAAGACCGCGAAGACCCGAGTGGGTCGCGGTGAGGGCTCCAAGGGCAAGACCGCTGGCCGTGGCACCAAGGGCACCAAGGCCCGCTACCAGGTTGCGGAGCGCTTCGAAGGTGGCGCCATGCCGCTGCACATGCGCCTCCCCAAGCTGCGTGGCTTCAAGAACCCGTTCAAGGTGGAGTACCAGGTCGTCAACCTGGACAAGCTGTCCTCGCTCTTCCCCGAGGGTGGCGACGTGACCGTCGCCGACCTCGTCGCCAAGGGCGCGGTCCGCGACAATGCTCCGGTGAAGGTCCTCGGCACCGGCGAGATCACCGTCAAGGTCACTGTGACCGCTGACAAGTTCTCCGCCTCCGCCAAGGAGAAGATCGAGGCCGCTGGCGGCTCGGTCACCTCGGCCTGACCCACCCCAGCTGCAGGTATGCCGCGGGCTCACCTCACGGTGAGCCCGCGGCATACCCGTTTGGTGTCCCGGGGCGCGCCCCGGGGTAACCTTCGTAGGATTGCCTGACCGTCGTCACCGCCTGGGCCCGCTGCCCAGCGTCACCAGGAGGACCTGTGCTCACCGCCTTCACCCGTGCGTTCAAGACGCCGGACCTGCGCAGGAAGCTGCTGTTCACCCTCGGCATCGTGCTCGTGTTCCGGCTGGGCAGCCACGTGCCGGTGCCGGGCGTCAGCTATAGCGCGGTGCAGAACTGCCTCAAGAACGCCGACAACACCACCGGCGTGCTGGGGCTGGCCAACCTGTTCAGCGGTGGCGCCCTCCTGCAGCTGTCGATCTTCGCGCTGGGGATCATGCCGTACATCACGGCGAGCATCATCATCCAGCTGCTCACCGTCGTCATCCCGCGGTTCGAGGCCCTCAAGAAGGAGGGCCAG
This sequence comes from Nostocoides sp. HKS02, assembly GCF_009707485.1. NCBI lineage: Bacteria > Bacillati > Actinomycetota > Actinomycetes > Micrococcales > Intrasporangiaceae > Nostocoides > Nostocoides sp. HKS02. The sequence goes on along the minus strand of NZ_CP046121.1, from coordinate 2,154,383 downwards.
CAGGGCCAGACGAAGATGACGCAGTACACGCGCTACCTCACCATCGGCCTGGCGATCCTGCAGTCCTCGACGCTGATCACCTTCGCCCAGAACCCCCAGGCGCTCTTCGGCGCCCGGTGCACGACGATCCTGCCCGACGGCTCGATCACCACCCTGGTCATCATGGTCCTCACCATGACGGCTGGCACTGGCGTGGTCATGTGGCTCGGCGAGCTCGTCACCGACAAGGGCATCGGCAACGGCATGTCCCTGCTGATCTTCACCTCGATCGCCAGCTCCTTCCCGAGCTCGCTGTGGGCGATCGAGCAGCAGCAGGGCCGCTGGGACGTCTTCATCGGCGTGATCCTGCTCGGGTTCCTGATCATCGCGCTGGTTGTGTTCGTCGAGCAGAGCCAGCGCCGCATCCCGGTGCAGTACGCCAAGCGTCAGGTCGGCCGCCAGATGTACGGCGGCACCTCGACCTACATCCCCCTCAAGGTCAACATGGCGGGCGTGATCCCCGTGATCTTCGCCTCGTCCCTGCTCGCGCTGCCCTCGCTCGTGGCACAGTTCAACCGGTCGGCCACGGGCAACCAGGCGGCCTGGGTGACCTGGGTCCAGGAGAACCTGGTGCGCGGCGACCACCCGATCTACATGATGCTCTACGTCGGGCTGATCCTGTTCTTCACGTTCTTCTACGTGTCGATCACGTTCAACCCCACCGAGGTCGCCGACAACATGAAGCGGTACGGCGGCTTCATCCCAGGTATTCGCGCCGGGCGACCCACGGCCGAGTACCTCGACTACGTGCTCACCCGCATCACCGTCCCAGGGGCCATCTACCTCGGCCTCATCTCGCTGATCCCGCTCATCGCACTGGTGCTCGTCGGGGCCAACCAGAACTTCCCGTTCGGTGGCACCTCCATCCTCATCATCGTCGGTGTGGGCCTGGAGACCGTGAAGCAGATCGAGTCCCAGCTGCAGCAGCGCCATTACGAAGGGTTCCTCCGCTGATGCGTCTGATCATTCTGGGGCCGCCCGGTGCCGGCAAGGGCACGCAGGCCGCCACGATCGCCGAGTCCTTCGGCATCCCCGCCATCTCCACCGGCGACATCTTCCGCGCCAACATCAAGAACGAGACCGAGCTGGGCAAGCAGGTCAAGGACATCCTCGCCTCGGGTGGCTACGTCACCGACGACATCACCAACGCGATCGTCCGCGACCGGTTGTTCGAGGAGGACGCCGAGCGGGGCTTCCTGCTCGACGGCTACCCGCGCACGGCGGCCCAGGTCGACGCCCTCGACGCGATCCTCGCCGAGCACGGCCACAAGCTCGAGATGGTGCTCGAGCTCACCGTCGACGAGGACGCCGTGGTCGAGCGCCTGCTCAAGCGGGCCGAGACCGAGGGGCGCGACGACGACACCGAGGACGTGATCCGCGAGCGCCAGGCGATCTACCGTCGCGAGACCGCTCCGCTGACCGAGCTCTACGCTGCCCGTGGCCTGCTCCGGCAGGTTGACGGCATGGGGTCGGTCGACGAGGTCTTCAGCCGGATCTCCGAGGCGCTCGAAGGGGTTGCTCGATCCTGATGTTCGGTCGGTCGCGTATCGAGACCAAGACTCCCGACCAGGTCCTGCACATGCGCAGGGCCGGTCTGGTGGTCGGGCAGACCCTGCAGCTGATGGCCCAGACGGTCCGTCCCGGCATGAGCACCAAGCAGCTCGACGAGCTCGCCGAGGAGCACATCCGCGGGTGCGGGGCCGTGCCGTCGTTCCTCGGCTACCACGGCTTCACGGGCAGCCTCTGCACGTCGGTCAACGAGGAGGTCGTCCATGGCATCCCGGGCTCGCGCGTGCTGGCCGAGGGTGACCTCATCTCGATCGACTGCGGTGCCATCGTCGACGGCTGGCACGGTGACGCGGCCATCTCGGTCGTCGTCGGCGGTCGTTCGGCGGCCCGCCCCGAGGATCTCGAGCTGATCGAGGCCACCGAGGACTCCATGTGGGCGGGCATCGCCGCGCTCGCCGCCGGGGACTCCCTGTATGCCGTGGGTGCGGCGGTCGAGGACAGCGTGGTCGCCGCGGGGGAGCGCGACGGTCGCGAGTACGGCATCGTCGAGGACTACGTCGGCCACGGCATCGGCACCGAGATGCACCAGGACCCGCAGGTCCCGAACTACCGGGTCCGGGACAGGGGTCCGACGGTCCGCACCGGGGTGACCGTGGCCATCGAGCCGATGGTCACCCTCGGCAGGCCGGACACCCGGGTGCTCCAGGATGACTGGACCGTGGTGACCACTGACGGGTCCCGGGCCGCGCACTGGGAGAACACCGTGGCGGTCACTGAAGGCGGCCTGTGGGTCCTCACCGCGCTCGACGGCGGCCAGGAGCGGCTGGAAGCCGCCGGCGCGGCATACGCCCCCCTCGCCTGACCTCCGGCACCGCTCGGCGGGGCAGGTGCCTGCCCCTGGGGCGATTTCGTGCTCAGCGGCGGGTGACGTAGACTTGTGCGTCGGTGCGCGTACCCGCGCGCCGGCATTCGTGTGTCCGTCCCAGCCTGGGGCGGGACGAGCAGCAGATTGTGGAGGCTATGGCCAAAAAGGACGGTGTCATCGAGATCGAGGGCACGATCGTCGAGGCTCTCCCGAACGCCATGTTCAGGGTTGAGCTCACCAACGGTCACAAGGTTCTCGCTCACATCTCGGGCAAGATGCGTCAGCACTACATCCGGATCCTCCCCGAGGACCGCGTGGTGGTGGAGCTCAGCCCGTACGACCTGACCCGTGGCCGGATCGTCTTCCGCTACCGCTGAGCAGCACCACCCCGCAAGACCTGTCGGCCCGCCCGGGCTCGGCAGTGCCAGATCGAGGCGAAGCAGAGGCTATGAAGGTTCAGCCGAGCGTCAAGAAGATCTGCGACAAGTGCAAGGTGATCCGCCGTCACGGCCGGGTCATGGTCATCTGCGAGAACCTGCGCCACAAGCAGCGCCAGGGTTGAGCAGCGGCGAGCATCCGCTCGCCTTGCCACGTCGCATCTCTTCGAGAAGCAGACAAATGAATTGAGCAGTACCCGGCCCCTGTGCGCGGCGTCATCGACGCAGCCCAGGACGTCACCCCCGGCCCGGAGGCCGGGGACCGGTGCCCGAGGAAAGCTTCGGGAGCATCGCCGGACCGGTACTGCACCAGACCTCCGGTGAAACAAAGGAACACACAAGATGGCACGTCTTGTCGGTGTTGACCTGCCGCGCGAAAAGCGCGTCGAGGTCGCTCTCACCTACATTTTCGGAGTGGGTCGCACCCGCTCCCAGCAGGCGCTGGCCGCCACGGGCGTGAGCCCGGACGTCCGCGTCCGCGACCTCACGGACGAGGACCTGGTCAAGCTCCGTGACTACCTCGAGACCAACGTCAAGCACGAGGGTGACCTCCGTCGCGAGATCGCCGCCGACATCCGCCGCAAGGTCGAGATCGGCTCCTACGAGGGCCTGCGTCACCGCCGTGGCCTTCCGGTGCGCGGTCAGCGCACCAAGACCAACGCGCGCACCCGCAAGGGCCCGAAGCGCACCGTCGCCGGCAAGAAGAAGGTTGGTAAGTAATGCCTCCCAAGGCTCGCACTGCCGGCGCCAAGAAGGTGCGCCGCAAGGAAAAGAAGAACATCGCCCACGGGCACGCTCACATCAAGAGCACCTTCAACAACACCATCATCTCGATCACGGACCCCGCTGGTGCCGTCATTGCCTGGGCCTCCGCCGGCCAGGTCGGCTTCAAGGGTTCGCGCAAGTCCACGCCGTTCGCCGCGCAGATGGCCGCCGAGGCTGCTGCCCGCCGCGCGATGGAGCACGGCATGCGCAAGGTCGATGTCTTCGTCAAGGGTCCGGGTTCTGGTCGCGAGACCGCGATCCGCTCCCTGACCGCCACCGGCCTCGAGGTCGGTGCGATCAGCGACGTCACCCCCTCGCCGCACAACGGTGTCCGCCCCCCCAAGCGCCGTCGCGTCTGAGTAACGGGAAGAGAGAGAACTAGATCATGGCCCGTTACACCGGACCCATCACCAAGAAGTCGCGTCGCCTCAAGGTCGACCTGGTCGGCGGCGACAAGAACTTCGAGCTCCGCCCGTTCCCGCCCGGCCAGCACGGCCGTCGCCGGATGCAGGAGAAGGAGTACCTCACCCAGCTGCAGGAGAAGCAGAAGGCCCGCTTCACCTACGGCGTCATGGAGAAGCAGTTCCGCGGGTACTACGAGGAGGCTTCGCGCCGCTCGGGCAAGACCGGTGAGACCCTGCTGCAGATCCTCGAGTCCCGCCTGGACAACGTGGTCTACCGCGCCGGCCTGGCCCGCACCCGTCGTGCGGCTCGCCAGCTGGTGACGCACGGCCACTTCGAGGTCAACGGCCGCCGCGTGGACGTCCCGTCCTACCGCGTCGAGCAGTACGACATCATCACCGTTCGCGCCAAGTCCGTGAACACCTTCCCGATCGAGCTGGCCCGTCAGACCTTCGGCGACCGCCCCACCCCGGCCTGGCTCCAGGTCGTCCCGGGCACGCTGCAGATCCTGATCCACCAGCTGCCCGTGCGTGAGCAGATCGACACGATCCTCACCGAGCAGCTGATCGTGGAGCTCTACTCGAAGAACTGATCGTGCGGGTATGCCGCGTGGGCGACCACGCGGCATACCGCTCGTTCGGTCCCACTCGCAGACAGAGGCGAGCGGGACCAGACCGGTTCGCCGGTCGACATCTCGGCGTCATATAGCGGTCGCCGACGAGAAAGGACACACCCGTGCTCATTGCACAGCGCCCCACCCTCAGCGAAGAGGTCGTTGCGGAGAACCGCAGCCGCTTCGCCATCGAGCCCCTCGAGCCCGGCTTCGGCTACACGCTCGGCAACTCCCTGCGCCGCACCCTGCTCTCCAGCATCCCCGGCGCCTCGGTCACCAGCATCCGCGTCGACGGCGTGCTGCACGAGTTCTCCACGATCCCCGGGGTCAAGGAGGACGTCACCGAGATCATCCTCAACATCAAGGGTCTCGTCGTCTCCTCCGAGCACGACGAGCCGGTCGTGATGTACCTGCGCAAGACCGGCGCCGGCGCTGTCACGGCTGCCGACATCGCCCCCCCGGCTGGCGTCGAGGTGCACAACCCTGACCTGCACATCGCCACGCTCAACGGCAAGGGCAAGGTCGAGATGGAGCTGACCGTCGAGCGCGGTCGCGGCTACGTCTCGGCCCAGCAGAACAAGTCCGGCGACCAGGAGATCGGCCGTATCCCGGTCGACTCCATCTACAGCCCGGTGCTGGCCGTGACCTACAAGGTCGAGGCGACCCGTGTCGAGCAGCGCACCGACTTCGACAAGCTCATCGTCGATGTCGAGACCAAGAACTCGATGGCTCCCCGCGACGCCATGGCCTCGGCCGGCAAGACCCTCGTCGAGCTGTTCGGACTGGCCCGTGAGCTCAACGTCGAGGCCGAGGGCATCGACATGGGCCCGTCCCCGACGGACGCCGCCCTGGCCGCCGACCTGGCGCTGCCGATCGAGGACCTCGACCTGACCGTGCGGTCCTACAACTGCCTCAAGCGCGAGGGCATCCACACCGTGGGTGAGCTCGTGGGCCGCAGCGAGGCCGACCTGCTCGACATCCGCAACTTCGGTGCGAAGTCGATCGACGAGGTCAAGGCCAAGCTCGTGGGCATGGGTCTGGCGCTCAAGGACAGCCCGCCCGGGTTCGACCCGAGCGCGATCGCCGACAACTACGGCGACTACGACGACGAGTTCGCTGACACCGCCGACTCTGCCGACGACGGCCGCTCGCTGGCCGAGGACGAGCAGCTCTGACCAACCGCCGCTGACCGGCGCGGGTGACCGCACCGGTTGCACACCAAGGAGATTCATCAATGCCCACCCCCACCAAGGGTCCCCGTCTCGGCGGCGGTCCGGCTCACGAGCGGCTGATCCTGGCCAACCTGGCCACCTCGCTGTTCGAGCACGACTCGATCACCACCACCGAGACCAAGGCCAAGCGCCTGCGTCCGCTGGCCGAGCGTCTCGTGACGTTCGCCAAGCGCGGTGACCTGCACGCCCGTCGCCGGGTGCTGTCGGTCATCCACGACAAGGGCGTCGTGCACCGTCTCTTCACCGAGATCGCGCCCGACATGGCCGAGCGTCCCGGCGGCTACACCCGGGTCACCAAGATCGGTGCCCGCAAGGGCGACAACGCCCCGATGGCGGTGATCGAGCTCGTCCGCGAGCCGATCGCCAAGAAGGCCACCGTCAAGGAGGCCGAGGCGGCGACGAAGCGCGCAGCCAAGCAGGCCGAGGCCAAGGACGCCGCCGCCGAGACCAAGGCCGCGGAGGACGAGGCCAAGGTCGACGAGGTCGCCGAGGTCGAGACCACCGAGACCGAGACCACCGAGACCGAGGCTGCGCAGAGCGCGGTCGAGCTCCCGGCCGGCGCGATCGCCGCCAACGAGGACGGCTCCTCGCCCGACGAGGCCTACACGGTCAAGGGCAACGCCGACTCGGGCAAGTACCACGAGGCCGACGGCCAGTGGTACGACCAGACGATCGCCGAGTTCTGGTTCAAGTCTGCCGCCGACGCCGAGGCCGCTGGCTTCACCAAGGCCGGCGGCTGACCCAGGCGGGCAGCCTCACGGCATACCTGCTCGACGGCACACGAAGGGCCGCTCACCCGTACGGGGTGGGCGGCCCTTCGCCGTGCCTGGTGGCGGGTCCGGGCGGGCGCGGTGGCTAGGCTGGCGCGCGTGGACCCGAAGGTGCGAGCAGAGGTGGACCCGCCGGTGCGGATTCGGCTCGACTTCGGCTACGACGGCACCGACTTCTCGGGGTGGGCCGCCCAGCCCGGGCTGCGCACGGTCGAGGCCGAGCTCTCGGCGGCCCTGGCCACGATGCTGCGTGCCCCGGAGCCGGTCCGGCTGACCGTGGCGGGGCGCACCGATGCCGGCGTGCACGCGCGCGGCCAGGTGGCCCATCTCGACCCCGACCCGGTGCGCTGGGCCGAGCTGCCCGGCGTGGCCGAGCGCAACCGGGCCGAACGCAGCCCCGAAGAGGCCGCCCTGCGGCGCCTGCGGGGCATCCTGCCGCCCGACATCGCGGTCCATGCCGTGTCCGTCGCCCCGCCTGGGTTCGACGCGCGGTTCTCCGCAGTGCGGCGCCGCTACCTCTACCGGCTCTGCGACCAACCAAGCGCCGTCGACCCCCTGCGGCGGCACGACACCGTGCTCGCCAGGCGCCCGCTCGACGTGGTCGCCATGCACACCGCCGCACAACAGCTGCTGGGGCTGCACGACTTCGGGGCCTTCTGCAAGCGGCGGGAGGGCGCCACGACGGTCCGGACCCTGCTGGACTACGCGTGGCGCCGGGCGGACGACGGGGTGCTCGAAGCCACCGTCGTGGCCGACGCCTTCTGCCACTCGATGGTGCGGTCGCTGGTGGGCGCGGTCGTGCCCGTCGGGGAGGGGCGGCGCGAGGTCGGCTGGCCCGCTGAGGTGCTGTCGGCGACCGTGCGCGACCCGGCGGTGGCGGTCATGGCGCCGCACGGGCTCTCGCTGGAAGAGGTCGTCTACCCCCCGGACCACGCCCTGGCCGCGCGCGCCCAGGAGGCGCGAGCGGTGCGCTCACTGAAGGGGTGAGGTCGGTGCCCGGACGCGGGTGAGCGGGCCGTCAGGGGGCCATCGCGGCATACCCGGCCGCGTCGTGGATCGCCAGCCCCGCGTATGCCGTCGAGCCTGCGTAGGCACCGGCGAGTGCAGAGAGCTGGGCCTCCATGGCGGTGCGGGTGGAGCCGTAGAAGGTCTGCTTGGCCGCGGCCGGATCGGTGCCGAGGTAGTCCGTCTCGGCGCCGATGCGCACTGGGCGGCCGAGCAGCTCGCCGGCGTGGACCGCGTGGGCGCTCAGCGCGATCGAACCATCCGCGCCGCCAGCGGTGTTGCGATAGGCCATGACGGTCACGCCGCTCGTGCGCCGGATGATCTCGGAGTCGAGCGTCGATCCGTTGACGGACACCTGGTCCAGCCAGAACGGGATGTCCGCCTGCATCGGCGTCGCGCCCGCGGCCGTGCGGAGGGTGTCGAGGGTCGCCAGCCATTTCTTGACGACCTTGGCCTGCGAGGTGGTCCAGGCGGAGGTCGTGTAGGGCTCGATGTCGACGTGGACGCCGGCGAACAGGCCGGTCGCGATCGCGGGCCGGAGCCAGCTGTCGACGGCCCACGACTGGTTGTCGATCCAGGTCGGGTCGCCACCGAGGGCGTCGACGCGGATCCCGGCCGCGGCCGCGCGCTGGGAGAGGTCACGCAGCTGGGCGAGCTGAGGTGAGCTGTCGACGTGCGGCGGCACGGCGGCATACAGCTCGGTGATGCCCTGCGAGCTGGCCAACGCCACGGTCGCCGCTGGGGTGGAGGTGTCCCACACCCACATGGCCCGTGCCGCAGGGGTCGACGCCACCGCGTCGGCGGCTCGGGCGGACCTCGACTCCGCGGCACCGAGCGCGGTGACGATGGTGACCATGAGCCCGACGATAACCAGCAGGTGACGCACGGGCAGGGTGAATCTGGGCAAAGGGGTCCTCTCGGGGCGGATCACCAGTGTCCCGGGCCCATGGGGGTACCCCCGGCAAACTTGGTGAAGCATTTACCATCGGGTCGGCCGTTCGGAGGATGCGACACGCCCTGGCCGACGCGCTGATTGACGCCCTGATCGACGCCCCGACCGACGCCCCGACCGGAACCTGGCGATAACGAGGTGACGAGTGCGCCCGGGTGCAGCAGGCTGGACCCTCGTGGGCCATCTCGACGTCAACTCCGTGAGCTTCGTCCTGCCCGACGGCAGGCCCCTGCTCAGCGACGTGTCCCTGCGGGTTGGGGAGGGAGCCAAGATCGCGCTGGTCGGCCCGAACGGCACGGGCAAGACGACCCTGGGACGGATCATCGCCGGTGACCTCGCCGCCCAGGACGGCGCGGTGACGCGGTCGGGCGGGCTCGGGGTGATGCGCCAGTTCGTCGGGCACGTCCGCGACACCTCGACAGTGCGCGAGCTGCTGCTGTCGGTCGCACCCGACCCGGTGCGCAGGGCAGCCGCCGAGATCGACCGCACCGAGCTGCTGATGATGGAGCGTGACTCCGAGGTCGACCAGCTGGCCTATGCGCAGGCGCTGGTGACCTGGGGTGACGTCGGCGGCTACGACCAGGAGACCGCGTGGGACGTCTGCACGGTCGCTGCGTTGGGGCAGCCCTTCGACCGGGCCCAGTGGCGACAGGTCTCCACGCTGTCGGGTGGTGAGCAGAAGCGGCTCGTGCTCGAGTCCCTGCTCCGCGGCTCCGAAGAGGTGCTGCTGCTCGACGAGCCGGACAACTATCTCGACGTGCCCGGCAAGCGGTGGCTGGAGGACCAGCTCATCGCGTCACCCAAGACCGTGCTGTTCGTCAGCCACGACCGCGAGCTCCTCGACCGGGTCGCCACCCGGATCGCGACGCTCGAGCCCGGCGCCGCGGGCTCCACCCTGTGGGTCCACCCGGGGCGCTTCTCCACCTATCACCAGGCCCGCGAGGACCGGAACTCCAAGCTCGAGGAGTCGCGGCGGCGTTGGGACGAGGAGCACGCGAAGCTCAAGGCGCTGGTCGTCATGTACCGGCAGAAGGCGGCCTACAACTCCGACATGGCGGCGCGGCTCCAGGCGGCCGAGACGCGGCTGCGGCGCTTCGAGGAGGCCGGACCGCCCGGGGTCGTCCCTCCGCGGCAGAACGTCCGGATGCGCCTCCAGGGTGGCCGGACGGCCAAGCGCGCCGTCATCGCCGAGGAGCTCGAGCTCACCGGCCTCATGCGCCCGTTCGACCTCGAGGTGTGGTTCGGGGAGCGGGTGGCGGTGCTCGGCAGCAACGGCTCGGGCAAGTCCCACTTCCTGCGCCTGGTGGCCGGCGGCGGTTCCGACCCCGACCAGGAGCACCAGCCCGTCGGTGACGTCGCGCCTGCACCGGTCGCGCACACCGGTCGGCTCCGGCTGGGCTCGCGCGTGCGACCAGGGTGGTTTGCGCAGACCCACGAACAGCCAGCGCTGGTGGGTCGCACGCTGCTGGAGATCCTGCACCGCGGCGACGAGCACCGCGCCGGCCGGCCCCGCGAGGAGGCCGCGAAGGTGCTCGATCGCTACGGTCTGGCCAGGGCCGGGGAGCAGACCTTCGACTCGCTGTCCGGCGGCCAGCAGGCCCGCTTCCAGATCCTGCTGCTCGAGTTGTCCGGTGCCACCTGCCTGCTGCTCGACGAACCGACCGACAACCTCGACCTCCACTCGGCCGAGGCGCTCGAGGAGGGCCTGGCGGCCTTCGAGGGGACGGTGCTCGCCGTCACCCACGACCGCTGGTTCGCCCGGGGCTTCGACCGCTACCTCGTCTTCGGGGCTGACGGCACGGTCTACGAGTCCGACGAGCCGGTCTGGGACGAAGGGCGGGTGCAGCGGGCTCGCTGAACGGCGTGCCTCGACGGCCGGGGCGGGGTCGTCAGGAGGTGAGCGCGACCCCGGTGCCGTCGAGGTGCACGCGAAAGCCGTCGGCGCCCACCGTCACGCGCGTCAGCCGCATGCCCTGGGGCAGGCCCTGGACCGTATGCCGGATGGTGACCAGGGCGCGCGCCGCCGCGGACAACGCCGTGTTCAGGGCCGCCGGTCCGCCGAGGTCGATCGTCTGCGGCTCGATGACCAGCTGTCCGCCCTGGGCCGTGACCGCGCCCGTCGCCTGGATGACGATCGTGCGGCCCAAGGCCGTCGACGCGCGCCGGATCCCCGCGAGGCCGGCGCCGGCGGCATACAGCTGGACGCCGTTCCCGACCTGGCGAGCGACGGTGCCGAAAGGCACCGTCGCGTCGAGGGCCAGGCTGCCCACCCGCAGTCCGCGCGAGGTCATGCGCACGTCGCGTGCCGTCGCGTGCACGTCCTGGAACCCGCCCTCGGTCGTCACGACCGCGCTGCCGTCGAGCGCCACCGTGCGCAACCAGGTCTCGCCCTTGCGCAGATCCTTCGGCGGGGTGAGCGATGCCGTGGCGGATCGCCCAGGTGAGGGGACTGGGCCGCCGCTGGGTCGGCTGATCGCGACGACCAGTGCTGTCGCGGCGACCGCCAGGGCGAGGAGTCCGGTGAGGAGGCCGAGGGAGAAAGGGGCGCATGGCCCCAGTCTGCCGTCGCCCGCATCGTCAGACGCTGAGAGGCTCCTGGGCGGCGAGGGCGGCGCGCCGTTCGTGACGGCGTGCGGGCAGGTAGCAGAGCACACCGAGCACGCTGACCAGTCCCGCCGTGACCATCGCGACCTGGTTGGACGTGTGGTCGGCCAGCAGGCCGAGCAACGGGGCGGCCACCGAGTAGGCCGAGAACATCATCATGGAGTTCATCGAGAGCACCGTGGCGCGGTTGCGGGCGTGGGCCTCGCGGTGCAGCAGGGCGCTGTGCGCCGGCCCGCCGGTGCCGTGCAGCCCATAGGTGAACAGGTATGCCGTGACGAGCGCCGCCGGACCGGCGACCAGTCCCATGACCACGGCCCCGAGGCTGTTGAGGACCCGGGCGAGGATGGCGGTGCGAGCCAGGCCGATGCGTCGCGAGCTCACGCCGGCCAGCGCCGCCCCGAGGGCGAAGACCGCCCATCCGGCCGAGGCGACCGGGCCCATGAGGGCGCCGGCTTCGGTCTGGCTGCCGACGAGCTGGGCGAGCCGGATCGGCTGGAACGTCTCGAAGACGACCATGGCGATGGACCAGAACACCTCGACCATGACGAGCCCGCGCAGGATCCTGTTGGCACGCAGCATGCCCAGCCCGTCGCGCACGACCGCCGGTGCCTCCTTGGCGGACTGCAGGGCCCGCCGTGCGCCGGTGACGTCGACGTGGGTCCGCGGCTCCTTGAGCAGGACCAGCACGGCGACGAGGTGGACCACGTTGAGGGCGACGAGGAGCAGGAAGGGCAGGAACAGTGCGGGCTGGCTCGCGATGGGGTGCCACCAGACCAGGGCACCGGAGATGAGCGCGCCGGTCGCGATGGCGACCCCGAGCATCGTGCCCTGGGCCGAGAGCGCGCGGCCGACGTCGGCGCCGGGCTCGCTCGCGTGGACGGTGTCGACGAACCACGCGTCGAGCGGGCCGGAGTCCAGCGCCCGGAAGACCCCCGTGAGGAAGGCGGCCAGGGCAAAGGTCCAGAACGAGTGGGCGACGAGGTAGACCAGTCCAGCCGCGACGTTGACCACCGCGGCGGCCACGAACACCGGTCGCCGCCCCAGGGCGTCGGCGAGCCCACTGGTCGGCAGCTCGAGCGCGAAGACCACCCAGCCGGAGACTGCGGAGGCGGTCAGCGCCTCGGCCACGGTGAGCCCGCGCGCGAGCGGAAGCAGGGTGACCAGCCCGACCACCAGGCCGACCGGGAACCATCGGGTGAAGGACAGGGTGAGGTAGACGCGTCGCGCCGCGCTGGGGGACAGGTGCTGGGAGGTCATGACCGGTCCGCCGTTTCGGAGCCGCCCCGAGGGGTTCGGTCGAGGTCGAGCGGATAGATGACCGAGTACACCGCCAGCCGGCGCGCGCCGGGGTTTCCCTGACCGACGCGGCGGTACCTCTCGACGACCTGGTCGATCTCGGCGTTCATGGCCTGGACCTGGTCGGGGGTGGCGATGACGAACGAGTCGTTCATGCCCGCCGCGTCCCGCCAGGCCACCGGCCAGCTGCCCTCGACGTCGAGCCAGCGCTCGAACTGCTCGCCGAGGTGGCGGATGTAGTCGCGGACCAGCCAGTTGAGGGCGGTCTCGGCGTCCTCGTCGCCGACGAAGTCGCTGGGCTCGTACTGGTGGCTGTCGGTTGCGGCCTTCCACAGGCGGCGCTTGCCCTCGCCCTCACCGGTGTCGGCCACCAGCCCCACGGCCTCGAGCCGGCGCAGGTGGTAGCTCGTGGCCCCGGTGTTGGTGTGCAGCGTCGTGGCCAGGCTGGTCGCGGTGGCCGGGCCGCCCTTGCGCAGGGTGCTGAGCAGCCGCGAGCGCAGGGGGTGGGCGAGGGTCTTCAGTGCCGTGGCGTCGAGCCGCAAGCCGGTGTAGTCGGCGGTGTCATCAGGGGCCATGTATGCACAATACCTGTGCACACTTCATTTGCACAAGTAGTGTGCACGGACCCCGGAAATCCGCATCGTCGCAGGTCAGAGTGGGTCTGGCCGGGTCGAGCCGGCGATTTGGGTGGCGGGCTCTCCGCCCGTAAACTTGAGGACTGTTGTGCCGTGCGCCCTCGTAAGGCGGCACCCACGCTCCCGGAGCATTCGCCTCGGGCGCCCGCGGCATACCAAGTCCAGCACCACCATCTGCAGTAAAGGGCCATTACCTTGCGCACTTTCACCCCCAAGCCGGCCGAGGTCACTCGCACCTGGCACGTCATCGACGCGACGGACGTCGTGCTGGGTCGCCTCGCGAGCCAGACCGCGGTCCTGCTGCGCGGCAAGCACAAGACCACCTTCGCGCCCCACGTCGACGGTGGTGACTTCGTCATCATCATCAACGCCGAGAAGGTCGCCCTGACCGGCGCCAAGCTCGAGCAGAAGAAGGCCTACCGCCACTCCGGCTTCCCGGGCGGCCTCAAGAGCACCTCCTACACCGAGCTGCTCGCCAAGAGCCCCGAGAAGGCCATCGAGAAGGCCGTCCGCGGCATGCTCCCCAGGACCACCCTGGGTCGCCAGCAGCTGACCAAGCTCAAGGTCTACGTCGGCGCCGAGCACCCGCACGCTGCCCAGAAGCCCGTCCCGTTCGAGATCACCCAGGTCTCCCAGTAAGGATCACCGTGACTGACATCAACACTGAGACCCCGCTCGAGGGCGACGAGGTCGAGCTGACCGAGTACACCTCCGAGTCCGAAGGCCCCGTCGCCGGCGAGCCCGCCCGCCGCCCGAGCGCCTCGGCGCCCGGCGCTGCCACCGGCCGCCGCAAGCAGGCCATCGCCCGCGTGCGCATCGTCCCGGGCACGGGTGAGTGGAAGATCAACGGGCGCACGCTCGAGGAGTACTTCCCCAACAAGGTGCACCAGCAGATCGTCAACGAGCCCCTCAAGGTGCTCGAGCTCGACGGCGCCTACGACGTGCTCGTGCGCGTCCACGGTGGTGGCCCCTCCGGCCAGGCCGGTGCGGTCCGCCTCGGCATCGCCCGCTCGCTCAACGGCATCGATGAGGAGCTGAACCGTCCGACGCTGAAGAAGGCTGGCTTCCTCACCCGCGACGCTCGCGTTCCGGAGCGCAAGAAGGCCGGTCTCAAGAAGGCCCGCAAGGCTCCGCAGTACTCCAAGCGCTGATCTGTCGCTTCACCGCCTGTGGCGGCACCCGGTCATCGGGTGCCGCCATCGGCATGTGTGGCGGTAGGTTCGCTGGGATGCTCGCGTTCCACGGTGCGCGCCTCGGCTCCGGTGCGAAGCAGGACCCCGGTATGCCGCGCGTGCGCGCCTGAACACCTCGAAAGGCTCACCACATGGCACGACTGTTCGGTACGGACGGAGTCCGCGGACTCGCCAACGTCGACATCACCGCGGAGCTGGCGCTGCGGCTCAGCGTCGCGGCGGCGCACATCCTGGGTGACGGCGCTCGGCAGGCCGGTCGCCGACCCAAGGCCGTGGTCGGTCGCGACCCGCGCGCCTCGGGTGAGTTCCTGTCCGCCGCAGTCATCGCCGGGCTCGCCTCCGCCGGAGTGGACGTCTACCAGGCCGGTGTGCTGCCGACGCCTGCCATCGCCTTCCTCACGGCCGACACCCATGCCGACTTCGGGGTCATGCTGTCGGCGTCGCACAACGCCATGCCCGACAACGGCATCAAGTTCTTCGCCGCCGGCGGCCACAAGCTCGACGACACGGTCGAGGACCAGATCGCCGCGCGGCTCGACGTCGACTGGGAACGCCCCACGGGCCCCGACGTGGGCCGCGTCGTCACGATGCCGGACGGCCACACGCGCTACATCTCGCACCTGCTCGCGGTCCTGCCGAACCGCCTCGCCGGCCTGACCGTCGTCATCGACGGCGCCCACGGGGCGGCCAGCTCGGTCAGCCCCGAGGTCTTCCGGCTGGCCGGGGCCACCGTCCACGAGATCGGCACCGAACCCGACGGCCTCAACATCAACGACGGCTACGGCTCCACCCACCTCGACCACCTCAAGGCCGCGGTGCGGGCCAAGGGCGCAGATCTGGGGATCGCCCACGACGGTGACGCCGACCGCTGCCTCGCAGTCGATGCGCGGGGGGAGGAGGTCGACGGCGACCAGATCATGGCGATCCTCGCCGTCGCGCTGAAGTCCCGGGGCGTGCTGGCCGACAACACCCTCGTCGCCACGGTGATGAGCAACCTCGGGCTGCTGCAGGCCATGGAGCGCGAGGGCATCACCGTGCGCCAGACCGCTGTGGGCGACCGCTACGTGCTCGAGGACATGCGCGCGTCCTCGTACTCCCTCGGCGGGGAGCAGAGCGGCCACGTCATCTTCCTCGACCACGGCACCACCGGCGACGGCGTGCTGACCGGGTTGATGCTCGCTGCGCGCGTCGTCGAGACGGGCCAGACGCTGGCCGAGCTGGCCACCGTGATGCGCCGGCTTCCGCAGGTGCTCATCAACGTCAAGGGCGTCGACAAGTCCCGGGTGGAGTCCGACGAGGACCTCCAGCAGGCCGTCAAGACCGAGCAGGAGGCTCTGGGCGGCACCGGTCGCGTCCTGCTGCGCAAGTCAGGCACCGAGCCGGTCGTGCGGGTCATGGTCGAGGCCGCCGAGCACGAGCAGGCCCTGGCCGTGGCCGAGCGTCTGGTCGAGGTCGTCAGGGCGCGCCTGACCCTCTAGTGCTCGCCGGCCACCCGGCATACCTCACGGGGTGGCGAGCAGGGACGCGACGTGGCGCGCGATCTCCAACGCGCTGGTGGCCGCGGGCGAGGGTGCGTTGAGGACGTGCACGACGTTCCCCGAGCGCTCGATGAGGAAGTCGTCGACGAGGCTGCCGTCTCGCCGCACCGCCTGTGCTCGGACCCCGGCCGGAGCCGGCGTGAGGTGTTCGTCGCGGACCGCGGGCACCAGTCTGCGCAGGCTGGCACCGAACAGGTGCCGCGACGCCGACCGGGCCACCTCCCGCGCCCCCTCGCGGTAGTGCCGCCCGGCGAGCCGCCAGAAACCGGGGTAGCCCAGGGTGCCGCGCAGGTCGTGACCGTCGACCGTGCGCCAGTCGTACCCCTCACGCGCGAAGGCGAGCACCGCGTTGGGCCCGGCATGGACGTGCCCGCCGATCCCCCGGGTCAGATGGACACCGAGGAACGGAAAGCTCGGGTCGGGCACGGGGTAGACGAGGTTGCGCACCAGGTGGGTGGCCTCCGGCACCAGCTCGAAGTACTCGCCGCGAAAGGGGATGATCCGCGCGGACGGCTCATGGCCGAGGCGGCGGGCGACCTCGTCGGCGTGCAGACCGGCGCACGCCACGACGCGCTCGGCGGTGAGGTCGCCGCGGGTCGTGTGGAGGACGCTGCCGGCCCCCGACGGGGTCGAACCGAGTACCTCGGCGCCGAGCAGCAACGTGGCGCCTGCTGCCTCGAGACGCCGCACGAACGCCCGGCAGACCTCGCCGTAGTCGATGATCCCCGTGCTGGGGACGTGCAGCGCCGCGAGTGCCGCGACGTGGGGCTCGTACTCGCGTGCCTGCGCGCCCGAGAGCTCGGTCACCGTCAGCCCGTTGGCTCGACCCCGGTCACCTAACTTGGCCAGACCCGGCAGCTCGGCCCGGTCGGTCGCCACGACGAGCTTGCCGCAGATCTCGTGGGGGATCCCCTCCTGCTCGGCGAAGGCCACCATCGAGGCGGCGCCGGCGCGGCACATGAGGGCCTTCTTCGAGCCGGGTGCGTAGTACAGCCCCGAGTGGATCACCCCGCTGTTGCGCCCGGTCTGGTGGGTCGCCCAGGCGGGCTCCTTCTCGACCACCGTCACGTGCGCAGCGGGCTGGTCACGGAGCAGCCGGTCGGCCACGGCCAACCCGATGATGCCGCCCCCGATGACGATCTGGCGCTCCGCCTGCCCCATGCCGCCAGCCTACGTGGGCCACGCCACGCGCCAGCCCGGAATCCTGAAGCCGGTCGCGCGGTTGAGACGGAAGTACCCCATGCGCCTCCCCCCAAGGAATCTGATGCCCCACGAGTCCCTGACCGAGTCCCTGTATGCCGTTGCCGCGACCGCCAAGGGCGGGCGCGGTGGGCACGTGACCACCGAGGACGGGGTCATCGACCTCGAGCTCGGCAAGCCGGGGAGCAAGACCAACCCCAAGGCCAACCCCGAGTCGCTGTTCGCCGCCGGGTACGCCGCGTGCTTCGGCAACGCGATCCTCAGCGTGGGCCAGGCCACCGGCCTGGACCTCTCGGAGTCGACCGTCACCGCCGAGGTGACGCTGGGTCGCACCGACACCGGGGTGGGCCTCGCCGTCGCCCTCACCGCGACGCTTCCCGGCGTCGAGGCAGGCGCTGCCCAGAAGGTCCTGGACGCGGCGCACGAGCGCTGCCCGTACTCCAAGGCCACCCGCGGCAACATCGACGTCACCGTCACGCTCGGCTGATCAGGCCTGACGAGGAGTGACCCGGGCTGACGAGGGCTGGCCCGGGCTGACCCAGGCTGACGCACCCAGCGGGCTGCTTAGACCACCCGGTCGAGCAGCCCGCTGTCGACGTCGTAGAGGAAGCCGCCGACGGCCACTCGCTCCGGGATCAGCGGATGGGAGCGCACCGCGGCGACGTCCTGGCGCAGGGCGACGTTCTGGTCGGCGATGACATGGAAGCCCTGCCACGAGGCATCCTGACCGGCGAGCTCGCCGATCTTCTCGCGGAGCTCGGGCTCGGTGTACTTCGTCATCGCGCACCGCGTGTGCGGCACGATGAGGATGCGCTGGACATTGAGCAGGTGCACGCCGAGGACCAGGGCCTCCAGCGCGGCCGAGGTGATACGGCCGCCGGGGTTGCGGAAGATCTTTGCGTCACCCGGCGACAGGCCGAGCATCCGCAACGGGTCGATGCGCGAGTCCATGCACGTCACCACGGCCACCCCACGATGCGCGATGCCGTCGAAGCCACCGGACGTGAACGTGGCGGCGAAGGTCTGGTTGGCCGCCAGCAGGTCGTCGAATCCTTGTGGGGGAGTAGCGTTCTCGCTCACAGTAGCCCTGCTCTCTTGGGGATGGTCATAGCCATCGGTTTCGTCGTGGAGGCGAAGAAGTCGTTGCCCTTGTCGTCGACGACGATGAACGCGGGGAAGTCCTCGACCTCGATCTTCCAGACCGCCTCCATGCCGAGCTCAGGGTACTCGAGCACCTCCACGGACCTGATGCAGTCCTGTGCCAGCCGTGCGGCGGGGCCGCCGATCGACCCGAGGTAGAAGCCCCCGTGGGTCTGGCAGGCCTGCGTGACCTGGGTGGAGCGGTTGCCCTTGGCCAGCATGACCATGGAGCCACCCGCCGCCTGGAACTGGTCGACGTAGGAGTCCATCCGGCCGGCCGTGGTCGGGCCGAACGAGCCGCTCGCGTAGCCCTCCGGCGTCTTCGCCGGGCCGGCGTAGTAGACCGCGTGGTCCTTGAGGTACTGCGGCATACCGTCGCCGGCGTCGAGCCGCTCCTTGATCTTGGCGTGCGCGATGTCGCGCGCCACTACTAACGGGCCACTGAGCGAAAGCCGCGTCTTGACAGGGTATTTCGTGAGCTCGGCCCGGATCTCGTCCATGGGGCGGTTGAGGTCGATCCGGACCACGTCGTCGGACTCGTCGTCCTCGAGGTGGGCCTCGGTCGGGTCGGGCAGGAAGCGCGCGGGGTCGCGCTCCAGGACCTCGATGAAGACACCGTCGGGGGTGATCTTGCCGAGCGCCTGCCGGTCGGCGGAGCAGGAGACCGCGATGGCGATGGGCAGCGAGGCGCCGTGGCGGGGGAGCCGGATCACGCGGACGTCGTGGCAGAAGTACTTGCCGCCGAACTGCGCGCCGATCCCGAAGCCGCGGGTCAGCTCGAGCACCTGCTCCTCGAGCTCGGTGTCACGGAACCCGTGGGCCGTCATCGACCCCGCGCGGGGGAGGTCGTCGAGGTACTTCGCCGAGGCGTACTTGGCCGTCTTCAGGGCGAACTCGGCGCTCGTGCCGCCAATGACGATGGCGAGGTGGTACGGCGGGCAGGCGCTCGTGCCGAGGGAGCGCAGCTTCTCGTCGAGGAACGCCAGCATGCGCTCGGGGTTCAGGACGGCCTTGGTCTCCTGGTAGAGGAACGACTTGTTGGCGCTGCCACCACCCTTGGCCATGAACAGGAACTTGTATGCCGTCTCGTGCCCCGGTGCGGTGTCGGCGTAGAGCTCGATCTGGGCGGGGAGGTTGGAGCCGGTGTTCTTCTCCTCCCACGTGGTTAGTGGCGCCATCTGGGAGTAGCGCAGGTTGAGGCGGGTGTAGGCGTCGAACACGCCCTGGGCGATGGACCGCTCGTCGGTCCCAGTGGTGAGGACGTGCTGGCCGCGCTTGCCCATGACGATCGCGGTGCCGGTGTCCTGGCACATCGGCAGGACACCCCCGGCTGCGATGTTGGCGTTCTTGAGCAGGTCCAGCGCCACGAACTTGTCGTTGTTGGAGGCGTCCGGGTCATCGATGATCCGCCGCAGCTGGGCGAGGTGAGCCGGGCGCAGGTAGTGGGCGATGTCGTGCATCGCCGTCTCGGTCAACAGGCGGAGGGCGTCAGCCTCGACCTGCAGGAACCTGCGTCCACCGGGTCCCTCGACGGTCGTGACGCCCTCGGTGGAGAGGGAGGCGGTACTCGGTCCCGTCCGGGCCGATGGGCAGCAGGTCCTCATAGGTGAAGCCGGACCCGGGGTCGACGTCGGTCAGGTTCTCGGTCGGGTGCTCGGTCATCGACTCGGTCATGGACTCGCAAGGCTCCTTCGTTCACGGTCGGGCAGTGGCCCGGGTCTTCTACAGCTCGTCGAGGCTGGGGGCGTAGGCGCCGGCCTTGCCGACGGTCACCCCGCTCGTGGACAGGCCGCGCGAGACCGCCGGCTCGACGTCCTCCAGTGTCGCTGCCCGCAACCGAGCCCGTGCATCGGGTCCCCCGAGCAGGCCCACGACCACGAGCCCCGACACCAGCCCCGCCATGAACGAGTCGCCGGCGCCGACGGTGTCGACGACCTGCTCGGCGCGGGTCGGAGCGTTCTTCACGGTCTCGTCGCCGCACACCCGGAACATCACGCCGTCTGCGCCCAGGGTGACCACGGTCAGCGCGGCGCCCAGGCCCACCCAGTGGGCCATCACGTCCTGCGGTGACTGGTCGGCATACAGCAGGGCGAGGTCGTCCTCGCTCGCCTTGACGACATCGCTGAGCGCCACGAGCTCTTCGACGCGAACGCGCACGGCGTCGAGGTCACCCATGATGCCGGGGCGGATGTTGGGGTCGTAGGAGACCGTGCCCTGGGCGCGGACGTCCTGCAGGGCGCTCGTGACGCTCTCGGCGCCAGGGGTCAGCACGGTGCCGATCGAGCCGGTGTGGATGTGGGCGGTGCCCTCGGGCAGGCGGATCGGGGGGAGGTCCCAGTGCAGGTCGAACTCGTAGGTCGCCGCACCCGAGTGGTCGAGCACCGCCAGCGCGGTGGAGGTGGGGGCCTCGCCGAAGCTCTCTGGCAGGACGTGCACGCCGTGGCGGGTGAGGTGGGCACTGATGCGCTCGCCACGCTCGTCGCGGCCAAGGCAGGAGGCGAAGTCGACGAGGTGGTCGAGGCGGGCCAGGCCGACGGCCACGTTGGCCGGGCTGCCGCCCACGTGTTCGGACCGCTCGCCCTGGGCGTCGGTGACGATGTCGACCAGCGCCTCGCCGATGACGAGTAGCCGCGGGCTCACGACGCGGTCCCCGCCGAGCCCGAGTGCCCCGCCGAGCCCGCGTGGTCGAAGTCGATGGACGAGTAGGCCCGCAGCTTGGACAGCTGGTGATGGCTCTCGATGAGCCGGATGGTGCCGGACTTGGAGCGCATGACGAGTGAATGGGTGGTGACACCGCCCGCGCGGTACCGCACCCCCCGCAGCAGCTCACCGTCGGTGATACCCGTGGCGACGAAGAAGCAGTTCTCGCCGCGCACGAGGTCGTCGGTCGAGAGCACGCGGTCGAGGTCGTGGCCGGCATCGACGGCGCGTTGGCGCTCGTCGTCGTCCTGGGGCCAGAGGCGTCCCTGGATCACGCCGCCGGTGCACTTGATGGCGCAGGCCGTGATGATGCCCTCGGGTGTGCCGCCGATGCCCAGCAGCAGGTCGATGCCGGTGTCGTCCCGGGCGGCCATGATGGCACCCGCGACGTCGCCGTCGGAGATGAAGCGGAGCCGGGCCCCCGCCGCACGGACCTCGCTCGCGAGCTGCTGGTGGCGTGGACGGTCGAGCATGACGACGGTGACGTCCTCGACGGTCTGGTGCTTGGCCTTGGCGATCCGCTTGATGTTCTCGGCCACCGGCAGCCGGATGTCGACCACGTCGGCGGCCTCGGGCCCGGTGACCAGCTTGTCCATGTAGAAGACCGCGGACGGGTCGTACATGCTGCCCCGGTCGGCGACCGCCAACACCGAGACGGCGTTGGACTGGCCCTTGGCCGTCAGCGTCGTGCCGTCGATGGGGTCGACTGCGACATCGCACTCCGGGCCGTTGCCGTCGCCCACCTCCTCGCCGTTGTAGAGCATCGGCGCGTCGTCCTTCTCACCCTCGCCGATGACGACGACGCCCTTCATCGACACGGTTGAGATGAGGGTGCGCATCGCCTCGACGGCCGCACCGTCGGCGCCGTTCTTGTCACCTCGCCCGACCCAGCGCCCACCGGCCATGGCGGCCGCCTCGGTGACTCGGACCAGCTCGAGGGCGAGGTTGCGGTCGGGGGCCTC
This sequence comes from Nostocoides sp. HKS02, assembly GCF_009707485.1. Lineage (NCBI taxonomy): Bacteria > Bacillati > Actinomycetota > Actinomycetes > Micrococcales > Intrasporangiaceae > Nostocoides > Nostocoides sp. HKS02. The sequence continues at coordinate 2,132,526 of NZ_CP046121.1, read as the reverse complement.
GACTCCCACGCGCAGGGAAGAGGGGAGGTGCTGCTCGGACATGCATCGATCCTTCACGCGTCGGCGGGTGAGCGGGTCTGATGAGAGGCTCTGAGCCTATCGGTGGCAGGGGCAGTTGGCGCCGGGCGGTGTCCGTCAGGGACGATGGGCCTGTGAGCACGCCCGCGCCCCGCAGTTCCTACGCCAACGGATCAGTGGCCAACATGATCCGGTCCCTGCTGGTGATCGGCGTGATCGTGGTGGGGCTCATCGCGATCGTCCCGCGCGTCAACACGGTGTCCCAGCCCCCGGTCGACGTCGCCGGCGCCTCGGTCGAGATCGCCAAGGAGAGCGGCTGGCCGATCGAGCGCCCCGTGGGCCTGCCAGACGGCTGGAAGGCCACCAGCGTGCGCTACGTCCGCTCCACGGACGGCTTCATGACTTGGCACGCGGGGTACCTGTCGCCCACCGGGAACTACGTGGCGATCGAGCAGACCCAGGGCCCGTCCGCCCTGTGGATCGCGGCGGAGACCAACCGGGCGCGGATCACCGGTGAGCGTCAGGCCGGTGGCCGGACCTGGACGACCTACGTGCGCGACGGCAAGGTGCAGAACAAGCTTGGTCGCCAAGGCGGCGAGCGCCAAGGACCTGACCACGATCATCACCGGCACCGGGACGTTCGACGAGCTCGCGACCTTTGCCGCGGCACTGCGGCCCGCGCCCACCTCCTGAGGCTCAGTCCGCCTCGTCACCCTCGGTGAGCGCCGCCTCGGCGCCGTCGAGCCAGGTGCTGCAGTGCGCCGCCAGGACCTCACCACGACGCCAGAGGCGCATGCTCTCCTCGAGGCCAAGCTGGCCACCCTCGAGCTGGCTCACGATCGCGATGAGCTCGTCCCGGGCCTGCTCGTAGGACAGCTCGGCGACGTCGCCGAGGCCGTCGTCGGGGCTGGTCGAGTCCGCACCCTGCTGAGCCTTCGCCATGGGCGTCACCCTAAGCCAAGCCGGCGACACGGGCCGCGAAGTCCCCGCGTGCCACGCGCACCCGCAACAGCTCGTCCACCTCGACCTGCGCCTGGTCGGTGACGATGCGGCCGTCTCGCTGCTGCACCACTGCATACCCCCGTTCGAGGGTGGACTGCGGCGACAGGGAGCGCACCTGCGTGCGCAGGTGGCCGATCTGGTCGGCGGCGCGGTGCACCGCACCCAGGACCCGGCGTCGCGCGCGGTCGGTGAGGGCGTCGAGCTCGAGGCGCCGGGCATCGATCATCGCCGCCGGGTGGGCCATGACCGGGCGCGAACGCAGCGCCACGAGGTGTCGTCGCTCGGCGTCGAGGCGACCACGGACGGCCCGCCGTCCGCGTTGGCGGGCGCCCTGGATGCCGTGCCGCTCGGCGCGCGCGTCGGGCACCACGGCCTTGCCGGCGTCGGTCGGGGTCGACGCGCGCCAGTCGGCGACGTGGTCGAGCAGCGGCGTGTCGACGTCGTGCCCGATCGCGGACACGACGGGGGTGCGTGCGGCCGCGACGGCTCGCAGGAGGGCCTCGTTGCTGAACGGCAGGAGGTCCTCGACCGAGCCACCACCGCGCGCGATGACGATGACGTCGACCTCGGCGAGCTGGTCGAGCTCGGCGAGTGCTGCCATGACCTCTGCCACGGCGGCGCTGCCCTGGACCGCGACCTCGCGGATCGCGAAGCGCACCGTGGGCCAGCGGCGGCGGGCGTTCTCGACGACGTCCTTCTCGGCCGCGCCGGCGCGCCCGCAGATGAGGCCGACGGTGCGCGGCAGGAAGGGCAGCGGGCGCTTGCGGTCGGCGTCGAACAGTCCCTCGGAGGCCAGCGTGCGCTTGAGGTGCTCGACGCGGGCCAACAAGCTCGCCGACGCCGACCGGGCGGATCTGGCGGGCGTCGAGCATGAGCGACCCGCGCTGGGTCCAGAACACCGGCTTGGCCTGCAGGACCACCCGCGCGCCCTGGACCAGCTGGGTGGGCATGGCGTCGAGGGCGTTGGTCTGGATCGCGACCGACAGGGACATGTCGACGTCCGCGTCGCGCAGGGTGAGGTATGCCGTGCGCTGGCCCGGGCGCCGCGTCAGCTGGACCACCTGGCCCTCGACCCAGAGGACGGACATCTTCTCGACGTAGTCGGCGATCTTCATGCTGAGCAGGCGCACCGGCCACGGGTGCTCCGCCGTGGTGTCGCCGGCCCGCTCGGGCAACGAAGACGGCTGGTCAGGGACGCTCACGAGATCACTCTAGGAGGTGGCGGCGTCTGCCGGACTCGGCACAACTTACGATGGGGGCATGACTGAACCGACCAAACGAGTGCTCCTGGCTGCTCCGCGTGGATACTGCGCGGGGGTGGACCGGGCGGTCGTCACGGTCGAGAAGGCTCTCGAGCTCTACGGGCCGCCGGTCTACGTCCGCAAGGAGATCGTGCACAACAAGCACGTCGTGACCACGCTGGAGAAGCGGGGCGCGATCTTCGTCGAGGAGACCGACGAGGTCCCCGAGGGTGCGACGGTGATCTTCTCGGCACACGGAGTGGCTCCGGTGGTGCACGAGGAGGCCAAGGCGCTCAGCCTCAAGACCATCGACGCCACCTGCCCCCTGGTGACCAAGGTGCACCGTGAGGCGGTGCGGTTCGCCAACGACGAGTTCGACATCCTCCTCATCGGGCACGAGGGGCACGAGGAGGTCGTGGGGACCTCGGGTGAGGCCCCCGACCACATCACGCTCGTCGACGGCCCGGATGACGTTCCCAACGTCACGGTGCGCGACCCGCAGAAGGTCGTCTGGCTGTCGCAGACCACGTTGTCGGTGGACGAGACGATGGAGACGGTGCGCAGGCTGCGTGAGCGGTTCCCCGCCCTCCAGGACCCGCCGAGCGACGACATCTGCTACGCCACCCAGAACCGCCAGCTCGCGGTCAAGCAGATGGCGGCCGAGACCGAGCTGATGATCGTGGTCGGCTCGCGCAACTCGTCGAACTCGGTGCGCCTCGTCGAGGTCGCGCTCGAGCACGGTGCCAAGGCGGGCCACCTCGTGGACTACGCCGATGAGATCGAGGAGTCCTGGCTCGAGGGCGTCACCACGGTCGGGGTGACCTCGGGCGCGTCGGTGCCCGAGGTGCTCGTCCGCGATGTGCTGACCTATCTCGCCGAGCGCGGCTACGGGGATGTCGCTCCCGTGGTGGCGGCCGAGGAGAGTCTGCTGTTCTCCCTGCCGAACGAGATCCGCCGCGACCTCAAGGCGCGAGGACTCTCGGACAAGATGCGCCACGACGCGTCGTTCGAGGAAGCCGGCTCGCTGCACTGAGGCCAGGGTCGGCCTAGGCCGTCGACCGGTCCCGCTCGGTGGCTGGTGCCTCGAGGTCGAGCTCGGGCCTGGCCTCGTCGGCCGTAGCCGCCTCAATGAGCTCCATGGCCGTCAGCACCCGGGGGCCGACCTCGACCGGCGCGGGAACGGCCAGGGGGTGCTCGACCACCCCGGCCTCGTGCATGCGCCGGGCGGCGACGAGGACCCGGGACTCCAGGGCCCCGACCATCTGGTTGTAGGCCTCGACCGAGCGCTGCAGGGCCGTGCCCATGCGCGTGGTGTGCGAGCCGAGGGTGCCGAGCCGGTCGTAGAGGTCGCGGCCGAGGCGCATGACCTCTTGGGCGTGCGCGGTCAGGGCGTCCTGCTGCCAGGTGAACGCGACAGTGCGCAGCAAGGCCAGCAAGGCCCCGGGGCCGACCAGGACCACCCGGCGAGCCATCGCGTCCTCGTGCAGCGCGGGGTCGCTCGCCAGGGCCGCGGCCAACATGGCGTCGCTGGGCACGAAGCAGACGACCATCTCGGGAGAGTTCGCGAAGGCGGACCAGTAGTCCTTGGCCGCCAGCGACATGACGTGGGACTTCAGGGATGCCGCGTGGTCACGCAGGAGCTGGCTGCGCTGGGCACCCGGCAGGTCGTCGGCCTGGGCCGCGAGGAAGGCGCCCATCGGGGCTTTGGAGTCGACGACGAGGTACTTGTCGCCCGGCAGGCGGACCACGACGTCGGGCCGCACCTGGCGCTGGTGGCGGCTCACCCGGCTCACCTGCTCGTCGAAGTCGCACCGGGCGAGCAGGCCGGCGTGCTCCAGCACCCGCCGCAGCTGGACCTCACCCCAGGCGCCGCGGACAGTGGAGGAGTTGAGCGACCCCGCGAGCGACTGGGTCTGTCGGCCCAGGGTGGCTGTGGACTCCCGCACGGCCGCGATGGTGGTCTCGAGCGCCGCGAACTGGCTCGTGCGGTCACGCTCCAGCACCCCCACCTGCTGTTCGACCCGGATGAGGGTGTCGCGCAGCGGGGCCAGGGCGGCTGCGGTCTGGGCGTCGTCGGCGACCGCCGCCTCGAGGTCGACCACGCGCTCGCGAAGGAGGTCTGCCTCGGTGCGGGTCGCGGCGAGAGCAGCCGCACCCGATGCCCGCGCCACCCACAGGCCGACGACGGTGCCCAGGACCAGCCCCACCAGCAGAGTCACCACGAGTTCCATGACCAGGACCATGCCAGCACCCACCGACAACTCGTCCCCGATAGCGTCACGACATGCCCGAATCCGCTGCCGACGACCGCGAACTGCTGCTGAGTGACGGTGACGTGGCACTCGTCGCCGTCGACGGCGACCCCGGCGCGTTCGTGCTGCGCTGGCAGGGCGAACAGGTCGGGCGGGTCGAGCTGCTCGACGACGGTCTGGGTGACGCCGACCTGGTGTGGGCCGTGGTGCCCGAGTACCGCGCCGTCGGCATCGTCGAGCGAGCCCTTCGGCTCGCGATCACCTGGGGGTTCGACACCTTGGGCCTGGACCGCGTCGAGGCGCGCGTCGAGGGCGACGACCACGACGGCATACGGGCGGCGCTCCGTGCGGGGCTGCTCCGCGAAGGCATCGCTCGTGGCGCCCTGGCGCCCGGGGGGCGTCGCAAGGACACCGTCGTGTTCGCGCGATTGCGTGATGACGACCACCCCGACAGCCGAGAGGGCTTCATCGCCCTCCTGAACTCCTCGCTGCCGACCAAGCGCGCCATTGCCCAGGGCGTCCTGCGCGACACGAGTGGACGGGTGCTGCTCTGCGAACTCACCTACAAGGCGGAGTGGGACCTCCCGGGTGGGGTCGTCGACCCCCTGGAGTCACCGGCCCAGTGCGTCGCGCGCGAGGTGCGCGAGGAGCTCGGGATCGAGGTCGAGGTGCGGGGTCTGCTCGCGGTCAACTGGTTGCCGCCGTGGCGAGGCTGGGCGGACGCCACCGTGTTCGTCTTCGACCTCGGCATCGCCCCGGTCGACCTCCTGACCCGAGCGACATTGGAGCACAGGGAGATTCGCGCCATCCACTTCGCGTCCGAGGAGGACTGGGAGCGACGCGTGGCGCCGTACAACCAGCGGCTGCTCGCGTTCCTCTCCGCGCACGCCGGCCCGACGGCATACCTCGAGGACGGCCTCCCGGCCCTCTGAGGTGAAGCTGACCACGTATGCCGCGTGTCCGGCGCCGCCGTGAGCCAGACTGGCCGGGTGAGCAGCGAGTTCGACACCGGTTCAGTGGTTGTGGCGCGCGACGGTGAGCAGGGCGTCTTCGACGCACAGCTCGGCGAGGGCTGGCGCATCGGCGGCGGCATCAACGGCGGCCTGCTCCTGGCCATCGCCGGCCGCGCCCTGTCGCAGGAGTTCGGGGCGCCTGACGGGGACCAGCCCGGCCACGCCGATCCGCTCGCGATCAGTGCCTACTACCTCACGCCGGGCGCGCCCGGACCGGCGACGGTCATGACCTCCGTCGTTCGACGAGGGCGCGCGGTGTCGACCGGCCAGGCGTCGCTGTTCCAGGACGAGGGCGGGGTCCCGGTCGAGCGCTTCAGGGTGCTCGCGACCTACGGCGACCTCGCCGCCGTCGACGGGGGGCGCCACGACCACCGCTCAGCCTCCCCAGCTGCCCCCGCCAGAGGAGTGCATCTCGGCGGCGGAGGCGCCGCCCGGGTTCCTCAAGCACGCGTCCCTGCTGGAGCGGCTCGACCTGCGGCTCGACCCCGCGACGACCGGCTGGGCCGTGGGCAAGCCCTCGGGCAACGGCGTCATCCGCGGCTGGCTCCGGATGGCCGATGGCCGCGAGCCCGACCCGCTGTTGCTCCTGCTGGCGGTGGACGCCCTCCCACCGGTCGCCTTCGAGCTCGGCCTACCCGGCTGGACCCCCACGCTCGAGCTCACCGCGCACGTGCGGGCGCGTCCCGCGCCGGGCTGGCTGCGGGTCAGCCTCACCAACCGCACGCTGACCGGCGGCTTCCTCGAGGAGGACGCCGAGGTGTGGGACAGCGCGGGCCGACTGGTCGCCCTGTCACGGCAGCTGGCCAGGGCGTCCGCACCGCGACGGTAGACTCTCGGCCTTGTGGCTCTCACTATCGGAATCGTCGGACTGCCCAATGTCGGCAAGTCCACGATGTTCAACGCCCTGACCAAGAACAACGTGCTCGCCGCGAACTACCCGTTCGCGACCATCGAGCCGAACGTCGGGGTCGTTCCCCTGCCGGATGCGCGGCTGGGCGCCCTTGCCGAGATCTTCGGGTCCGAGAAGATCCTGCCGGCGACCGTCTCGTTCGTCGACATCGCGGGCATCGTCCGGGGTGCGTCGGTGGGCGAGGGGCTGGGCAACAAGTTCCTCGCCACCATCCGTGAGGCCGACGCGATCTGCCAGGTGGTGCGCGCGTTCGAGGACGGCGACGTCGTGCACGTCGACGGCAAGGTCTCGCCGGCGTCCGACATCGAGACCATCCACACCGAGCTCATCCTCGCCGACCTGCAGACCCTCGAGAAGGCCGTGCCCCGCCTGGAGAAGGAGGCGCGGATCAAGAAGGAGTCCAAGCCGATCCTCGACAACGCGGTGGCCGCGCAGAAGGTCCTCGACGAAGGACACACCCTGTATGCCGCGGGCGCGGCTGCCGGGGTCGACCTTGACCTCGCGCGGGGCCTGGGCCTGCTGACCACGAAGCCCTTCATCTACGTCTTCAACCTCGACGAGGACCAGCTCTCCGACGCCGATCTGCACGCCTCGCTGCGCCAGCTCGTCGAACCGGCCGATGCGGTGTTCCTCAACGCCAAGCTCGAGATGGACCTCATGGACATGGAGCCGGCCGAGGCGATGGAGCTCCTCGAGTCGTTCGGCGCCACCGAGTCGGGGCTCGACCAGCTGGCGCGCACGGGCTTCCACACCCTCGGCCTCCAGACCTACCTGACTGCCGGCCCCAAGGAGTCGCGGGCCTGGACCATCGGCCAGGGCTGGACCGCCCCCCAGGCTGCTGGGGTGATCCACACCGACTTCCAGCGTGGGTTCATCAAGGCCGAGATCGTGTCCTTCGACGACCTCGTCGCGGCCGGGTCCATGGCGGCAGCCAAGGCGGCGGGCAAGGTGCGGATCGAGGGCAAGGAGTACGTCATGGCCGACGGCGACGTCGTGGAGTTCCGTTTCAACGTGTGACCTGGGGCGGCTCGACCAGTGCCTACGTGTAGAACACTCGGACGCCGCCGTGGTGTGAGCAGGCGCCTCGGTGGTGGGCGGCATACGAGTAGGTGCCGTCGTTGCACAACGCGGTCGCCCCGTTCCCGGGCACGACTGGTGCAGGAGCCGGCGCCGGAGCTGGGACGCGGGGCGGCGCCGGTGTGGTCGGGGAGGTCGCCGCGGTGACGTAGGTCCGGTAGGCAATCCACCAGTTGGTGGCGATGGCGTGTTGGGCCGTCGCCAGGGTGATGGTGTGGTTGCAGACCAGGGTGTGGAGCGTGTTCTCCACGCGGTCCTTGACCCGGGCGCCCTCGGCGGTGGCGTACGGCTCTGGCCACAGGTTCGCGGTGGCTGCGGGGGAGCCGCCGAGCTCGAGAGAGATCAGGTGGTCTTCTTCGTAGTCGCCGGTGGTGGTGTCGCCCTTGTAGGCGTAGCCGCTGGCGAGCTGCTGGATCTTGAGTCGGGTCGTCACCGAGGAGGGCGGCCGCACAGTGGCGGTCCAGCCGGCCACGCAGATCGTGCTCCTGATGGTGGCCTGGGTGACTGCGGGGTTGACGGCTCCTGGGGTCCGTGCCGCGTTCGGCAGGACCGCGCCGGCAGCGTTGACGGTGTCACCGGCGGCCGCTGGGATAACCCGGGCCGCGGCCGGGACGTGGCTAGGCTGCGGCGGGTTGGTCGCGGACGGGCTCGCGGCTGTGCTCGTGCCCGCGCTCGCGGACGCTGCCGGTCGGCTCCGGGCAGGGGCCCGGGAAGCTGCTGCGGGGCTGGCCGTGGTGGCGGGGGTGGGCGGTGCCGGGGCGGCCACGGCGGCCAGGGTGAAGGCCGCCAGGGAACCCGCCAGGGTGGCGGCTGCCGCGGTTCGGCTGCGCAGGTGGGCCCACCGGACCCGACCTCGGAGCAGACCGATCACGCCGATGACGAAGCCGAACATGGCGATGGCGGTCACCGCGCCGCTCAGGCCCGTACCAGCTGCCCCAAGCATCACCGCCATCGTCAAGCCGCCCCATCCGCACAGCGCGGCAACGGGTATTCGGCGGGGACTCACCTGGGACTCACCGGGGATGCGGCGCCCTTTCCACCGGGGGCGTGGGCGGCTCGGGCCGCAGTCTGGTCGGCGTTCACGCGTGGCCTCCCCGCCCCGATGGTCAAGGAACGCTATCGGCGTGCCGGCATCGCGCGCAGGAGATTGGCCCCTTTTGCTCCGATTCGGGGCGCGGGCGCTTGGGGGAAGGTGCCGGCGGACGCTGGGCTGAGCGCGCCCCCTCCGTCGTGGGGGAAGGGAGAGGGCGCGCAGCCGCATCCTGCCCATCACCGGCTGAGGTCGACCTGAGCGCCCCTGCGTTTTCCCGGCGGCTACCCGAAGCTAGTCTCGCTGCGATGTCCGAGTCAGCCGTACCCACCGCGCGGTCCCCGCTCGAGCCAGCGGTCCGCGCCGGGCTGCTGCGCCGTGGGGTGCGGCTCGAGCGCGCCACCCTGGCGTGGAACGTCGTCGGGCTGGGGGTGCTCGCCGTGGCTGCGGTGCAGGCGCGTTCGGTGGCGCTCGCCGGGTTCGGGCTGGACAGTCTCATCGAGATCGGTGCGTCGAGCGTGGTGCTCTGGGAGCTGTCGGGCACTGGTGAACACCGCCAACGCCGCGCCCTGCGCCTTATCGGGGCCGCGTTCGTGGGACTCGCGGTCTACCTCGCGATCCAGTCCACCATCGTTCTCGTCAGCGGCTTCCATACGCGCCACAGCCCGCTGGGGATCATCTGGACCGCGGTGACGGCCCTGGTCATGTTCGCCCTGGCCGCGGGCAAGGCGCGCACCGGTGCCGCGCTCGACAACCCGGTGCTGACCACCGAGGGGCGCGTCACCCTGATCGACGGGCTGTTGGCCACCGCCGTGCTCGCGGGCCTGATGCTCAACGCGCTGGTCGGTGCGTGGTGGGCGGATCCGGTCGCTGGGTTGGTGATCGTCGTCTACGGGCTGAAGGAAGCTCGCGAGATCTTCAGCGGCGACCACTGACACCCTCGGCGTCGGTGCGCGCAGACGTGGCCCACGCCCACAGGGAGTGCACAGCCACGGCATACCTCGGTGGCAGGGCCGTCCACCACGGTGGAGCCATGACGACCACCGCGCAACGCCCCTCACTCGCCCTGCATGGCCGCACCCGCCGGTTCGCCGCGGCCGCCGCGCTCGCCGCCGGCCTGTCGATCCCGGTGACCGGCGCCGGCTCAGCCGTTGCCGCCGGACACGGCCCCAGCCTGGCCTCCACGATCGCCGTGACCGGTGCGCTCACGGCGCCCATCTCGATGGGCCGCAACGACGTCTGAGCGGCGGACCGTCAGCTCGCGGGGTACACCCCGAAGCCGGCCAGCCAGTCCTGCACAACGGGGATGTCGACCCGCTGCAGACCGTCGATCGAACGACAGGTCGAGCTGTAGGTGTAGCTCGCGACGCCGACCTGGTAGCCGCCGTTGAACGACGGACCGCCCGAGTCGCCGAAGCAGATGCCACCGGTGCCCTTGGAGTCGTTGCTGCTGCCGTTGACCTGCAGGATCTGCGAGGTGAGCTTCTGGCCCGGGGCATCGGCGACGCGACGCAGGATCGGGTAGGACTGCGGCGTCGGGTTCTGGGGGCCGGAGTCGGCCCTGGTCACGTCGACGCCGTAACCGACGGCCGTGAAGAGCGTCGAGTTCAGGACACTCGGGGTGAACTGGTCGAGGTAGCCCACCGGCGCGAGCGACACCGGGGTGATGTCGGTGACCGGCTGGTCGAGGACGACCACTCCCACGTCGTTCCAGCTGTCCTTGTCCGTGAAGTGCGAGTACGCCGGGTGGGCGTATGCCGTGCCGCTGCGCCAGCCGTCGGCCGCCAGCTCGGCGGCGGTGTAGCCCACGGTCGGGTCCGCCGCCGGCGGCAGCGACGACGACGGGTCCTGGGCGATGACCGAGTCGAACGACACCGCGGTCTTGCCGATCGTGCCGTCGGCGCAGTGCCCCGCGGTCAGCACGATGGTCGGCGACACGAGGGTCGCGCTGCAGCGCTGCCGGCCCGAGGCGTCGTAGTACCCGATCATGCCGACGTTGGGGTGGCCGCCACCGTCGGCCTGCCCTCCGGTGATCGCGTTGGCGGCGAGCGCGCCGCCCGAGACCATCGCGGTGGTCAGGCCGAGGATCGCCACGGTGCGGCGGAGGTTCATGAAAGCTCCCTGGGTTGGCACGAGGTGCCCAGCGTAGAGCCAGTTGGCCTGAGGTGAGGGCGGTTTAGAGCTGAGTGCCGACGGCGCGGCCGACGACGTAGGTGACGAGCATGGCCACCACCCCGCCCAGCACGTTGCGCACCACCGCAGGGCGGCGAGGCGCACCGCCCAGCCCGGCACTCGTCCATCCGGTGAGCGCGAGCGCCGCCACGACGGCGAGCGCGGTGACCGGTACGCGCGCGGTGACGGGCGTGAGCAACATCGCCAGCAGCGGGAGCAGCGCGCCGCAGGTGAAGCTGATCATCGACGCCCACGCGGCGTGCCAGGGGTTGGTGAGGTCGTTGGGGTCGATGCCGAGCTCTGCCTCCGCGTGGGCGCCGAGCGCGTCGTGGTGGGTCAGCTGCTGCGCGACCTCGTGGGCCAGCTGTGGGGAGAGCCCCTTGCCCTCGTAGATGGCCGCGAGCTCGGCGAGCTCCTCCTCGGGCATCTCGCGCAGCTCGCGGCGCTCCTTGGCCAGCAGGGCGCGCTCGGTGTCGCGTTGTGTGCTGACGGAGACGTACTCACCGGCTGCCATGCTCATCGCGCCAGCAGCCAGACCGGCCGCGCCCGCCGTGAGGATCGCCGCCCTGCTCGTGGTGGCCGCAGCGACGCCGATGACGATGCCCGCGGTCGAGACGATGCCGTCGTTGGCGCCAAGGACCCCCGCGCGCAGCCAGTTCAGCTTCGCACCGATGGCCAGAGCGTGGGGTTCGCCCTCGTGGGGTTCGACGTCGGGCGTCGTGGTCTCAGCCATGACGAACCGCCCCGAGCCGTGCAGCCGCCTGCGAGATGCGGTGGGCGAGCTCGATGTCGAGCTGGGTCAGCCCGCCCTCGGAGTGGGTCGACAGCACCCAGCGCGTGGTGCGCCAGCGGATGTCGATGTCGGGGTGGTGGTCCATCTCCTGGGCCTCCACTGCGACCTCGTCGACGAGCCGGATCGCGGCCGGGAAGTCTGGTGCGTCCAGGGTGGCGGACAACGTGTCGCCCTCCCGCGCCCAGTCGGGCAGATCGTCGAGCTGTCGCTCGATCTCCTCGTCGGTCAGCAGCCTGGGCATGCCCTCACTCTGGCAAACCGGGCGGCGTGTGTCACCGAAGGCGACCCTCACTGGGGGGCGGTGGCCGCCGGCGTGGTGGCGGCCGGCGTGGTGGCGTTCTCGGGGAAGTGGCAGGCCACCCGGTGCCCGGGGGCGAGCTCGACCAGCGGCGGCTCCTGGGTCTTGCAGACCTCCTGGGCCTTCCAGCAGCGCGTGTGGAAGCGGCAGGCCGGGGGCGGGTTGATCGGGCTGGGGACGTCACCGGTGAGCCGGATGCGCTCGCGGCTGGTCCGGCGACCGGTGTCGGGGATCGGCACGGCGGACATCAGCGCGGTCGTGTACGGGTGCATCGGACGGCTGTAGAGCTCGTCGCGGTCGGCGAGCTCGACCATCTTCCCGAGGTACATCACGGCCACCCGGTCCGACATGTGGCGCACGACCGACAGGTCGTGGGCGATGACGACATAGGTGAGGCCGAACTCGTTCTGGAGGTCCTCGAGCAGGTTGATCACCTGGGCCTGGATCGACACGTCGAGGGCCGACACCGGCTCGTCCGCCACGATGAGCTTGGGTCGCAGAGCGAGCGAGCGAGCGATGCCGATGCGTTGCCGCTGACCGCCGGAGAACTCGTGCGGGTAGCGGTTGTAGTGCTCGGGGTTGAGCCCGACCAGCTCGAGCAGGTCCTGGACCGCGCGCTTGGTGCCGTGCTCGGTCTTGACCTTCTGGATGCGGAACGGGGCGCCGACGATCGTGCCGACCGTATGCCGCGGGTTCAGGGAGCCGTACGGGTCCTGGAAGATCATCTGCACGTCTCGGCGCAGTGGTCGCATGTCTGCGGTCGACAGGTGCGTGATGTCCCGGTCCTCGAAGAGGATGCGTCCGCCGGTGGGCTCGATGAGCCGGGTCAGCATGCGGCCGGTGGTGGTCTTTCCACAGCCGGACTCGCCGACCAGCGACAGCGTCTCGCCCCGGGCGACGTCGAAGGTCAGCCCGTCCACCGCCTGCACGGCGCCGACCTGGCGCTGCAGCAGGCCACGCCGGATCGGGAAGTGCTTGGTCAGGCCGGTCACCGACAAGAGTGCGTCGGTCCGCGGTTGAGTGGACGAGTCGGTGGTCTCGGTCGTCAGGTTCACTGGGGGTCTCCCGGGTCGTGCAGGTGGGCGGGTCTGGCGATGAGGTCGTGGCTCACAGCTTCGGCCGGATCTCAGACTCCCAGATCTGGCGGCGTTCCTCGTCGGTCAGGTGGCACGCGACGAAGTGGCCGGGCAGCACCTCCTCGAACGGAGGACGCTCGGTGCGAGCCAGTCCGTTGGTCCGGCCCTCGAAGGCGCAGCGGGGGTGGAACGGGCAGCCGCTGGGCACGTTGATCAGGCTCGGGGGCGAGCCCTTGATGGGGATCAGGCGCTCGGTGCGCTCTCGGTCCATCCGGGGCATCGAGCCCAGCAGGCCCCAGGTGTAGGGGTGCTGGGGACGCTCGAAGACCTCGTGGCCGGAGGCGTACTCCATGGACCGGCCGGCATACATGACCAGGATGTCGTCGGCCAGCTCGGCGACGACGCCGAGGTCGTGCGTGATGATGATGACCGCGGAGTTGAACTCCTTCTGCAGGTCCCTGATCAGGTCGAGGATCTGCGCCTGGACCGTGACGTCGAGGGCGGTCGTCGGCTCGTCGGCGATCAGCAGGTCGGGGTCGCAGGACAGCGCCATCGCGATCATCGCTCGTTGCCGCATCCCGCCGGAGAACTGGTGCGGGTAGTCGTCGACCCGCGAGTTCGGCTGAGGGATGCCGACGCGGTCGAGCATGTCGATCGCGTGCTTTCGGGCCACCGACTTGGAGACGTCGTTGTGCACCCGGTAGGCCTCGACGATCTGATGGCCGACGGTGTAGAAGGGGTGCATCGCGGACAGCGGGTCCTGGAAGATCATCGCCATCTTCTTGCCGCGCAGCGACCGGACCTGCTCGGGAGTGGCACCGACGAGGTCGGTCCCATCGAGCAGGATCTCGCCCGTGATGCGGGCGTTGTCACCGTGGTGCAGACCCATGATGGACAGGCTCGTCACGCTCTTGCCCGAGCCGGACTCGCCGACGATGCCGAGGGTCTTGCCGCGCTGGAGCTGGAAGGACAGTCCGTCGACGGACTTGACCAGTCCGTCCATGGTCTGGAAGGCGACGCGCAGGTCCCGCACGTCGAGGAAGGGTTCGCTCACTGGACACGCACTCTCGGGTCGACGACGGCATACAACAGGTCAACGATCAGGTTCGCGAGGACCACGAACACCGAGGCGACGAGGACGACGCCCAGGATGCGCGGTAGGTCCTCATCACCGATCGCGAGGATCGCGTAGTGACCCAGGCCATCGAGGTTGAAGGCGGTCTCGGTGAGTACCGCACCGCCGAGCAGCAGGCCCAGGTCGAGCCCGAAGATGGTCAGGATGGGGGTCAGCGCCGCACGGAGCCCGTGCTTGAGGACCACGGTGCGCTCCGAGAGCCCCTTGGCGCGCGCCGTGCGCACGTAGTCCTCGTTCATGGTCTCGAGCATGCCCGCGCGGGTCAGGCGCGCGTACTGGGCAGAGAAGAGGAACGCCAGGGTGATCCACGGTGCCAAGAGGTCACTGGCCCACAGCAGGGGGTTCTGGGTGATCGGCGTGTAGCTGCCGCCCGGCGGGATGAGGCCCCATTGGTAGGCGAAGAAGGCCAGCACCATCAGGCCGGTCCAGTAGATGGGGAGCGAGACGCCGGCGAGGGAGATCGTCATGGCGAAACGGTCGAAGAAGGTCCCTCGGCGCAGGGCCGAGAGAACACCGGTAGCCACTCCGACGACCAACCAGATGACGGCGGCACCAATGGCCAGCGAGAACGTCACCGGGGTCACCCGCAGGATGTCGGGCAGCACCGGGCTCTTGGTCTGGAAGGAGTAGCCCAGGCACGGAGCCGGGCAGTGGTCGATGCCGGTGCCGATGTTGTAGTCGACGCCCGTGAAGATGCCGCGCAGCCAGTGCCAGTACTGGACCCAGATCGGGTCGTAGAAGCCAAGGTTCTGCGCCATGAGGTGCACCGTCTGGGCGGTGGCGGACCGTCCGACGTAGCGGGCCGCCAGGGTCTCCGCCGAGGCGCCGGCAAGCCGGGGCAGGAGGTAGAAGATCGCGAACGTGATGATCGTGACGACCATCAGCAGGCCGATCGCGGCCAGCAGTCGCCGGATGATGTAGGTGATCACAACGGTGCGGCAGGGGTGGCCGGCCCGGTCAGGGCCGGCCACCCGCTGTTGCCTTCACCCGCTCTCTGTGTGCAGGGATGGTCGAACTAGGACGACTTGCCGAGGGCCACGTAGTCGTAGTAGCCGAACTGCTGGTTGATGAACACGTTGGTCAGGTTCTTGCCGCGCAACAGGAGTGCGTTGGCGTAGACGCCCGGGTAGACCGTGGCGTCCTCCATGACCAGCTTGTCGATCTGGCCCCAGATGGCGTTGCGCTTGGTGACGTCCAGCTCGTTCTGAGCCTGGTCGAGCAGCTTGTCCACCGCAGGGTTGCGCACCGAGATGTTGGACGAGCCGCCCGTGTCCCGGATGACCCGAGAGTCGACGATCTGGGCGAGGAAGCCGTAACCGTCGTTCCAGTCGGCGCCCCAGCCGTTGACGCACAGACCGAGGTCGTTCTTCACGACGTACGGCGGGTTGCCGCAGTAGGTCGAGAAGTAGTCCTTCTTCGGGTAGCCCTTGAGGTTGACCGTGATGCCGACCTTGGCAAGCGCCTGCTGGAAGGCCTCGGCGACAGCCTTCTCCTTCGGCCGCTCGGCGCGGTAGCCCATGTTGGTCGTGAAGCCGTTCGGCTTGCCGCACTTGGCGAGCGCGGCCTTGGCCTTCGTCACGTCACCCTTGTTGTCCGGGGTCGGGTAGAGGTCGAACTTCTGGTAACCCGGGATGATCGGGGGCAGCAGCGTGGTCGCCAGCTGGCCACCGGTGAACTGGCCACCGTAGGCGGTCTGGTACGACGTGCGGTCCATCGCGTACTGGACGGCGATGCGGCAGTCCTTGTTGTCGAACGGCTTGACCGTGCTGGGGATCGAGACGTACCACAGGCGCGCGATGGTCGGGTTGTCCGCGCGGGCCTTGAGGTCAGGCGTCGTGAGGACCCGGCTCTGCGTGGCCGAGGTGACACCCGTTCCGGTCACGTGCACGTCGAGGTCGCCGGCGATGATCCGGTTGTCGATGTCCTCGGCGTTCTGGTTGAACTGCATGTCGATCTCGTCGACGAGCGCCGGGCGGTTCGGGTCGGTCGCCTTGCTCCAGTTCGGGTTGCGGACCAGCGTGTAGCCCTTGCCCTCGACGTAGGAGCCCTCCTTGAACATGTACGGACCGGAGGAGATCGGGTGCTCCTTGTACTTCGCACCCGTGTCCTTCGCCTGCTCCACAGGCATCACCTGAGGCGTCATGGCGACGTAGTCGAAGCCGGAGAACGCCGTCTTGAGGTGGAAGGTGATCGTCAGGTCGTCGGGCGTGGTGATCGCCGAGTCGGTGTTCACACCCTTGGACTGGTAGACGCCCTTGTAGCCGGCCGGCCAGTTGAGCATGTCGTTGAGGTAGGTCGGCCCATCGGGGAAGACCGTCTTGTCGTACTGGCGCTCGACGGCATACTTCACGTCCTTGGACGTGATCGGGGTGCCGTCCTCGAACTTCAGGCCCGAGCGCAGCTTGTAGGTCCAGGTCTTGCCGCTGTCGGGCGAGGTGCCCTTGCCCACGGCCAGGTCGCCGACCAGCTCAGAGCTCGCCTGGCCGGGCACCACCTTGAACATCGTGAGGGACCGGCCGTACAGCCGGATGAAGTCCCACATGTACCCGTAGTAGGTGTCACCAGGGTCGGTGCTGTCGGGCTGCGCGTCGTCCGCGAACTTCAGCGTGCCCCCCGTCTTCGTGGACGGGTTGTAGACAGCGTTGAGCGCGGCGTTGAACGAGGCCTTGGTGGTGCCGCCGCTCGAGGAGGAGCCACCTGTGCCCGGGTTGCTGGAGCTTCCCGCGCACGCGCTCAAGCCGAGGGCGGCCACAGCGATCATGCTGGTGACGCCCATCAGTTTCTTTGTTTTCATTGTGCACCCTTCTGGATACGGAAGTTGATGCGCGTTTCCTCGCATCTAGCGTGCTCGGGGATCGAGTGCATCGCGCAACCCGTCGCCGAACAGATTGAAGGCCATGACGGTCAGGAAGATCGCCAGCCCGGGCCACACCATGAAGTACGGCATGGTGTAGAAGTTCACGGCCTCGCTGAGCATGCCGCCCCACGACGCGGTGGGCGGCTGGACGCCGACACCGAGGAACGACAGGGCCGCCTCGAACAGGATGTTGGTCGGGATCAGCAGGGTCGAGTAGACGAGGATCGGCGCGATCAGGTTGGGCAGCAGCTCCGAGCGCAGGATGCTCGGGCTTCGCGCGCCCAGGCTGCGCGCGGCGTCGACGAACTCTCGCTCGCGCAGCGACAGCGTCTGTCCGCGGACGATTCGGCCGATGTAGGGCCAGTTGAAGAACCCGATGATGAACACCAGCAGGGTGATGCGCAGCGCGAGGCCACTCAGGCCGAACGCCTGGTCCGGGATCACGCCGACGAGGGCGATCGCGAACACCAGCAGCGGGAACGCCAGGAAGATGTCCATGGTGCGGCCGATGATGGCGTCGACCCAGCCGCCGAAGAAGCCAGCGATGATGCCCATCGTGGTGCCGATGACGACCGACAGCAGCGTGGCGAGGAAGGCGATGAGCAGGGAGATCCTGGATCCGTAGACGATGCGCGCGAAGATGTCGCGACCGTTGACGGGCTCGATGCCCAGGGGGTGGGCCCCGCTGATGCCTCCGTAGGCGCCCTTGGGCCCGAGCGTGCCACCGGCGGTGTCGATGAGGTCCTGATGGAACGCGTTCGGGTCACCCCCGAGAAAATGCGTGATCAGCGGCGCGAAGATGGCGACGAGGATCAGGAAGATGAGGAAGAAGAAGCCGGTGATCGCGACCTTGTCCCGCTTGAGCCGGGACCACGCGATCTGGCCGAGCGAACGCCCTTCGATCCGTCGCTCACCGACGAGAACCGCTTCGGGCTCAGCGATGCTGGCCCCCGGCTCGAACTCGAGCGGAGCGCTCACGAAATCGTCCTCCAGACGCCGGATACGGCGGTTTGTCGATGTGGTGGAGAGCTGCGGCGCGGGTCACGCGCCGCGCTCGGTGCGGGGCTCGGCGCCCATCATGGACGCCGGGAGGCCCGCCAGCAACCACCCGATGCGAAATCGTGACGCGCTGAAATGTTTTTGCCCACACCCCGGCCGGACCAAAGGAATTCTCGTGACAACCCCTGATCCCGACGCACACCAGCACGGTCCACGAGCCGCGCGGACGGCGGTGGTCGGCGCCGCGATCGTCGACGACCTCGTGCGCCCGACACGGCTGCTGGCCGCGCGCCGGACCGAGCCCCCCGCGCTGTCGGGCGGGTGGGAGTTCCCGGGCGGCAAGGTGGACCCGGGCGAGACGGAGCAGGAGGCGCTGCACCGTGAGCTGCGCGAGGAGCTGGGTGTGGAGGTGGTGCTCGGAGCGAGCCTTCCCGGCCCCCTGGCGGGTGACCGCTGGCCGCTGGGGGACCGGTACGCCATGACGGTCCGCTGGGCGGTGGTCACCGACGGCGAGCCCGCGCCGCTCGAGGACCACGACGAGCTGCGCTGGCTGTCGCTGAACGACCTGTATGCCGTGCCGTGGCTGCCGGCCGATCTGCCCATCGTCGACCTGGTGGCCACGCACCTCACCTGAGGCTTTCGGTGCTGGTCAGGCGCCGTGGTCGGACCGTGCTCGAATTCCTGAGACAATGGTGCTCATGCCTATGAAGACCCGCGGTGACATCCGCAATGTCGCCATCGTTGCCCACGTCGACCACGGAAAGACCACGCTGGTCGACAAGATGCTCTGGCAGGCCGGTGCGTTCGGCGAGCACCAGCACGTCGACGAGCGGGCGATGGACTCCGGTGACCTGGAGCGCGAGAAGGGGATCACGATCCTCGCGAAGAACACCGCGATCCACTACGCCGGGAAGGCGGCCGCCGAGGCGGGTCTGCCCGACGGGGCGACGATCAACATCATCGACACCCCCGGTCACGCCGACTTCGGTGGCGAGGTCGAGCGCGGCCTGAGCATGGTCGACGGTGTCGTCCTGCTGGTGGACGCGTCCGAGGGCCCGCTCCCGCAGACCCGGTTCGTGCTGCGCAAGGCGCTCGCGGCCAAGATGCCGGTCGTGCTGTGCATCAACAAGGTCGACCGTCCTGACAGCCGCATCGCCGAGGTCGTCGACGAGGTCTACGAGCTCTTCATGGACCTCGACGCCGACGAGCACCAGATCGAGTTCCCGATCGTGTACGCCTCGGCCAAGAACGGCCGCGCGTCGATGAACCGCCCCGAGAACGGCGGCCTGCCGGACGCCGAGGACCTCGAGGCGCTCTTCGAGACGATCCTGTCGACGATCCCCGCGCCGGTCTACGACGACGAGGCCCCGCTGCAGGCCCACGTCACCAACCTCGACGCCTCCAACTTCCTCGGCCGCCTGGCCCTCCTGCGCGTGCACAACGGCACGATCCGCAAGGGCCAGCACGTCGCCTGGTGCAAGGTCGACGGCACCGTCGAGCGCGTCAAGATCACCGAGCTGCTGATGACCGAGGCGCTCGAGCGCAAGCCCGCCGAGTCGGCCGGCCCCGGCGACATCATCGCCATCGCCGGCATCCCCGAGATCATGATCGGCGAGACCTTGGCCGACGCCGAGAACCCGATCCCGCTGCCCGTCATCACCGTCGACGAGCCGGCCATCTCCATGACCATCGGCACGAACACCAGCCCCATGGTGGGTCGCGTGCGTGGCTCGAAGGTCACCGCCCGCATGGTCAAGGACCGCCTCGACAAGGAGCTCGTCGGCAACGTCTCGCTCCGCGTGCTGACCACCGAGCGCCCGGACGCCTGGGAGGTCCAGGGCCGTGGTGAGCTGGCGCTCGCGATCCTCGTCGAGCAGATGAAGCGCGAGGGCTACGAGCTCACCGTCGGCAAGCCGCAGGTCGTCACGCGTGAGGTCGACGGCAAGACCCACGAGCCCGTCGAGCGGCTCACCATCGACACCCCCGAGGAGTTCCTCGGCCCGATCACCCAGATCCTCGCGGCTCGCAAGGGCCGGATGGAGCAGATGACCAACCACGGCACCGGGTGGATCCGGATGGAGTTCCTCGTGCCCTCGCGCGGTCTCATCGGCTTCCGCACCGAGTTCCTCACCGAGACCCGCGGCACCGGCATCGCCCACCACGTGTTCGAGGACTACGAGCCCTGGTACGGCACCATCACCACCCGGACCAGCGGCTCGCTCGTGTCCGACCGCACCGGGGTCGTCACGGCATACGCCATGGTCAACCTCCAGGAGCGCGGCACGCTGTTCGTCGAGCCCACCACCGAGGTCTACGAGGGCATGATCATCGGCGAGAACTCCCGCGCCGACGACATGGACGTCAACATCACCAAGGAGAAGAAGCTCACCAACGTGCGCGCCTCCTCCTCCGACAACTTCGAGAAGATCGTGCCTCCTCGCAAGCTCAGCCTCGAGCAGTCCCTCGAGTTCTGCCGCGAGGACGAGTGCGTCGAGGTGACCCCGGAGGCCGTGCGCATCCGCAAGGTCGAGCTCGACCAGACCCTGCGCGCCCGCGCGGCTTCTCGGGCGCGCAACGCCTGAGCGGCGGGGCGGGCGACTCGTGCGAAACTCCCGCCGCGTGCGCGCTGCCGTCGCGGTGGCCGGCGTCCTCACGACGCTGGTCGCCGCCGCGTGCAGCAGCTCTCCTGGCACTACCCAGTCCTCGGGGCCCCGAGGCGAGCTGACGGTGCTGTCCCTCGGGCCCGTCACGACCTGGGACCCGCAACGGCTGTCCACCCCGCAGGACATCGCGTTCGCGGGCCGGACCTTCCTGCGCACCCTCACGGCTTTTCCGCCAGGTCGTGACGCGACCGCCCAGCGGCACGTCGTCGGCGATCTCGCGACCGACGCCGGCAGTCCCGACTCGACCTTGAAGGTCTGGCGCTTCACGCTCCGCAAGGGGATCTCGTGGCAGGACGGCTCGCCCATCACCTGCGAGGACGTCCGCTACGGCATCGCGAGATCGTTCGCCCAACCCTTCGCCAGCGAAGGGCTCACCTACCCGTTGGCCTACCTTGACCTCCCGCGCAAGGCCGACGGCTCGACGACGTTCACCGGGCCGTCCGACGCTTCGGGCCAGGCGGCGTTCGACAAGGCCGTGTCGTGCAGCGGCTCCACCATCACCTTCCGGCTCGCCGCGCCGATGGCGGACTTCAGCGAGGCGCTCGCCATGCCCGTGTTCGCCCCAATGAAGAAGTCCGCGGACAAGGGCAAGGCCGGCACGTATGCCGTGTTCAGCAGCGGCCCCTACCTCCTCAAGGAGCCCTGGGACTCCAGCGCCGGTGGCACCTTCGTGCGAAACGCCAAGTGGGACAAGGCATCTGACCCGATTCGCAAGGCGTTGCCCGACTCCATCCACTATGTCCAGGGCACCGAGTCGCAGACCGCCGTGCAAGCGGTCATCAACAACCAGAGCGAGAACACCGCCGCGGTGACGCTCGACTCGGCGCCACCGGCGATGCAACAGCACGTCCTCTCCGACCCGGGCCTCAGGGCGCGGTCGGTCAATCCCTCCTCGCAGTTCGTCGACTACCTCGCGCCCAACGTCGAGCGTGGCGTCATGAAGAACCCCGACGTCCGGACCGCCCTCGCGCTCGCGACGAACCGCGACAGCTATGTCGCGGCCCTCGGCGGCGCCAGCGCCGCCTCGGCGGCATACTCCTTGATCGGTCCCACCCTGCCGGGCCACCGCTCCGACGACCCGCTGGGGGCCGGGTCCGCCGGAGACGCCGCCGCGGCCCGCACCGCGCTGCAGAAGTCCGGGCTCACGCTGCCGGTCACCGTGCGGGTGGCCTACCGGTCGACCCCCACCGCCGACAAGGCGATGGCCGCGCTGAGCAACGGCTGGCAGGATGCCGGCTTCTCCGTCAAGCTCCAGCCCATCGCCAAGAACTACTTCGAGACGATCTCCGCACCCGCCCAGCTCGCGAAGACGGACGTGTTCTGGGCGAACTGGGCACCTGCCTGGCCCTCGGCGTCCACCGTGATCCCCCCGTTGTTCGACAGCCGCCTCAACCTCACCGGCAGCGGCACCGGGCGGGACTTCGGCGGCTTCACCGATGCCAAGGTCAACGCGACAATCACCCATATCCAGTCCCTCCCCAGCCTCGACGACCAGGCGCCCGCGTGGGCGGACCTCGACGCGTCGCTCGCCCGGCGCGCCGTGTTCGTCGCGCTCGCCCAACACAAGTCGCTCTACGTCGCGGGCAGCGCCGTGACGCGCTTTGGCGCCAACGAGGCGTTGGGCGGGTTCGTCGACCTCGCGGCGATCGGGGTCGGGTGACCAGCGAGGGCGCGGCGGGCCCGGCGCAGCAGCCGTTGGTGTTCGTCCACGCCCATCCCGACGACGAGACGCTCACGACCGGGCTGACGATGGCCCACTACGCCCGCGCGGGGCACCCGGTCCACCTGCTCACCTGCACCCTCGGTGACGAGGGCGAGGTCATCCCGGCGGAGCTGGCCCACCTCGACTCGGCGCACGACGACGCGCTCGGGCCCCACCGGCGTGAGGAGCTGCGCCGCGCCATGGCCGTGCTCGGGGTGCAGCACGAGGTGCTGGGCGAGCGCCCGGACGCAGGCGTACTGGCGCGCTACCGCGACTCGGGCATGGCCGGTACGGCGAGCGCGGCCCACCCCGCGGCCTTCGTCAACGCCGACGTCGCCGAGGCGGCTGAGCTCGTCGGCGAGGTGATCCGGCGGCTGCGACCCGTCGCCGTGGTGACCTACGACCGCTACGGCGGCTATGGCCACCCCGACCACATCCAGGCCCACCGGGTCACCTGCGCGGCGCTGGCCGCGCTGTCGCAGGACCGCCCCCCGCTGTATGCCGTGCTCACCCCGCGCTCGTGGGCGCGCGCGGACCGCGCGTGGCTGGCCGCGCACCCCGTCGACCCGCGGTGGGACCTTCCTCACCCCGACGGCGAGTACCCGCCATCCGTGGTCGACGATGGCTTCGTGACGCACGAGCTCCTCGCCCCCGAACTGGTCCCCGTCCAGGCCCAGGCCCTGCGTGAGCACCGCACGCAGGTCACGGTCGCGCAGGACGGCCTGACCTACGCGCTGTCCAACGACATCGCGGCTCGGCTGCCCGGCCGGGAAGGGTTCGCCCTGGTCGACCCGTCCAGCGGTGAGCTGGCCGCCGGTCGGCGGGGCGGCCCGCGGCATACCGGGATCATCGACGGGGTACAGCGGTGACGCAGGCACCGGTCCCCGCAGTGGCCACCGACGAGTTCCGCGCCGCGATGGGCAGGTTCGCCACCGGCGTCACGGTCCTGACCACCTTCTCCGGCGGCCACGACCACGCGATGACCGCCAACGCGCTCACATCGGTGTCGATGGATCCCATGCTGGTGCTCGTCTGCGTCGAGGTGGAGGCCCGGTTCCACGACGCGATCACGGAGTCCGGCGTGTGGGGGATCAGCGTGCTCGCCTCCGGGCACCGGCCCGTGGCCGACTGGCTGTCCACCCAGGGCAGGCCACTGCACGGCCAGCTGGACCGGATCGCGCACCGTCGCGGCCCGGTCACCGGCGTGGCTCTCCTCGAGGACGCCCTGGCCACGATTGAATGTCGCACCACGGACATCCATCCCGCGGGCGACCACAGCATCGTCGTCGGCGAGGTGGTGTCCCTGTCGACTACAGCACACCCGGGAGAGGCCCTGGTGTACTACCGAAGTCGCTACACGGCGTTGATGTAAGGGGCAGGCGTGAGGGAGAGCGGGTCGGCCACGCTGCGGTTGGCGGCGGCCCTGCTGGTCCTCGCCGCGGCCTACGTCGGCGCTGCGTGGTTCCTCGGCCGCCACGTGCCGGCCAACACCACCGTGGCCGGCGTACCGATCGGGGGATGACCCCGGCTCGCGCCGAGGAGACCCTGCGCCAGGCCCTGGCCACCGAGCAGCAGACCCCCGTGGTGCTCCGCGCCGGCGACCACAGCCTCACGCTCGAGCCGGCGACCGCAGGGCTCACCCTCGACCTCACGGGCGCGGTCGGGGGGTTGAGCGGCTTCAGCATCCGGCCGGCGGACCTCTGGAACCACCTCACCGGTGGCACCGACAGGCCGCTGCCCACGTCGGTCGACCGCGCGCGGCTGGAAGCCGCCCTCGCCAGCGCCGCCACGTCGTTCGACACTCCTGTCGTCGAGGGGGGCGTCACCTTCCCCGGCGGCACCGTGAGCGCGGTCCAGCCCGTCACCGGGTCCAAGCTCGCGGTGGGCGCCACCGCCGACGCCATCGCTGCCCGGTGGCCGGCGTCCGGCCCCATCCAGGCCAAGCTCGACATCACGGCACCTGCGGTGTCGGCGCAGGAGGTCACCCGGGCCACGACGCAGTTCGCCACGCCGGCGATGTCCGGGCCGGTCACGGTCGTCGTCGGTGCCAAGTCCGTCAGGGTCCCCCCGGCGGCCTTCGCGCCCGCCATCACCATGCGACCCGATGCGTCCGGCACCCTGGCCCCGGTCGTCGACGACGCCAAGCTGGTCACGATCGTGCGCGCTGCTGCGGCTGCTGCCGGCATCGAGGCGACCGCCCGGGACGCGCGGATCACGCTGTCCGGGACGACTCCCGTGGTGGTCCCGGCGGTGGCCGGCACGACGCTGGACGAGAAGTCCGTCGTCGCTGCGTTCGTGCCCGCGCTCACCTCGCCCTCGCGCACTGCCAAGGTCGTGACCGCGGTCGTGCAGCCGAAGCTCACGACCGCGCAGGCCCAGAAGATCAAGCCCAAGGGCGTCATCTCGACCTTCACGACCCAGTTCCCCGTCAGCCCGCCGCGCACCAACAACATCACGATCGCGGCCCGCACCCTCAACGGCACCTACGTCGCCCCCGACCAGCAGTTCAGCCTCAATGCCGTGCTCGGCCAGCGCACGGCGGCCAAGGGCTACGCCTCGGCCCCGGTCATCGTCGACGGCCGCCTGACGAAGGACTTCGGTGGCGGCGTCTCCCAGGTGTCCACGACGACCTTCAACGCCGCGTTCTTCGCCGGGGTGCGCATCGACCACTTCCTGCCGCACAGCTTCTACATCTCCCGCTACCCCGAGGGGCGCGAGGCGACCCTGTCCTGGCCGGACGTCGACCAGAAGTGGACCAACGACACCGGCAGCGGCATCCTCATCCGGTCCTTCGTGTCAGGGAGCTCCATCACCGTCACGTTCTACGGCACCAAGGTGTGGGACATCTCCTCGGTCAAGGGTCCGCGGCGCAACATCGTCCAGCCGAAGACCGTGGTCGACCCGAGCGCAGGGTGCGTGCCCCAGTCACCGAGCGTCGGCTTCGACGTCTCCGTGACGCGGGTCTTCGCCAAGGGCAGCAAGCCGGTCAGGACCTCGACCTTCACGACGCACTACCTCCCCGAGGACAGCGTCACCTGCACGCACGCGGGCTAGGGCGCCGGGCTGGGTGAGTCAGAGCTGGTGAGGGCTGGTCAGGGCTGGTCAGGGTGAGGTACGCGTACGACGAGTGTGTGGCGAAGCCGAGTCGGTGGTACAGCCGGAGGGCGACGGCGTTGTCGTGCTCGACCTGCAGGTGGATGAGCGCCACACCGGCCCGGTGCGCCTCGTCGGCCAGGCGAGCCGTGAGGTGCGCGGCAAGCCCGCGACCGCGGTATGCCGGGTCCGTCCAGACCGCTCCCAGCCCGGCCCAGCCTGAGGCGAAGCCCAGTCGGGCCAAGGCGACCGGGGTCGTGCCTGCGGCGTCGGCGCCACGGAGCCCGAGCTGCTGCGACAGCCCGCCGCCCGGGGTGATCTGCCCAAACACCTGGCGGGGACTTCCGGTGAGCACCTGCTCGGTCACGCCCGGCACGGTCGAGCGGGTGCCCCGGTATGCCGCCAGCCAGGCGGGCCCCGGGTCCGGGCTGGTCGAGACGGCCGGGCCACCCGGGTCGGCGGCCGCCACCGCCGCCGTGGCCGCCGTGAGGTTGACCGTGCGGCTGCCGACGACGTAGCCACGCCCGAGCAGCAGCGCGCCGAGCGGGTCGTCGGCTGGGTCGAAGCCCTCGGGCCCGGCGACGGCGAACTTCGCGGGGAGCCGGCGCGCGGCATACCAGGCCTCCACGGTGTCCACCGCCTGGGCGAGCGGGAGGCCGGGGTCGCCCGCCGGGACCACGGAGTTGCCCCGCTGGGTGAAGCCGGCCGAGGCCCGCAGGACCCAGTCGCCGAGGCGCTCACGGTCCACCGCGCCCCACGCCGGAACCATCACCCGCTGGAGGTCGTCGACCGAGATCGCCAGGTGCGGGGCGCCGCGTCGCGACGGCTTCGGCGGGATCTCCTTGGCGGCGGTGACGCGGTCGAGCGCGATGGTGACGGTGCCACGGCTGGTCTCGACGGTGACCGCCACGTCGTCCGCTGACACGAGGGTTCCCACGGCGTCGGTGAGGGTCGCCCCCGTGGCCTGGTCCGGCGCGTCGAGCCGCCACCTGACCACCACCCGAGACCCCAGGGGGAGGGTGCGCACGTCGGTCGTCATGGGCCGCATAGTATGTGCGCCATGACGTACGTGATCGCGCAGCCTTGTGTGGACCTCAAGGACAAGGCCTGCATCGAGGAATGTCCGGTCGACTGCATCTACGAAGGTGAGCGGTCGCTCTACATCCACCCCGACGAGTGCGTCGACTGCGGTGCGTGCGAGCCGGTCTGCCCGGTCGAGGCGATCTACTACGAGGACGACGTCCCCGAGCAGTGGGCCGAGTACTACAAGGCCAACGTCGAGTTCTTCGACGACCTCGGCAGCCCTGGTGGCGCGGCCAAGCTCGGCCTCATCAACAAGGACCACCCGATCATCGCGGACCTGCCGCCCCAGGCGCACGACGAGTGAGCAGGGTCGCGTGAGCCTTCGCGCTCTGCCTGACTTTCCCTGGGACTCGCTCGCTCCGTTCAAGGAGCGGGCGAGTGCCGTGTCCGGGGGCCTGGTGGACCTCTCGGTGGGCACGCCGGTGGACCCGACCCCGGCTGTGGTCCAGGCGGCCCTGCGGGCGGCGGCCGACGCGCCGGGCTATCCCCAGACCGCAGGTACGCCCGCCCTGCGCGAGGCCGTCGCGGCCTGGTTCGAGCGTCGGCGGGGCGTCCCGGACGTCGATCCCGACGGGGTCCTGCCGACCATCGGCAGCAAGGAGCTCGTGGCCTGGCTGCCCACGCTCCTCGGCCTCGGCGCCGGTGACATCGTGGGGTTTCCCGGCATCGCCTACCCGACCTACGACGTCGGCGCGCGCTTGGCCGGGGCGACGCCGCAGCGGGTCGACGGCCTCGCCGAGCTTGGACCGCTGACGACCGCCACCACGCCGAAGCTCCTGTGGCTCAACAGTCCCGGCAACCCGACCGGTCGCGTGCTGGGCGTGGAGCACCTCGCGAAGGTCGTCGCGTGGGCGCGCGAGCACGGCGTCGTCGTGGCCAGCGACGAGTGCTACGCCGAGCTCGACTGGCGCGCGGCAGCCGACCGCGACCCCGACCTGCCCACGACCCCGAGCATCCTCGACCCGCGGGTCACCGGCGGCAGCCACGAGGGGCTGCTCGCGGTGTACTCCCTGAGCAAGCAGTCCAACCTCGCCGGCTACCGGGCCGCCTTCGTCGCCGGCGACGTCACCCTCGTCCGCCAGCTCCTCGAGGTCCGCAAGCACGCCGGGATGATCGTGCCCTGGCCCGTGCAGCAGGCGGTGACGGCTGCCGTCGCGGACGACGCCCACGTGGTCGACCAGAAGGCCCGGTATGCCGCGCGGCGGGCCACCCTTCGGGCGGCCGTCGAGGCGTTCGGGCTGCGGGTCGACCACTCCGAGGCTGGGCTCTACCTGTGGGCCACCCGGGGCGAGGACGCCTGGGCGACCATCGACGAGCTGGCCGGCCGCGGCATACTCGCGGCTCCGGGCACCTTCTACGGCGCAGCCGGCGGCCAGCACGTCCGCATCGCGCTGACGGCCACGGACGAACGCATCGCGACCGCTGCCGAGCGTCTCGCGAGGTAGTCGGCCGATTCCCGGACGGGCCGCGGGGTGGGGTAGCGTCGCAGTGCGCGGGGAGCGCCCGGCGCGACACCGCGTGGGTGCCCGCAAGACGTGGAGGATGGATTTCGCATGACTGACGCAACCGCTGGCGCGACTCTGAAGGCTGGCGACAAGACTCTCGAGCTGCCGCTCGTCAAGGCCAGCGAGGGGAACAACGGCTACGACGTCTCCAAGCTGATGAAGGTGACCGGCAACGTCACCCTCGACACCGGCTTCGTCAACACCGCCTCGTGCAGCAGCGCGATCACCTACATCGACGGCGACGCGGGCATCCTGCGCTATCGCGGCTACCCGATCGAGCAGCTCGCCGAGAAGTCGAGCTTCCTCGAGGTGTCCTACCTGCTGATCTACGGCGAGCTTCCGACCCAGGAACAAGCTCGACGACTTCGACTCCAAGGTCCGCCGCCACACGCTCCTGCACGAGGACCTGCGCGCCTTCTTCAACGGGTTCCCGCGCGACGCCCACCCCATGCCGGTGCTGTCCTCCGCGGTCTCGGCGCTGTCGACCTTCTACCAGGACAGCCTCGACCCGTTCGACAAGGAGCAGGTCGAGATCTCGACCGTGCGCCTGCTGGCCAAGCTGCCGACGATCGCGGCCTACGCCTACAAGAAGTCGGTCGGCCAGCCGTTCCTGTACCCCGACAACTCCCTGTCGCTGCCCGAGAACTTCCTGCGGATGACGTTCGGGTTCCCGGCCGAGCCCTACGACCTCGACGAGGACATGGTCAAGGCGCTCGACCTGCTGCTCATCCTGCACGCCGACCACGAGCAGAACTGCTCGACCTCGACGGTGCGGCTGGTGGGTTCGTCCAACGCCAACCTCTTCGCCTCGGTCTCGGCCGGCATCAACGCGCTGTTCGGCCCGCTGCACGGCGGCGCCAACCAGGCGGTGCTCGAGATGCTCCAGAAGATCAAGGACGACGGCGGCGACGTCGACACCTTCGTCAAGAAGGTCAAGAACAAGGAGAAGGGCGCGAAGCTGATGGGCTTCGGGCACCGGGTCTACAAGAACTACGACCCCCGCGCCGCCATCATCAAGAAGACCGCCGACACGATCCTCACCAAGGACGGCGTCCAGGACCCGTTGCTCGACATCGCCCTGCAGCTCGAGCAGCGTGCGCTCGAGGACGACTACTTCATCGAGCGCAAGCTCTACCCGAACGTCGACTTCTACACCGGCCTGATCTACAAGTCGATGGGCTTCCCGACCCGGATGTTCACCGTGCTCTTCGCCCTCGGCCGCCTTCCCGGCTGGATCGCCCAGTGGCGCGAGATGATCGAGGACCCGCAGACCAAGATCGGCCGTCCGCGCCAGATCTACACCGGTGCCACGGAGCGCGACTACATCGGCATGGGCAACCGCTGACCCCTCTCGAGGAACCTTTGCTAGCAAAGGTTCCTCGTTGGGGGACAGGGTGCAACCTGTCCGCGAATAAGTTTCCTGTGCTGGGCGGTGCCCGGCGGTATGCCGCCTACCCGGGTCACGCAGGGCGGCGCAACCTCGCGCGTGCCACCGCTGCGTCGATTCGGTCCCGCACGAGCGCCAGGTTGCCCACCTCGGCCCAGGTGAAGCGGACGAACTCGTGGGCCGACCTACGCAAGACGTCCTCCTCCCGTCGCTTCTCGGCAGCGAGGTTCTGCCGGTAGGCGGCCGCGCTGCCCGCATCCGCCGTTGAGGTGGCCAGCGCGTACTTGCCCAGTCCGTCGAACTCGACGACCACGGGGTCCTCGTCCAGGAGGAAGTCCCCCCGATAACCCCGACCCCCGGGCAGCGGCGCCTGGGGGGTGAACGCGTAGCCGAGCTGACGCATCGTGTGGGCGAGTCGTGTCTCGCCTGGCGACTCGTGTCGTCCGTCGGCGTGGTGCAGCAGCGCCCTGACGGCCGGAATCCCCGGATGGCGGGCATGCTGCTCAACGGCCCGCTGCAGGGCTTCGTGGGTGAGGAGATCGTGGTGAAGGGCGAACTCCGCCGCGATCAGGCCGTCCATGGGGGTGCGGCGCCTCGGCTCGTCCGCCGGGTAGAGACCGACCTGCACGATGGCGTCTGACAGGGGCACGGTAAAGAACCCCTCGGAGGTCTTCACCGGGGCAGTCGGAACCGGCGGGTGGATGACAGCCGATGGGCGGTGCCGGGTGTGGTTCGTGGTCGTTCGGCAGACATGGGCTGTGCCGAGGTCTGCCTGCCACAGGGGCAGGCCGTGCAGGACGAGAGCGGACTGATGGCTGGCGACCACCCGACCCTCGAACGACCTGAGCAGCGCGATGGTCAGGAGACGATGCTGCAGTCGTGCCGTTTCAAAGGCGTCCTCACCCTCCCACGGTGCCCTCTGCGCACCGGGTACGCGCACGGCATACCAGCCTCGGATCACGCGCCGAATGGCGCCTGCCTTCACGAGCCTGTGCAACCCGGTGGGGTCCACGCCGATCGAAGCAGCGGCGGCTGCGGACACGAGATGGTGTTCGGCGAGGTCATGCAGCTCCATGCCGGGAGAGTGCCAGAATCGGCGCACCTGCCCCGCGGTGCCTGTGGACAACCACCGGCTGGAACCGACCCAGCACAGGTACCTCGTTGTCGGACAGGGTGCACCGTGTCCGCCAACGAGGAACGCTTGCTAGCAGAGGTTCCTCGCGAGTTGGGTCAGCCGGCGAAGGTGACGGTCACCGTGGTGGCTGCGCCGGCCGGGCTGGCGTTCTGCCACTGCCAGCCCGAGGAGTCTCGGGTCCGGGTCCACTGCTTCGAGCCGACGCGCACGGTCGTGGCGCCGTACTGCGCTGCTTTGGCCACGGCATACGCGCCGGCGTTCCACGCGGCCCGCTCCGAGGCGGCGTGCACCGTCAGGGTGCGGCCCGACACCGTGGACGAGACGCCCATCTCGTGCCCCAGGGCGGACTTCAGGCCGGCGGGGTCGCCGGTGGTCGCGTCGTTGAGGCGACAGCCGAGGCCGCCGGGGGAGTGACCCGACAGGGTCGAGGCGAGCAGCCGCCCCTCCTGCTCGTGGCTGGCGTAGGCGTCGGGGTAGGCGCTCTTCTGCACCTTCTGGGCGATCTCGGTGATCTTCATGGTCTCGTAGCCGTGGACCTTCACGAGCGCGTCGTAGAACCGGTTCGTCGCATAGACCGGGTCGAGGATCTGCTCGGTGGTGCCCCAGCCCTGGCTCGGCCGCTGCTGGAACAGCCCGACCGAGTCGAGGTCGCCGTACTTGAGGTTGCGCAGCTTGGACTCCTGGATCGCCGTGGCGATCGCGATCGTGGCCGCGCGGGCGGGCAGGCCGCGTCGCTCCGCGACCGCCTCGATCGTCGCGGCGTATGCCGTCTGGCTCGGGTCGAAGTCGACGCTCGACCCCAGCGCGGTCGCCTGACAACGCGGGCCGCCGAAGTTCGTGACGAGCCCGCGGATGCCCATCCACCCGGCGAACACCAGTCCGGCGGCGAGGACCAGGAGCACCAGCCGGACGACCAGCCGTCGGATCCGCGGAGGGCGGTGCTCTTCGGCGAGCACGACCCCACCGCGCCTAGTCGTTGGCATGCAGGGCCGAGTTGAGGACGATGCCGTGCCCGTCGCGCGCGCGTGCCTCGACGGTGCCGGTGACCGAGTTGCGCAGGAACAGCAGGCTGTCCTGGCCGGAGAGATCACGAGCCTTGACGACCTGGCCGTCCGGCAGGGTCACCTTGGTGCCGGCGGTGAGGTACAGCCCGGCCTCGACGACGCAGTCGTCACCCAGGGCGATGCCGAGGCCCGACTCGGCGCCCAGCAGGCAGCGCTCGCCGATGCGTACGCGTTCGGTGCCACCGCCGGAGAGGGTGCCCATGGTCGAGGCGCCGCCGCCGATGTCGGAGCCGTCCCCGACGACCACTCCCTGGCTGATCCGGCCCTCGACCATCGAGTGGCCCAGGGTGCCGGCGTTGAAGTTGACGAAGCCCTCGTGCATGACGGTCGTGCCGGGGGCGAGATGGGCGCCCAGGCGCACGCGGTCGGCGTCGCCGATGCGGACGCCCGCGGGCACGACGTAGTCGGTCATGCGGGGGAACTTGTCGACCCCGAGCACCTGCACCGGACCACGGGCACGCAGCGCGGCCCGGGTCAGCTCGAAGCCCTCGACAGCACAGGGGCCCTGCGTCGTCCAGACGACGTTGACGAGCACACCGAACAGGCCGTCGAGGTTGACCGTGTTGGGCTGCACGAGGCAGTGCGAGAGCAGGTGGAGGCGCAGGTAGGCGTCGGCCGGGTCGGCCGGAGCCGCGTCGAGGTCGATCTCGGTGGTGACCACCTCGAGGCGGACCCCGCGCACGTCGTCCTTGGCGGCGAGCGCCTCGAGCGCGGCGTCCGCCACCGCGTCGGCAGGACGCTCACCAAGCGCAGGCTGGGGGTACCACGTGTCGAGGACGGCCCCGTCGTCGTGCACGGTCGCCAGTCCATGGCCCCAGGCCCTGCGTTCGGTGCTCATGGGGGCAAGCCTACGAGAGCGGCGCCTGCGGGCCGGAATCGCGTCATCAGTACGCTCTCAGCATGGCGACCACCCCTGCCCTGGACCTGTCCGCCGACATCGTGAGCCTCACGGCCGCCCTCTGCGACATCGAGTCGGTCTCGCGCGACGAGGCGCTGATCTGCGACGTGATCGAGGCCGCCCTGGAGCCGTTGACGCACCTCGACGTCACCCGGATCGGCAACACGCTGGTCGCCCGCACCTCCCTTGGCCGCGCCGAGCGGGTCGTGCTCGCTGGCCACCTCGACACCGTCCCGCTGACCAGGGACCCGGCCAACCTGCCCACCTGGCGCGCGGGTGACGACCTGTGGGGCCGTGGCACGGTCGACATGAAGGGCGGCGTCGCCGTCCAGCTCAAGGCTGCCCTCGTGACCGAGCCCAGTCGCGACCTCACGCTGGTCTTCTACGAGGGCGAGGAGATCGACAGCCAGTACAACGGCCTGCTCCACATCCACCAGCAGCGTCCCGACCTCATCGAGGACGCCGACTTCGCCGTGCTGCTCGAGCCGACGGGTGCGATCGTCGAGGGCGGGTGCAAGGGCACGTTGCGCGCCGAGGTCGTCACCAAGGGCATCGCCGCTCACTCCGCCCGCCCGTGGAACGGCCACAACGCCATCCACGATGCCGCCGAGGTGCTGACCCGGCTCGCGGCATACGAGCCGGAAACGGTGGTCGTCGACGGCCTGGAGTACCGCGAGGCCATGAACGCCGTGGCCATCACCGGCGGCATCGCCGGCAACGTCATCCCCGACCGTTGCGTCGTGACGGTCAACTACCGCTACGCCCCCGACAAGTCGCCGCAGGACGCGCTCGCGGTGGTGCACCAGCTGTTCCACGGGTACGTCGTCACGGTCGAGGACAACGCCGGCGGTGCCCGCCCGGGGCTCGACCGGCCGGCCGCGAAGGCGTTCGTCGAGGCACTCGGTGTCGATGTCGTCGCCAAGCAGGGCTGGACCGACGTCGCCCGGTTCGCCGCGATGGGCGTGCCCGCCGTCAACTTCGGCCCCGGCGACCCCAACCTCGCCCACCACGACGAGGAGCGCTGCCCGGTCGGCCAGCTCGTCGACGCCGAGGCCGCGCTGCTGCGCTGGCTCGCGTAGGTTGGCCCGCGTGAGCGACCACCAGACGAGCGGCGCCACCGAGCGCGACTTCGACTACCACACCGGCCCGGTGACGCTGCGCGGCTCACGGGTCCCCGGCACGACCACCGACCAGCGCCTGCTCGACAGCCGCGGCCCGAGCGACTGGCTGCACACCGACCCGTGGCGGGTGATGCGCATCCAGAGCGAGTTCGTCGAGGGCTTCGGTGCACTCGCCGAGCTCGGCCCCGCGGTGAGTGTGTTCGGGTCGGCGCGCACCCGGCCCGGCACCCCGTTCTACGAGATGGGCACCGAGGTGGCGCGTCGCCTCGTCGAGAGCGGGTATGCCGTGATCACCGGTGGCGGGCCGGGCGCCATGGAGGCCGCCAACAAGGGCGCGCTCGAGGCGGGCGGCGCGTCCGTCGGGCTCGGGATCGAGCTGCCGTTCGAGCAGGGCCTCAACGAGTTCGTCAACCTCGGGGTGAACTTCCGCTACTTCTTCGCCCGCAAGACGATGTTCGTCAAGTACGCCCAGGGGTTCATCGTGCTGCCGGGCGGATTCGGCACCCTCGACGAGCTGTTCGAGGCCGTCACCCTGGTCCAGACCCAGAAGGTCACGTCCTTCCCGATCGTGCTGATGGGCCGGGAGTACTGGGGCGGGCTGTTCGACTGGCTGCGGGGCACCGTCCTGCAGACCGGCACGGTCAGCGCCAAGGACATCGACCTGCTCCACCTCACCGACGACGTCGACGAGGCCGTCCGACTGGTCATCGCCGCCGACGAGCAGGTCGCGCCCAAACGGCCCGAATGAGGGATGGACGCGGCCCGGTCGCACCGAGGATCATCACGGGATGACCATCTCGCCCCTGCCGAGCCGCGGTGACGTCATCGTCGGTCGCGACGTCGCGGGTCGCACGCTGCGCATCTCGGGACATCCCAAGAGTGGCAGGGTCGTGCTCTCGATCTGGCAGGACACCGTCTGCCGGGCCACGCTGCGCCTCGCGCCCGAGGACGTGCCGGAGTTCGTCGAGATGCTGACCCGCTCGGCCATCGAACCGGCCGACCCGGCGACGGCCGAGGTCCGCCGGCTCCACGGTCACCACCGCGCCGACGCGACGGGCTGACAGCGGGGCTGACAACGGGGCTGACCACGGGGCTGACAACGGGGTTGACCCGGAGCCGGTCGGAGCGGGTTCGGAGCTGGGTTCAGGGGGTCTGAGTAGGACCGACGCGCACTTCGTGCGACGATCGACCGCGTGATCTGGGTGCTCTTCATCGCCGTGGCGGTCCTCCTGCTCGGGGGCTTTGCCGCGCTCATCACGGGCCGGATCGGGTACGACCCCCTGGCCGAGGCAACGACCACCCAGCGCGACCCCGGACTGCCCGAGGACTTCCACGCGGTGGACCTGCTCGGCGTGCACTTCGACACCGCCCTGCGGGGGTACCGCATGGACCAGGTGGATGCCGTCCTCGACCGCCTGCAGGACCGCCTCGCCGAGCTCGAGAGTCGCCCGGGCACCGCCCCCGGAGCGGCATCGTCCGACCCCGCCCGCTGACCATGGGCGCACTGCACCTCACGCGGGAGACGTCCGCGCCACCAGCCGTGGTGTGGGACGTCCTCACCGACTTCGCGGCATACGGCCAGTGGATCCCGCTGACCCACATGCGCGTCGACACCGGACGGCCCCATGTGGGTTGGGGCTTCGCGGGCTTCAGCGGACTGGGGCGGGTCGGGTTCTGGGACCCCATGCTCGTCACCGCATGGGCACCCCCGGTCGGCGGCCACGGCCGGTTCCGCGTGGTGAAGACCGGGTGGGTGCTCGGTGGCTGGGCCGACGTCAGTGTCGCACCTCGCGACGGTGGGGGCACCCGGCTGGACTGGGCCGAGGACGCCGTGGTCCGGCCGCTGCCGTTCCGGCGAAGCCTCGCCCCCCTGCTCGATCCCGCGCTCGACCGGGCCAGCCGCTGGCTCTACGGTCGTGCCATCGACGCCATGCTCGCCGAAGCCCTGCGCCGCACCGAGTCCGCCTCGTGAGCGGCCTGGTCGTCGGCCCCGACGGCGTGACCCGCTGCGCCTGGGCGGGGAGCACGCCCGACTACCTCGTCTACCACGACACCGAGTGGGGGGTGCCCGTCCACGGCGAACAGGCCCTCTACGAGCGGCTCACCCTCGAGGCGTTCCAGTCCGGGTTGTCCTGGCTGACGATCCTGCGCAAGCGGGACGCGTTCCGGGCGGCGTTCGCAGGGTTCGACCCCGAGGCTGTCGCCGCCTTCGACGACGCGGACCGACAGCGGCTCCTGGCCGACGCGGGCATCGTCCGCAACCGCCTCAAGATCGACGCCGCCATCCGCAACGCGGCCGCCGTCGTGGCGCTGCGCGAGGTCGGCGGCCTCGAGGCGCTGATGTGGTCGCACGCCCCGGCTGACCACCGGCCTCCGGCGAGCGTGGAGGACCTGCGGGCCACCTCGCCCGAGTCGGTGGCGCTCGCCAAGGCGCTCAAGCGCGCCGGGTTCGTCTTCGTCGGCCCCACGACGATGTATGCCGCGATGCAGGCCTGCGGGTTGGTCGACGACCACCTGGCCGGGTGCTATCGCGCGGGCGGTCGCGGTTGATGGGCGCAGCGTCCCGCCTTCGATCCGCACGGTTCGGCGACCGAGCACGGTTCGGCGACCAAGCACAGCTCGGCGCCCGGGCCGGCCTGGCGCAGCTCACCCGCAGCCTGACAGCGCGAGTGGTGCTGGTCTACCTCGTCCTGCGGGTGGTGTCCGCCGTGATGGTCGTGATGGCCAGCCACGACCAGGTGCCCGTCGCGGGGTGGACGGGGCAGCACGTCGGCTACCTCGACATGACGGTGCTCTGGGACGGCAGCTGGTACCGCCACGCGGCCCAGGACGGTTACCCGACGACGCTGCCGATCGACCCGGCCAGTGGTCACGTGGCCCAGAACGCCTGGGCCTTCTACCCGCTGTTCCCGCTGGCTTCGCGTGCACTCATGGGCCTCACCGGACTCGGATTCCCCGTGGTCGCGAGCACCCTGTCGCTGCTCTGCGGACTGGGCGCCTGCGTGGTCATGGCCCGGCTGCTGGCCGACCGGGTCGGCGATCGGGTGGCGCTGGCCACGGTGGCGGTGTGGGCCGCCTTCCCGGCAGCGGTGTCGCTGCAGCTGGCCTACAGCGAGTCGATCGCGATGCTCGTGCTCTGCGCCACCCTCTGGGCGGTGCTGCGGCGTGCCTGGGTCGCCGTCGCCGCCCTGACCCTGCTCCTGGGCGTCACCCGCCCCATCGCGGCCCCCGTGGCCGTGGTCGTCGCGGTGGCCCTGTTCGTGCGGTGGCGCCGTCGCGGGGCCGAGCCGATCAGCGCGGGTGAGTACCTCGGCGGCGCGGCAGCACTGGTCGCCTCGGGACTGGCGCCACTCGTCTGGCCCGCGATCGCGTGGTTCGTCACGGGTTCGCGCACCGCCTACACCGACACCATGGCGGCGTGGCGGGCGGACGGCCAGATCGTCCCCTTCAAGCCCTGGCTCTGGATGTCCGAATGGGTCTTCCGCGACACCAGCCACGCCGCCTTCCTCGGCCCGGCGTCACTCGTCGTCCTCGGCGGCACCATCCTCGCTCTCACCCTCGGGCCCTGGGCGCGGCGGCTGGGACCCGAGCTGCGCACGTGGTGCCTGGCGTACCCGGCATACCTCGCAGTGGTCCTCGACCCGTTCACGAGCATCTACCGCTACGCCCTGCCGCTGTTCCCGCTGCTCGCCGTCGTCCTCGGTGGTGCCTGGCTGCGCCGCACGGCCCGGTGGCTGTGGGTTCGGACCGCGGTCCTGGTCGCCCTCGGCGTCGTCGGGCAGGCCGCCTGGATCTGGAAGCTGCTCGTCTTCGTGCCGCCGTCGGACTACCCGCCGTGACCGCCCTGCAGACCCTGGCGACGCTGCGCACCTCCCAGGGTCGCAGCGCCGCCGCCGGACGGGCCCTTGCCCACCCCGTCGCCTTCCTCATGGTCGTGTATGCCGCGACCCGCGTCTTCGCGCTGCTCGCCATGGTCGTGTCGGCCATCTGGTTCCAGACCCCCGCGGGCGTCGGCCACCTGCACCCGACCGTCGGCGACATCCTGGGGTCCTGGGACAGCGTCTGGTACAAGCGCGTCGCGACGACCGGCTACCCGGTGCCGTTGCCCGCCGACCCCGACACCGGCCTGTTGACCTACAGCGCGTGGGCGTTCTACCCCGCGTTCCCCATGCTGGTCCGGGTCCTGATGCTCACCGGCCTGCCGTTCGAACCGGCGGCGGTGCTGCTCAACGTCGTCCTCGGTGCCGCATCCGTGCTCGTCGTCTGGCGCTGCTTCCACTTCGCCGTGCACGCTGCCCCGCAGCCGGCCCGCGAGCGGCTGGCCCTCGTCGCGGCAGCCCTGTGGTGCCTCTACCCGGCGACCGGGATTCTGCTCATGCCGTACACCGAAGCGCTCGCGTGCGTGCTCATCGCTGCCTCCCTGCTGCTGCTCATGCGGCGCCAGTACGCGCTCGTGGCTGCCGTGGCGATCCCTCTGGGGTTCACCCGTGCCGCGGCCCCGGCGATCGCCTGCGCCGCGCTGGCCCACCTCGGGCTGCGCTGGCGTGACGACCGGGCGGCCGGGCTGCGGCCCCTGCACGGCCAGCGGCTCATGGCTGCGCTGATGATCGCGGCGACCGCGGTCTCGTCGGTCGCCTGGCCGGTCGTCGTGGGGGTGGCCAGTGGGCTGCCGACGGCCTTCTTCCAGGTGCAGGCGGCCTGGGGGCAGAAGCCCCAGTCGGGCCCGTTCGTGCTGTGGATCTCCTGGGCCTGGGACTCCCACGGCCTGGCGGGAGTCCTCATCCTCGTCGCGCTCGTCGCGACCTACATCGCGCTGATCCTCGGGCGGCACGGGCGGTGGCTGGCCCTCGAGCTGCGCGTGTGGGCCCTGGCGTACCCGCTGTACCTGCTCGCAGTGGTCCGTCCGATCACGAGCATGTGGCGGTTCCTGCTGCTCGACTTCCCGATCGCGGCACTGGTGGCCTCGGTGGCCATGCGGACGTCGTCGGGCGCGAGCGTGGTGGCGCACTGGCGTCGCCGGGTCGGCGTCGTCGCGCTGCTGCTGCTCGGCGGGATGATGTGGTTCACCTGCACGCTGCTGACCTACGTCCCCTGGGCCGCGACCCCTCCGTGACCGACGGGCCGCCGAGCCGGGGTCGGCTACCGGCCGGTGAACTCGGGGCGCTCCTTGGCGAGAAACGCCGCGACCGCGGCGTGGTGGTCGGCACTGGCCCCGGTCAGGGCCATGAGCTCGGCCTCGTGTGCCAAGGACGCGCTCAGGTCGTGGCCCGCGCTGAACGCCACCGCCCGCCGGATCGAGCCGTACGCCAGGGTCGGCCCCGCCGCGAGCCGGGTCGCGAGCTCCTGCACCGTCGCCGTGAGCTCCTCGGGACGGACGACCTGGGTCACCAGGCCGAGCTGGAGGCACTCGTCGGCCGGCAGGGTCCGGGGGAGCAGGAGCAGCTCCTTGGCGCGGGCCGGCCCCACCAGCCGCGGCAGCCACCACGAGGACCCGGAGTCGCACGACAGGGCGATGCCGGCGAACGCGAGGTTGATCCCTGCGGTGTCGACGATCACCCGGAAGTCGGCGGCCATCGCGAAGGCCGCCCCGGCCCCGGCGGCCACGCCGTTGAGCGCAGCGACGACGGGCTTGTTCATCGTCGCCAGCAGCTCGACGATCGGGTTGTAGTGCGCCGGCACGGTCTCCCAGAGGGACGCGTCGTCACGCTGGAGCAGCTCGACGTGCTCACGCAGGTCCTGACCGACACAGAACGCCCGCCCCGACCCCGTGAGGACGACGCAGCGCACCGAGGCGTCCTCCGCGACCTCGGTCAGTGCGGCGAGCAGGGCCACCTTGGTCGCGATGTCGAGTGAGTTCATCGCCTCGGGCCGGCCCAGGCGGACCGTCGCGACCGCGCCGTCACGCTCGACCACCACAGGGGAGGGCGCAGCCGCGGACGTGGCGGAGGACTGCTGGGCGTCGGCTGGCTGTGGCTCGGTCTGTGGCTCGGTCTGTGGCTCGGTCATCGCACCATCATGGCCGGTCCGCCGCGCGCGGCGCCG
This sequence comes from Nostocoides sp. HKS02, assembly GCF_009707485.1. Taxonomy (NCBI): domain Bacteria; kingdom Bacillati; phylum Actinomycetota; class Actinomycetes; order Micrococcales; family Intrasporangiaceae; genus Nostocoides; species Nostocoides sp. HKS02. Next base: position 2,092,960 of record NZ_CP046121.1, on the reverse strand, counting down.
TTCAGCCAGGCGTCGACCCACTCACGCGCGGGCGGCAGCAGCTCACGGGCGCGGCTGTCGAACCGCGCGGCAGCCTCCCGGCCGGGCCACGAGTCGGGCAGGACCTCGTCGGGCAGCCCCGGATCGCGGAACAGGAACAAGCCGCCACTCGTGCACCAGCTCGGTCCGCGCCACGAATGCCTCCTCCGGCGCGGAGACCGACGGCATCCGCCCGGTGGCCGCGCTGAACTCGCGGTAGGCGTCAGCCAGGGTGCGCAGGTCCCACACCCGCGCCACGACCTGCTGCGGGTCGCCGTCCACGGTGCTCGTGAACCCCTGCCACGTGACGCCCGCAGCGCTCAGCGCGGCCTCGAGCTCGCGGCTGGGGCGCGGGGCGAGCCAGGTGTCGGCCGCGAGCTGGCCGTAGCCGAGGTAGGCGAGGGCTTGGGCGCAGCGGGCGCGCAGGTTCCGGTCAGGGGTGCGCTCCACGACGACCACGTGCCAGCGACCGTCCCAGGGCGCGGGCTCGGTGCGGTAGATCCGGGCATGCGCCTCACTGAGCCGCTGCCGGGCACGGGCCGACACGGCATACCCGCGCAGCTCGCGTTCGGCCGGCTCCAGCCACCCCTCCTGCACCATCCGCGAGACCGCGGTCCGCACGGCAGGTGCCGAGATCCCCAGCGAACCCAACAGCCCGACCGATGCCGAGATCGGCGCCCAGCCGCCGCGATCGAGCAGATGGTCGCCGTAGAGGTCGAAGAGGGCAGAGCGGGCGTGCACAGGAGCAGTCTTGCCGATCCGGCAGTCGCGGCGGGGGAGGGTGGATTTCGCATGGAGGCGTGTTCACGGGATAATGGACCAAATCTGGCACGCTCGGCAGCACACACACTGGCGTGGACGCGCGTGCCGACGGAAGACCACGCCTGACGGAAGGGACACACCCATGGCGGCGATGAAGCCGAGGACCGGCGACGGTCCGCTCGAGGTGACCAAGGAAGGTCGCGGCATCGTCCTGCGCATGCCCCTCGAAGGCGGCGGCCGGCTGGTGGTCGAGATGACGCCTGACGAGGTTCGCGCCCTGGGCGAGGCCATCAACAACTGCGAAGGCCTCAAGTAGCCCGCTGAAGCACGCTGACCAGACCCCCTCCGGCCCTTGCCGGTGGGGGTCTGGTCGCATGGACGGGCGTATGCCGGGTGCCCAGCCGGGTCGGTAGGGTCGGGTCCGTGCCTGCACCCGATCTCCTCACGCCGACGTCCAGCGACTGGGCGGTACGCCCCGGCCCGCTGGCCGACGTGCTCGCCGACCTCGACCCCGCCGACCTCCTGCTCGCCCTCCCGGTCGCCGCGGACGGGTTTGCTGGCACCGGCGCGACGGCCGATGCGCTGGCCCTGCTCGGGCTCGATCTGGCCGAGGTGGCTGCCGCCTACGAGCCCGCTGGCAAGGCCGGTTCGCTGACCCGGATCCCGGTGGTGCCCGCCGACCGCGCCGCCCGGGTGGTGCTCCTGGTCGGGGTGGGGACCGGGACGCCCGCCGAGCTGCGTGAGGCCGGCGCCGCAGTCGGCCGGGTCGGCCGCGGTCACGCCCAGCTGGTGACGACCATCGCCGCCGCCGCCGCCGCCGCCGCCGACGACGACGCCGCCGCCGACCTCGCGGGTGGCTCCGCCGGCCAGGCGGCCTTCGCCGAGGGTCTGGCGCTGGGCGGCTACTCCTCGCCACGCTGGCTCGGCGCCGACGCCCCGGCACCGGACGGCCCGGTGCAGTCCGTGGTCCTGTGCGGGAGCTTCGACGACGTCGCGGTCCGCGCCGCCGTCGTCCGTGCGCGGGCGACGATGCTCGCCCGCAACCTCGCCGTCACCCCCTCGAACATCAAGAACCCGGCCTGGGTCGCCACCCAGGCGCGCACGGTGGCCCGCCGCACGGGTCTGGACATCAGGGTGTGGACCGAGCGCGAGCTGCGGGCCGAGGGGTTCGGCGGCTTGCTCGCCGTCGGCGCCGGCTCGGTGAGCCCCCCTCGACTCGTCCAGGTCGACTACGCGCCACCGGGCACCGACGCTGCCACGCCGCGGGTCGTGCTGGTCGGCAAGGGGATCACGTTCGACACCGGCGGTCTCGACCTCAAGCCCAGCGAGGGCATGCTCGCCATGAAGACCGACATGAGCGGTGCCGCCGTGGTCCTTGCCGTGCTCGCGGCCTGCGCCGAGCTCGGCGTCGAGGTCCGGGTCACGGGCCTGCTCGCGCTCGCGGAGAACGCCCTCGGCGGCGGGTCGTACCGACCCTCGGACGTGGTGACCCAGTACGGCGGCACGACGGTCGAGATCGGCAACACCGACGCCGAGGGTCGCCTCGTGATGGCCGATGCGCTGGCGTATGCCGACCTCACCCTCGAGCCGGACGTCCTGGTCGACATCGCCACCCTCACGGGCGCGGCGCGGGTGGCGCTCGGCCGGTCGATGGCGCCCGTCTTCGCGACCGACGACGCACTCTGCGAGGCACTGGTGCGTGCTGGGGAGGCCACCGGCGAGCTGCTCTGGCCGTTCCCGCTGGTCGAGGACTACCGCCCCAGCCTCGACAGCGAGGTTGCCGACATCAACCACATCGCGGGCAGCGCGAGCGGCGGCGGCTCGATCTCGGCAGCATTGTTCCTCCGCGAGTTCGCGGGCTCACGTCGGTGGGCGCACCTCGACATCGCCGGGGTCGGTCGCTCCGACGTGGACCGTGGGCTCCTCACCAAGGGCGGCACGGGCTTCGGCGCGCGACTGCTCCTGACCTGGTTGGAGACGATGGCATGAACGCCGGATACGGGCTCTCGGTGCGCTGGTCGCTCGAGCACGCTCCTGAGGATGTCGCCGGCAAGCTCCGGGAGTACGTCATCGGCACGTCGATGGCCAGGTTCATGTTCCTCGACGGACTGGCCTTCAAGACGTGGCGCATGGTCGAGGGCCGCTGGTTCGAGGGCACCTACGTCTTCGACCAGGCCGTCTACCGCGACGACTTCGCAGCCGAGTTCAGCGCCACCGCGGCAGACGCCCCGGGCAGCGCGATCATTGGCTCGCCACCGATCTCGATCGAGCCCTTCGAGATCGTGGCGATCGCCGAGGGTCCGGCCGGGTTCCGGCGCGGCCCCGGCCCCGGCACCGCCTGAGGGTCAGGGTTGGGGCGCCTCAGCGCTTGACGGCCGCGAAGACCCCGTCGCCCACGGGCAGCAGTGCCGGCACCAAGCGGTCGTCGTCGCGCAGCCGCTTGCCCAGGTCGCGCAGCACGACCGTCTCGGCGTCGCGCGCGGCGGGGTCGGCGACCTTGTCGTGCCAGAGCATGTTGTCGAGGACGAGCACCCCGCCGGAGCGCAGCAGGCGGATCGCGTGGTCGACGTAGTCGGGGTACTCCCGCTTGTCGCCGTCGATGAGCACCATGTCGTAGGCGCCGTCGGTCATCCGGGGCAGCACGTCGAGCGCCCGCCCTGTGATGACGCGGGTGCGCTGGTGGGCGATGCCCGCCTCGGCATACGCCTTGCGGGCCGAGCCCTGGTGCTCGGGCTCGACGTCGATCGTCGTGAGGATGCCGTCCTCCGGCATGCCCTGGAGCATCCACAGTCCCGAGGTGCCTGCGCCCGTGCCGACCTCGACGACGGACTTGGCCTTCACCGCGGCAGCGAGCAGCCGAAGCAGCACGCCGGCACCGTTGCCCACCGGGATCGCCCCGAGCTCCTCGCCGCGCCGACGAGCCTGCTCGATCACCTCGTTCTCGGTGACGAACTCCTCGGCGTACGCCCAGCTGGCGGGCTTCTGTGCACTCATGCGGCAAACCCTACTGCGGTGACGTGCGACGCTTGGCCGGACTCGGCATACAGGAAACCCTCAGGTTGTTCGGGAACCATGAATGGCGTCCGGTCGTCTTGACGGATGCATGCACCGCGCCGCACCCGGCGCAGACGGAGGTGAGGGACGTGACCGCGACCGACACGATCGGCGCGCCGCAGGGGGAGGTCCAGCCGGCTGTCCAGCAGGCCTGGGTACCCCCCACCTGGGAGGAGATCGTCGAGCAGCACTCTGCCCGCGTCTACCGCCTGGCGTACCGCCTCACCGGCAACCAGCACGACGCCGAGGACCTCACCCACGACGTGTTCATCCGGGTCTTCCGCTCGTTGCACTCCTACCAGCCCGGCACCTTCGAGGGCTGGCTGCACCGCATCACCACCAACGTCTTCCTCGACAAGATGCGCCGCAAGCAGCGGATCCGCTTCGATGCGCTCTCCGACGAGTCGGCGGCCCGGCTGCCCACCCGTGAGGCCGGGCCCGAGGCGACGTTCGACGCGACCCACTTCGACGACGACGTCCAGCGCGCGCTCGATGCGCTCTCGCCCGACTTTCGCGCCGCCGTGGTGCTGTGTGACATCGAGGGCCTGTCCTACGAGGAGATCGCGGCGACCCTGGGCGTGAAGCTCGGCACCGTGCGCTCCCGCATCCACCGTGGCCGCGCCCAGCTGCGCGAGGCCCTCGCCCACCGCGACCCCGCCCTCGGGCGCGCCGCGACGGACTTCGAGCCCGCGCCGGCTCCCAAGCGCCGCCTGCCGGTGATCGGCCGGGCGGTGCCCGGATCGCGATGACCCGCCTCGTGGGCCGCCAGATCTGGTCAGGTATGCCGGGCATGAGCCACCCCCGGGCCGCTGGGCGCTGCCTGGGCTCCCAGCTCACCGCGTATGCCGACCGCGCCATGGACCCGGTGACGCTGCTCCACTGGGACCGGCACGTCCTCGCCTGTGCGTGCTGTCGCGCGGCGGTGGCCCAGGAGCGCCGGGTGCTCCAGTCCCTGCGCAGCCCCGCTGCGCCCGCCGTCTCGGGCGACCTCCGCGGCCTGCTCCTCGCCCTCGCCGCAGACTCCGCGCCCACCTCGGCGGTCGTCCACCCGATTGCCCCGATCCCGGTGGCACCGGTTCCTGTCGTCGACCGCGGCATGCCCGCCATGCACCGTTCGGCGCGCCGCGCCACGGTGTTCGCCGGGCTCGCCGCCGGCGCGACCGCGGCAGCGGCCGTGGGCTTGGCCGTGACGGGCACCGGGGCGATCACACCGAGCCCCGCTGTGACTCCCGGGCTGGTGCAGCGCACCCGCACGTCGACGCCGGGTTTTGCGCCCGCGGCCTTCACCATCGCGAACCTCGGCGCCGCCCGCGGCGCCTTCTCCGGGCAGACTCCGCGACCCGCGGTGAGCATCACCGGGGTGCGTTCGGCACAATCAACCCCATGAGCGACGAGCGCGATCCGGCCGACCCCTGGCAGCCGCCCGATCAGCAGCCCGATCAGCAGCCTGACTCGACCGGTCCGGTTGACGTCGAGCACACGCGTGAGCTTTCCGGTTCGCCGGTCCCACCCGCGCCGCCCACGTCCTCCTGGTGGGCCGACGAGCCCACGGGGTGGCCGGCCACGGCCCCCGGTCCCGCCGAGGCGACCGGTTGGCCGGTGCCGTCGGCGGCCGACGCGCCGCCGGCATCGGGTGTCGCCGACCCCGCGTACGCAGGCTCGCCCCAAGCCGCCGGGCAGGCCGGGTCCGGCGCGTATGCCGGGCAGGCCGGGTACGGCGCCCAGGACGCCGCGTGGGCAGCCAGCCAGCCCGCCCCGACCACCGCCGACCGGCGCACCGGCCCGGGCTGGGGCGCCCTAGTCGCCGTCGCGGCAGTGGCCTCGCTCGTCGCCGCGATCCTCGGTGGGTTGTTCGGGGGGTGGCTCGGCGCGACGAACCGGGTCGACTTCAGCAGCCTCGACCGCGGCCAGACCACCATCCCGAGGGCTGGCGCGGGCGCCACCGCCCGTCCGTCGGGGAGCATCGCCTCGATCGCGGCGGCCGCCCTGCCGAGCGTGGTCACCATCAAGGTCAAGGGCGCCGACGGTGCCGGGACGGGCTCCGGGTTCGTGATCGACCACGCCGGCCACATCCTCACCAACAACCACGTGGTCGCCGGCGCCGCAGCAGGCGGGTCCATCACCGTCGAGCTGAGCGACGGCTCCCAGGTCGACGCGACGGTCACCGGCCACGACGGGTCCTACGACCTGGCCGTCATCAAGATCGCGCGCACCGACCTGCCGCCCCTGACCATGGGCATCTCCAAGGACGTCGTCGTGGGTGACCCGGTGATCGCGGTCGGGGCCCCGCTGGGACTCGAGTCCACCGTCACGAGCGGCATCGTCAGTGCCCTCAACCGCCCGGTCAGCCCGGGAGGCGACGGCAACACGCAGTCGTTCATCAACGCGATCCAGACCGACGCTGCGATCAACCCCGGCAACAGCGGCGGGCCGCTGCTCGACATGCAGGGTCACGTCATCGGGGTGAACTCCGCGATCGCTCGCGTGCCGGGCACCACCGACACGCAGTCCGGCAACATCGGGGTCGGGTTCTCGATCCCGAGCGACCAGGCCGTGAAGACGGCCGAGCAGCTGATCAAGACGGGCAAGGCCCAGCACCCGGTGATCGGCGTCGTCCTCGACCGCCAGTACTCCGGCGCGGGCGTCCGCATCCTCCAGCAGAAGACCGCCTCGAGCGGTGACCCCGTCGACCCCAACGGCCCCGCAGGCAAGGCCGGGATCAAGGCCGGCGATGTCATCGTCGAGTTCGACGGTCGGCGGGTCAACGCGCCCGACGACCTCGTCGTGGCGATCCGGGCGAAGAACGTCGGCGACCACGTGAGCATGAAGGTCCGTCGGGGCAGCCAGACGATCTCTGTCACCCTGGTCCTGTCCGGCACCTCCGGCAGCTGATCGAGGAGACCGCGCATGGCTGACATCAACGGCTGGGAAGCGATCATCCTCCTCGTGCTCGGGGTGGTGATCCTGGGCCCGGAACGGCTCCCGGAGTATGCCGCGAAGCTCGGCCGCCTGGTTCGTCAGGCCAGGGCGATGGCCGAGGGTGCGAAGGGCCAGCTCCGCGAGCAGATGGGTCCGGAGTTCGATGACATCAACTGGCGCCAGTACGACCCACGCCAGTACGACCCACGCCGCATCGTCCGAGAGGCGCTGCTCGACCCGTCACCCACCGAGACCGCTGCGGCAGCGGCTGCCGCGGTGCCGACGTACTCGACCACGCTGCCGACCCGAGACCCGCTGAAGCCGACGCCGTTCGACGTCGACGCGACCTGACCCGTCAGCGAGAAGCCGGCGACAGCCCGAGCGAGCGCCCTGCCAGGCCGCGCGAGCGCGTGCCGAGGCCGCGGGCGATGGCCCGCAGGGACACCGCGGCGGGGGACTGTGGGTTGCGCAGGACGACTGGCGTGCCCTGGTCGGCGCCCTCGCGCAAGTTGGTGTCGAGCGGGATCTGGCCGAGCAGCGGCACCTCGGCGCCCACCGCGCGGGTCAGCGACTCGGCCACGGCCTTGCCGCCACCTGACCCGAAGATCTCCTGGCGCGAGCCGTCGGGCAGCTCAAGCCAGGACATGTTCTCGATGACGCCGACGATGCGCTGGTGGGTCTGCAGGGCGATGGATCCCGCGCGCTCGGCCACCTCGGCGGCAGCCTGCTGGGGAGTGGTGACGACGAGGATCTCGGCGGTCGGGATGAGCTGCGCCACCGAGATCGCGATGTCGCCGGTGCCCGGCGGCAGGTCGAGCAGGAGGATGTCGAGGTCGCCCCAGAAGACGTCACCGAGGAACTGCTGAAGAGCACGGTGGAGCATCGGACCGCGCCACACGACGGGCTGGTTGCCGGGCACGAACATCCCGATCGAGATGACCTTCACGTCGTGGCTCACCGGCGGCAGGATCATGTCGTCGACCTGGGTCGGCCGGTGCTCGACGCCCAGCATGCGGGGCACCGAGAAGCCGTAGACATCGGCATCGACGACACCGACGCGCAGGCCGCTCTCGGCGAGGGCCGCAGCCAGGTTGACGGTGATCGAGGACTTGCCGACGCCGCCCTTGCCGGACGCCACGGCATACACCCTCGTGAGCGAGCCGGGCCGCGCGAACGGGATCTCGCGCTCGGCGGTGCCCCCGCGCAGCTGCTGGCGCAGGCCGGCACGCTGTTCGTCGCTCATGACGCCGAGCGTCACGGTCACGCCGTTGACCCCCGGCACCTTGGCCAGCGCCGCGGTGGTGTCCTTGGTGAGGGTGTCCTTCATCGGGCAGCCCGAGACGGTGAGCAGGATCGTCACGGCGACCAGACCGGCGTCGTCGACCGAGACGCTCTCGACCATGCCGAGCTCGGTGACGGGCTTGCGGATCTCTGGGTCGATGACGGTCGCGAGCGCCTGGTGGAGGGCCTCGTCGGTCACCGGTGCTGCTGCGGGGGCGGACATACCCCCATGCTAGGTCGCGGGCTCGTCCCTCGAGGAACCGCCCGGGTCGAGTCCGGTGTCGGTCGCGTCACGTCGGTGGACGGTCAGGCCCCGCTCCTCGAACTCCTCGAGCAGGCTGCGCAGCTCAGAACGGACGAAGTCGCGGGTCGCCGCATCGCGCATCGCGTGCCGCAGGGCGGCCACCTCGCGGGTGAGGAACTCGGTGTCGGCGAGGTTGCGCTCGTCGCGCGCTCGGTCCTGCTCCAGCCCGACGCGGTCGCGGTCGGCCTGGCGGTTCTGCGCGAGCAGGATCAGTGGCGCGGCATACGACGCCTGGAGGCTGAGCATCAGGGTGAGGAAGATGAAGGCGTAGGGGTCGAAGCGGTACTCCTTCGGCCCGAAGACGTTCCACCCGATCCACGCGAGGACGAACACGGTCATCGCGATAAGGAAGTTCGCGGTGCCCATGAAGCGGGCGAACTGCTCGCTCCAGACCCCGAAGGTCTCCTGCGAGACGGTCGGGCGGGGCAGGAGGGCTCGCTTGGTCTCGCGGGGCTGGTCGAGCCGGCCGACGCTGCTGCGGGTGGTCGTGCGCTCAGCCATGGGTCACCTCGCGTCGCTCCTCGCGCCAGTCGTCGGGAAGGATGTGGTCGAGCACGTCGTCGACCGTGACCGCGCCGATCAGGCGGCCGTCGTCGTCGACCACGGGCACGCCGACCAGGTTGTAGGTCGCCAGGATGCGGGTGACCTGGCCCAGGGGGGCCTGCGGACCGAGCGGCTCGATCTCCTTGTCGAGGATGCTGCCGATGGCGCCGTGGGGCGGCTCGCGCAGCAACCGCTGGATGTGCACGATGCCGAGGTACTTGCCCGTGGGCGTCTCGTGGGGCGCACGGCAGACGTAGACCGTCGACGCGAGGGCCGGCGAGATCTCGGCGCGGCGGACGACGGCCAGGGCCTCGGCGATCGAGGCCTCGGGGCCGAGGATCACCGGCTCGGTGGTCATCATGCCGCCGGCGGACTCCTCGTCGTAGGTCAGCAGGCGGCGCAGGTCGGCTGCCTCGTCGGGCTCCATGAGCTGGAGCAGCTCCTCCTGCTTCTCCTCCGTGAGGTTGTGCAGCAGGTCCGTGGCGTCGTCGGGCTCCATCGCCTCGAGGACGTCGGCCGCGCGCCCCACGGGCAGGGTCTCGAGGATCTCGACCTGGTCGTCCTCGGGCAGCTCCTCGAGGACGTCGGCCAGCCGTTCGTCGGCCATCGCCTCGGCGACCTCGGCGCGCCGCTTGGGGGACAGGTCGTGGATGACGTCGGCGAGGTCGGCCGACTTCAGGTCGTCGTAGGTCTCGAGCAGCCTCGCCGCGGACTGGCCGGAACCGGACTGGTGCAGGCCGGTCACGTCCTCGACGGGCACGAGCAGGGTGGCGCCGCGACGGCGTCGGAACGGCCCGAGCGAACTGCGCCCCGTGCCCTGGCGGACGAACACCTTCGAGACGGCCCAGTCGCGGTTGCGCTCCCGCTCGATGGCGATGTCCTCGACGACGGCGTCGTAGTCGCCCTCCGGGTCGCCCACGGTCACGGTGCGCTCGAGCAGCTCGGCCATGACGAGCTCCTCGTTGGTGCGCTGCTCGAACCGGCGCATGTTGACCAGCCCGGTGGTGATGACCTGGCCGCCGTCCACCGAGGTCACGCGGGTCATGGGCACGAACACGCGCCGCCGGCCGGGCACCTCGACCACGAGTCCGATGACCCGGGGCCGGCGTCGTGAGGCGCCAAACGTCACGACGACGTCGCGAACCCGACCGACCTGGTCACCGAGCGGGTCGAAGACGCTCAGGTTGGTCAGGCGGCCGACGAAGACGCGCGACGGAGTGCTCACCCCGCAAGGCTATCCGGCAGGTCAGCGCTCGTCAGGGAGGCGGTTGCCGCGCCTGCGGCGGGGTCGTCCTCGCCAGTGCCACGGACGCCAGCCCGTGGTGGTCGCCTCGCTCGGCGGAACGGGCGCCGCGCCGGAGGTGGTGGCGTACGAGCCGGGGGGCCTCCACGGGCGCGCCGAAGGGTCGAAAGGCGCGCACGGTGCAGACCTGCGCCCACCGGCTGACGAGGTCGTCGGTCGCGTTGAGACGCTCCGCCTTGAGGGCGTCGGTCGCCGCCTGCCACTCCTCGTCCGTGGGCGTGATCTCGCGACTGCTTGCCTCGACGGTCAACAGTCGGCCGCCGGTGTCCTTGCTGCGGGCGATCAGGCGGACGCGCTCCGGGATCCACGGCAAGGTCTGCTCGCCCGGTCCGGACACGGCATACACGACCTCGCCGCTCCAGGCGTGCCAGAACGGCCACGCGCGGTCGCCGGGGACGTCCACCCACAGCAGGCCGGACTTCGACGCGGCCTCGGCGAAGAGCGCCGTGACGTTCACGGGCGCGGGATCGGTCACACCGTGAACTGTGTCATAACCGATGTCGTGGTGTCGCTGCTAGTTTCGCGACGTGCGCAGCCCCAAGGACTTCTTCGCCCCGCTCGCCGTCGGCGCCCCCGCGCCCCTGCGCGAGGTCCCCGCCAGACCGTCTCGGGTCATCCACTTCTTCGACCCCAGCAACGAGAAGATGGCGGCCAAGATCCCGGCCATGGTGGGCACCGTCGACGTCCTGCTCGGCAACCTCGAGGATGCCGTCAAAGCCGACCGCAAGGAGGCAGCCCGCGCCGGGCTCGTGCAGATCGCCCGCGCCACCGACTTCGGCGAGACGACGCAGCTGTGGACGCGCGTCAACGCCCTCGACAGCCCCTGGGTGCTCGACGACCTCACGACGCTCGTCAGCGAGGTCGGCGACAAGCTCGACGTCGTCATGGTCCCCAAGGTCCAGGGCCCGGAGGACATCCACTACGTCGACCGGCTGCTCGCCCAGCTCGAGGCGCGGGCCGGCCTCCAGCGCCCGATCCTCGTCCACGCCATCCTCGAGACGGCGCGCGGTGTCGCGAACGTCGAGGAGATCGCCGGTGCGAGTCCGCGCATGCAGGGCATGTCGCTCGGGCCCGCCGACCTCGCGGCCGACCGCCGGATGAAGACCACTCGCGTCGGTGGCGGCCACCCCGGGTACCTCGTGCGCCAGGACCCGATCGACGGCGACATCAACGCCGATCGCCAGACCTACCAACAGGATCTGTGGCACTACACCATCTCGCGGATGGTCGATGCCTGCGCGATGCACGGGATCCTGCCGTACTACGGCCCGTTCGGTGACATCAAGGACGTCGTCGCCTGCGAGGACCAGTTCCGCAACGCCTTCCTCCTCGGGTGCGTGGGGACGTGGTCGCTCCACCCGGTGCAGATCGAGATCGCCAAGCGGGTGTTCAGCCCGTCGGCAGAGGACGTCGCCCACGCGCGCCGGGTCGTCGAGGCGATGGGTGACGGCACCGGCGCCGTGATGCTCGACGGCAAGATGGAGGACGACGCCAGCCTCAAGCAGTGCCTGGTCATCGTCGAGCTCGCCGAGCGCTTGGCCGCCAGCGACCCCGCGCTCGCCGAGCTGTATGCCGCGCCGGCGGCCCCCGTCGACGGTGCGGCCTCCTGATGACCGGCCAGGCGGCATACCGGCCGCGCCGTTCCGTGCTCTACCTGCCGAGCTCCAACGAACGCGCACTCGAGAAGGCCAAGACCCTCGCCGTGGACGCGCTGATCCTCGACCTCGAGGACGCCGTCGCCCCGGACGCCAAGGCAAGTGCCCGCGAAAAGGCTTGCGCCGCAGCCCGATCCGGTGAGTACGGGCCGCGCGAGCTGACGATCCGCATCAACGCTATCGGCACTCAGTGGCACGACGAGGACCTCCGGGCCGTGAGTGCCGCCGGTCCTGACGCGATCGTGGTGCCGAAGGTCGGATCCGCCGCAGAGGTGCGCCAGCTCGTCGCGGCGATGGAGTCGGCGGGCGCGCCGGAGCACACGGCCCTGTGGGCCATGGTGGAGACGCCTGCGGCGATGCTCCACTGCGAGGAGATCGCGAGCGCGTCCGAGCGGCTGACCGTGCTCGTCATGGGCACCAACGACCTCGCCAAGGAGCTCCACGCCGAGCACGTCCCGGGCCGACAGCCGTTGTTGACCGGTCTGTCGCTGTGCCTGCTCGCCGCCCGGGCCACCGGCACCGTGATCCTGGACGGCGTGTTCAATGACGTGAAGGACGCCGAGGGCTTCGAGGCGGAGTGTCGGCAGGGCCGTCAGCTGGGCTTCGACGGCAAGACGCTGATTCACCCGGGCCAGGTCGAGGCGTGCAACACGACGTTCGCGCCGAGTGCGGCCGCCGTTGATGACGCTCGCGCCGTGCTCGCCGCCTGGGAGGCGGGCGGCGGCGCCGGAGTGGTCACGCACAACGGCCGCATGATCGAGAACCTCCACGTGGAGACGGCCGAGCGCGTCCTGGCCGTCCACGAGGCGATCACGGCCCTCGCGACCGACGCCTCGGAGTGACTGACCGGGCAGCGGCAGGACCCGTCCTCGTCCTCGGCGGCACCGCCGAGGCCAGGGCTCTCGCCCACGAGCTCCAGTCCCGCGAGGCCGCGTTCCTCTCCTCGCTCGCCGGGCGCGTGCAGCGGCCGCGGCTGCCGGTGGGCGAGGTGCGGATCGGTGGCTTCGGTGGCGCGGAGGGGTTGGCGGCATTCATCCGCGAGCGTGGCGTGGCCGCTGTCGTCGACGCCACGCACCCCTTCGCTGCGACGATGTCGGCCAACGCCGCCCGTGCCTGCGCCCTGACGCGAACTCCGTTGGTGCGCCTGGCTCGCCCCGGGTGGGGCGACCACCCCGACGCCGCGTCGTGGACCTGGGTCGGCGACCACGACGAGGCCCGGACCGCGGCTGAGTCGCTGGGGGAACGACCCTTCCTCACGACGGGCCGCCAGACCCTCGGGCACTACGCGGCGTGGAGCGGTCGTGAGGTCCTCGTGCGGGTGGTCGAGCGCCTCGACGAGCCGCCCCCTGCGCGCTGGACGGTGGTCCTCGACCGCGGTCCGTATGCCGTGGAGGGCGAGCTGGCGCTGCTGCGCGAGCACCGCATCGACGTCCTACTCACCAAGGACTCCGGGGGCTCCTACACCGCCGCGAAGCTCGACGCGGCCCGAGCCCTCGGGATGCCGGTCGTCGTCATCGGGCGACCGGCGCCCGTCACGGGGGTGGCGGAGGTGGACTCCGTGGCAGCGGTGCTGTCGGCCCTCAGTGACGCTGGCGTCGACGTCGGTCCCGCAGCGCCAGCCTGAGCCCGACCGCTGTGAGGGCGGAGGCGAGTCCGACCTGACGGAGCAGGGCCGAGGCCGGGACGATGTCGCGGGCCGTGACGTGGGGCCCGCTGCCGAGGATGCCGCGGTCCTCGGCGCTGCCGTCATAGACGTTGCTCCCACCGAGCCGCACCCCGAGCGCAGCCGCCCAGGCGGCCTCGACGGGGCCCGCGTTGGGGCTCGGGTGCTGGCCCGCGTCGCGGCGCACGGTGGCCACGACGCGGTCGGCAGCCGTCCACGACCGTTCCCGGGCCGCCGCCACGAGCGCGGTGATTCCCACCGTTGCGCGGGCGGGCAACCAGTTGGCTGCGTCATCGAGTCGCGCTGCGGCCCAACCGAACTCGTGGTACCGCGCCGTGCGGTGACCGACCATGGCGTCGAGAGTGTTGACCGCGCGGTAGCCGAGCAGTCCGGGTAGCCCGGCCACCGCGCCCCACAGGAGCGGCGCCACGACCGCGTCGGCACAGTTCTCGGCGACCGACTCGACCGTGGCGCGCGCGACGCCGTCGGCATCGAGGGACCAGGGGTCGCGTCCGACGAGGTTGCGGACGCGCTGGCGGGCCCCCTCGAGGTCGCCGTCGGCCAGCAGCGTGCCGACGGCCCGCGCCTCGCGGTCGAGGCTGCGGCCGCCGAGGACCGCCCACGTGGCTGCCGCGACGAGGACGGGCTGGACGGGCCGGGGGAGGCGGCCCAGACCGAGGGCGACCGCGACGGTGGACCCGACCAGAACGGCCTCGTGGGCCACCCCGGCGCTGCGGCGGGGCGCCCAGGTGCGGCCTTCGAGCCGCGTCGCGAGCGTCCCGAACCCAGCCACAGGGTGGTGTCGGCCGGGGTCCCCGAGGAGCTGGTCCGCGGCATACCCGAGGAGCAGCCCGAGCGCGACCGGATCTGGTGTGCGGCGCCTCACGGCTGCTTCACCGCGAGCACCTGCCCGGCCACGACGAGCAGGACACGGTCTGAGGATGCCGCGACCTGTTGGTTGAGTCGACCGAGCCAGTCCGCGAAGATCCGACCCGAGCGGTGCTCAGGGACGACGCCCCACCCGACCTCGTTGGTGACGGCGACGAGCTCGTGCGGGCACTCGGCCCAGGCCTCCACCACGTCCTGCAGCCGCTGCGCGAGCGTGGGCTCCCAGTGTGGTTGCGGCGCCTCCCAGACCTCGAGGTCGTCGAGGGTTGCGGTCAGCCAGGTGCCGAGGCAGTCGACCAGCCCCGGGCCTTCGAGGCGCGCGAGGGCTCCCGGGAGGTCGGATGTCTCCACGGTGCTCCAGTGGGACGGGCGCCGGCTGCGGTGTGCGGCAATGCGTTCGGCCCAGTCGGGATCGTCGCTGCGGGGCCCGGTGGCGATATAGGTGACCTGACCAGCGTCGGCGAGCAGACGCTCGGCGGCGGTGGACTTGCCCGAGCGGACGCCACCGGTGACGAGGGTCTTCATCGGGCCAGCCCGGACGACAGGGTGACGAGCACCGCGGCGAGCGAGAGCTCGATTGCAGCCCCCATCACGTCACCGCTCACCCCCCGAACACGCGGGTGGCGATGCGCACCAGCAGTCCCACGACGATGGTCATGGTGAGAACTGCGACCGCGCCGAGTCCGGACCCGGCCTGGGCGGCTTGGCTGACCAGGCCCAGCGCCGCCGCGCTCACCACGAGGATGACCGCCAGAGCGGGCACGGGCACCGTGCCGGCCACGGCGGCGCCCAGGCCGTCGGGGCGCGCGGCCGGGATGCTGCGCACACAGGTCAGGGCGCAGGCGGCCCGGGACACGGCGACGGCCACGGCCACGAGCAGCCAGCCCCAGGGCCGACCGAGGACCGCCGCGGCGCCCCCGGCCTGGACGACCAGGGTGAGGGCGACGGCAGCCACCCCCATCGGGCCGACGTCCCCGCTCTTCATGACCTCGAGGGCGCGCTCTCGGCTCCAGCCGGCGCCGATCCCGTCGACCGTGTCGGCCAGTCCGTCGAGGTGCATGGCTCGCGATCCCAAGGCCAGGGACATCAGGACCAAGGTGGCGACCACGAGGCCGGGCAGCCGGGCTTGGTCCCCCAGCCAGCCGACGGCTCCGGCGACCGCGGCCAGCGGGAGGACGGCGAGCGGCGCGAGGCTCATGGCCCAGGCCGCCGAGCGACGCGTCGGCGGCTCGATGGTGCCGACCGGGACCATGGTCAGGGTGCCCACGGCCAGCCGGAGCCCGGCGAATGCGGCCCTCATGCGACGGTCACGGTGCCGGCGCGGGTTCGGAGACCGACTCTGGCGCCATCAGGTCCGCCAGCAATGCCATGTCGTGCAGCGCGATGACGGCCGAGCGCAGGATCGGCAGGGCGGTCATGGCTCCGGAGCCCTCACCGAGACGCATGCCGAGGTCGATGACCGGGACGAGGCCGAGGGACTCCAGGGCCACGGCCTGGGCCGGCTCGGGGGAGCGGTGGCCTGCCGCGAACCACTCACGCGCACCCGGCTCGAGGGACTCGGCGACCAGGGCCTCGGCCACGGAGATCACGCCGTCGAGCAGCACCGGGACACCAGCGCGGGCCGCGGCGACCATGACGCCGACTGCGAACGCGAGGTCCGCCGAGCCCAGCGCGGCCAAGCGTGCCCGCGGGTCGCTCAGGTGCGCGGTGCGGTCGAGGGCCTGCTGGATCACGGCGGTCTTGCGGGCCAGGCCCTCGTCGTCGAGCCCGGCACCACGGCCGGTGACCTGGTCGGCCTGGAGGCCGAGGGTGCTGGCGATCAGGGCCGCGGCCGGGGAGGTGTTGCCGATGCCGAGGTCGCCCATGACCAGCAGCTGCGTGCCTGCGGCCACCTCCTCGGCGACGACGGCGGCCCCGGCCGTCAGCGCCTCGTCGAGCTCCTCGACCGTGATGGCGTCCTGGCTGTCGATGGGCTGGGAGGAGCGTCGGATCTTGTGCGCGGTGACCTCCGCAGGGACGCCCTCGAGGTCGTCGTCGACGGCGATGTCGAGGACCCTGACGGGCACACCGTGCTGGGCCGCGAGGACGCTCATCCCGGCGACACCGGCGACCAGCGTCCGGACCATCGCCGCGGTGATCTCCTTGGGATAGGCAGCGACGCCCGAGGCGACGACGCCGTGGTCGCCGGCCGGTACGATCGCGGTCACCCGCTCGAGCCTGCGAGGCGGGCAGGTGCCCTGGCAGGCGGCGACCCAGGCGCCGAGCTCCTCGAGTCGGCCGAGGGAGCCGAGCGGCTTCGCGAGGGCGTCGAATCGGGCGAGCGCTTGCGCCCGGACCTCGGCGCTCGGTGGCTGCAGGGTCGTGGGCTCGGTCATGGGCTCTCCTTGAGTGCGGTGACGACGTCCCCGATGACGGTGACGGCTGGTGGGTGGATGCCGGCCTGGTCGGCGGCGTCGGCAATGGTGGTCACGGTCGCGGTGACGCTGCGCATGCTGGGCATGCCGCCGTCCTCGATGCAGGCGGCGGGGGTCTTCGGGTCCATGCCGCCGTGTACGAGGGCCGCGGCGATCTGGGGGAGGGCGGCGACGCCCATGAGGACGACCAAGGTCAGGCCAGATCGGCCCAGCCACTCCCAGTCGACGGTGCCGCGCGGGTCGCCCGGCGCGACGTGGCCGGTCACCACGACGAACCCCTGCGTCAGGGAGCGGTGCGTGACCGGGATGCCGGCCAGCGCGGGCACGGCCACCGCCGAGCTGACGCCGGGGATGACCTGCACGGGCACACCGGCCTCGACACAGGCGGCCCACTCCTCGCCGCCGCGGCCGAAGACGAAGCTGTCGCCGCCCTTGAACCGCACGACACGCTTGCCCGCGCGGGCGTGGGTGATGATCAGGTGGTTGATGGCCTCCTGAGAGGTGAAGGCGCCACGCGGGATCTTGCCGACGTGCACGACCTCGGCGTGTTCGGGCGCCTCGTCGAGCGCGCCCAACGGCACGAGCCGGTCGGTCACGACGACGTCCGCGCCGCGCAGGGCGTCCAGACCTGCGACGGTGAGCAGTCCGAGGTCGCCCGGCCCCCCGCCGACGAGCACGACGCTGCCACCGGGAGAGGTCGTCGTGCGTGCGTCGTTGGCGGACAACGGGTCTCGCAGGACGAGGTCGTATGCCGCAGGGTCGGCGTCGCCGTCGATCACCACCAGCCGCCGCGCGGCGAGGTCGAGGAGCGTCGGACTCGCGTCAGCGGTCAGGACGGTGACCACCGCACCCTGGTCGATCAGTCCGTGGACCGTCTCGGCGATGCGGGGCCCAGGCTCGCGCACGAGCACGGTGGGCGCAGTGCCCGGCACGGTGATCCTCATGCGGTCAGCTCCTCGGCCCGGGTGAGGACGCCCGCCAGCTCGCGCAGCAGTCCGTCGGTCGTGTGCGGGTCGCGGACCGCGATGCGCACCCACTGCGGCCCGAGGCCGGGGAACGTGTCGCCACGCCTCACGGCATACCCGTTGGCGCGCAACGCTTCTCGCACGCCGGTGCCGACCTCGGCGAGCACGAACGGGGCCGACGAACGCTGGACGTGAAGCCCGAGCCGGTGCAGCCCGCGGACGAGGTGGTCGCGCCAGCCGGCGAGCTCCCCGGCCGCGGCGGTGGCCTCGGCGACGGCCGCGGCGGTCGAGGCCCGCTCCATGGCGACGGCGGCGAGGGAGTTGACGGACCAGTGCGGCTGGACGGCAGCCAGCCGGGCCACCAGCGCGGGGTCTCCGACGACGTAGCCCGCGCGCAGCCCGGCGAGGGCCCAGGTCTTCGTGAGCGACCTGAGCACCAGCAGGTCGGTCATCTCGGTGCTGATGAGCGACTCCGGCTCGCCGGGGACCGCGTCCATGAACGCCTCGTCGACGACGACCACCCGCCCCGGCGCTCGCAGGCCGTCGAGGGTCGCGCGGGCGTGCAGGACACCGGTCGGGTTGGTGGGGTTGCCGACCACGACGAGGTCGCACTCGACGTCGAGTGTGGAGGCGCCGAGTGCGAATCCCGTTGCCGGGTCGAGGACGTGGCGGTGGACCACGCGACCGGCACGACGCAGTGCGGCCTCGGGCTCGGTGAACTGGGGGTGCACCACCACTGGGTGCCTAGGGGCCAGGGCGGCCGCCAGCAGTCCGAACGCCTCGGCCGCTCCGTTGGTCGGCAGCACCATGGCGTCGGCGACCCCGTGGCGGCGCGCAAGAGCGGCCCGCGCCGCGTCGGGTCGAGGGTATGCCGCGAGCGTGTCGACCGCGGCGCGCAGCTCGGTCGCCAGCCAGGGCGGCGGTTCGCTGACCCGGACGTTGACGGCGAAGTCGACGAGGGTGCCGTCGAGCTCGACGTCGCCGTGGTGGTCGAGCGGGTCGTTGACGGCCGGGTCGTGACCGGCTGGGTCGTGTGCGGCTGGGTCGTGAACGGCTGGGTCGTGAACAAGCCGGGTCGTGAACGGCCGGTACGGTGGCCGGGACGGCGGGGCCGCTCGTCGCTGCACCGGACGCGTGGACCGCGGCGGCGAAGTGCGCAGCGAGCTCGGGATGACCGGCCCAGTGGGTGTGCAGGTAGCTCGCATGCACGCTCGGGCGGCCGGTGGGGGCAAGCGAGAAACCCTCGGGGTCGCCGTCGAGGAGCCACGCGGGTGTCGGCCCGTGGCCCGGGTCGAGCCGGGTCCGGTGGAACTCGTGGCCGCGCACCGTCGTGCCCGCTGGTCCGAGCAGGCTGTCGTGGTTGGTGGTCGCCGTGCGGTAGCGCAAGGTCAGACGGGGATGCATCGCCGCCTGGGCGGGAACCGCGCCAACGAGGGCGTGTCCGTCGACGGCCTGGCTCAGGTACAGCAGTCCCGCGCACTCGGCCACCGTCGGCACACCGGCCGCAACGGCCTCACGCACCTCGGCCAGGAGGGCGCGGTTGGTGGCCAGCGACGCGGCATACACCTCGGGGAAGCCGCCGCCGAGGTAGATCCCCGACGTGCCGGTCGGCAGGCTGGTGTCGACGGCCGGGTCGAACACCACAGGCTCGCAGCCGAGCGCGCGCAACAGCTCGTCGGTCTCGGCATACCGGAAGGTGAACGCGCGACCACCGGCCACGGCGACGACTCGCGGCGGCCGGTCCACCCGGGTGGGCGGGCTCCAGGGCGTGGCCTGCACATCGGGTGCGGTGCTGGCGATCTCGAGCAGGGCGTCGAGGTCCACGAAGCGCGCGGTCTGCTCGGCGAGGCGGTCCAGGGCGGACTCGGCGTCGGGGCGTTCGGCGGCCGGCACCAGGCCCAGGTGGCGCGAGGGCGCGCTGACGCCGGCGTCGCGGGGCAGCACGCCGAGAACGGGTACGCCGGTCGCCTCGACGCTGCGACGGACCTCGTCGGCGTGCCGGGGCGACCCCGACTTGTTGAGGACGACCCCGGCGACCCGCACCGCCGAGTCGAAGGTACGCAGGCCGTGGACGGTCGCCGCGACCGTGCGGGCCGCGGAGGAGATGTCGACGACGAGCACCACAGGCGAGGACGTGACCGTGGCGACGTGGGCGGTCGAGGCCCAGCCCTGGGTGCCGAGACGGCCGTCGAACAGACCCATCACGCCCTCGACCACCGCGAGGTCGGCGAGTCGAGGGGTGCGAAAGCCGTTCAGCAGCAAGGGAAGCAGCTGATCCTCGCCCTGGAGCCACGGGTCGAGGTTGCGTCCGGGGCGACCCGTCGCCAGCGCGTGGTAGCCCGGGTCGATGTAGTCGGGACCGACCTTGGCGGGTGCGACCTCGAGACCGCGCCGGGACAGCGCGGCCATGATGCCGACGGCGACGGTGGTCTTGCCCTGACCAGAGGCGGCGGCAGCGACGACGAAGCGGGGCAGTCTCACCACTCGATGCCCTTCTGGCCCTTCTGCCCGGCGTCGAAGGGATGCTTCACCTTGGTCATCTCGGTGACCAGGTCGGCGATCTCGACGAGCCGGGGGGCCGGGCCACGGCCGGTGATGACGACGTGCTGGTGCCCGGGGCGGTTCGCGAGGGTCTCGATGACCTCGTCGACGTCGACCCAGCCCCACTTCATGACGTAGGTGAACTCGTCGAGGACGTACAGCTGGTGGGTCTGCTCGGCGAGCCGGCGCTTGATCTCGACCCAGCCCTCGCGGGCGGCCGCGGCGTGGTCGTCCTCGCTGCCGGCCTTGCGCGACCAGGACCAGCCCGCGCCCATCTTGTGCCACTCGATGGGGCCGCCCTGACCGGTCTCGGCGTGCACCCGGTCGAGCGTCTCGAGGGCGGTCTGCTCGCCGATGCGCCACTTGGCCGACTTCACGAACTGGAACACCCCGGTCGACCAACCCTGGTTCCAGCCCCGCAGGGCCAGGCCGAAGGCCGCGGTCGACTTGCCCTTGCCCTCGCCACCGTGGACGACGAGCAGTGGCCGGTTGCGCCGAGCCCTCGTGGTGAGGCCGTCGGCGACGGCCACGGGCGGCTTGCCCTGGGCCATCAGGCGGCGCTCCTTCCGGCGGTGCTCCGCGGGTCGTCCCACCCGCGCCGGGTGTCGGTGACGGCCTGGACCAGGTCACCAGCGCCGACCTCGCCGAGGGGCACGTGCTCGGCGCCCATGAGGGCAGCCAGCTCAGCGGCGAGGCCGAGACGGAATCGCCCGGTCTCGCAGTCCACGACGACCGCCTGGGCCAGGGTGCGGTGCCACTGCGCCGCGATATGCGTCGCGCGGGCGAGCGCGTCGGGTCCGGCGGTGGCGCGCCCATCGGTGACGAGGACGACGAGCGGGCGGCGTCGCGGGTCGCGGACCCGTTCGACCTCGAGGACGCGCGCAGCAGTGGTCAGGCCCTCAGCCAGGGGGTGCGGCCGCCGTGTGGCAGGTCGGAGAGCCGGGTGGCCGCGGCCTCGACCGACGACGTGGGTGGCAGGGTCAACTGGGCGCCCGTCCCGCGGAACGTTACGAGGCCCACGCGGTCGCGGCGCTGGTAGGCATCGAGGAGCAGCGAGAGGACGGCGGTCTTCACCGCCTCCATCCGCCGACGTGCTGCCATCGAGCCCGAGGCGTCGACGACGAACAGCACGAGGTTGGACTCCCGGCCCTCGGCGACGGTGGCGCGCAGGTCCGAGGTGTGCAGCAGCAGGCGGTCGGTGCGGCCGCGGACTCGCTGGTGCAGTGCCGCCGCGGTGATCGTGGCTGGCAGGTGCACGCGGGTGGACCGGCCCGACCTGGCCGTCGTCGACCCGATGGTGCGGCCTCGGTCGGTGATCGCCCGGCTGCGGCGCCCGGACTCCCCGGCGCCGACGCCGCGAACGACGAAGCGCCGGGTGCGGTACGGCGCCCTCGCGGCCGCGACCCCCGCGACCGGCGCAGCCGCCGCGGGGTCGTCACTCGCGTCGTCGCTCGCGTCGCCGCTCGCGTCGCCGCTCGCGTCGCCGTCGGCGTGCTCGGCTGGGGGGCTCGGACCGGGGCTGGCCTGCGGGCGAGTCCTCCGGGCCATTCGGCTCCCCAGAGGGCGACTTTTCGGTCGGGCGGCCCGGCGGCTCGGGCTCGGGCTCGTCCTCGGGTGGGGGCGGGGGCTCGTCGTCGCCGAGCAGGCGGTCGAGCAGGTCCTCGTCGAGGCCGGGGGCGTCGAAGGGGTTACGGCGGCGCCGGTGCGGCAGCGCGAAGCGCGCCGCCGTGCGGATGTCCTCGCGCTCGAGGTGGGTCCGGCCCGCCCATGCGGCGTGGGCGCGGGCGGCCCGCGCGGTGACGATGTCGGCGCGCATGCCGTCGACGTCGAAACCGGCGCACACCCGCGCAATGGTCGAGAGCGCCCAGTCGGAGAGCTCCACCTTCGGCAGCAGCTCGCGGGCGCCCGCGATCCGATCGGTGAGCGCCGCCTGCTGGGCGTCGTATGCCGCCGCGAAGCCGGCCGGGTCGGCGTCGTGGTCGAGGCGCCGCCGAACGATCGTGGCCCGCACCTCCGGCTCGCGGCTGGCCGCGACCTCGACCGTCAGCCCGAACCGGTCGAGCAGCTGGGGGCGCAGCTCGCCCTCCTCGGGATTCATCGTCCCCACGAGCACGATCCGGGCGGGGTGCGTGACCGAGACGCCGTCGCGCTCGACCGAGTTGACGCCCATGGCCGCAGCGTCGAGCAGGACGTCGACGAGATGGTCGTGGAGCAGGTTGACCTCGTCGACGTACAGCAGCCCACGGTGCGCAGCGGCGAGGAGGCCGGGCTGGAAGTGGGCCTCCCCGGCGCCGAGGGCGCGCCCGAGGTCGAGTGACCCGATGACCCGGTCCTCGCTCGCGCCGACCGGCAGCTCGACCAGACGCGTGGCGCGGGTCGTCGAGGCGACGTCGTCGTGCGGGCCGTCGGGGCACTGGGCGTCAGGCGCGGCGGGGTCGCAGGAGAACCGACATCCCTGCACGACCACCTGAGGCGGAAGCACCTCGACCAGGGCGCGGACGATGGTCGACTTGGCGGTGCCCTTCTCGCCGCGCACGAGGACGCCACCCACGTCCGGAGAGACGGCAGTCAGCAGTAGGGCGAGGGACAGGTCGTCGGCGCCGACCACGGCCGTGAACGGGTAGCTCACCACGAGGCATCCTCCTGGTGGGTTCCGCGCCCACCGCTCGTCGAGGGGCCGCACCGGGGACTCCGGTGTCGGCAGCCGCGTCCGACGTCCTGGCTCTCCACGGGGTGCGCCGTCGACCTGGTCGACTCGTGGATCACAGTGGCGGGACCGCTCCGGACTCTCACCGGTATTCCTCGCACGGGGCCGGAGCCATCATGGCACGCCCGTCCTGCCGATCACGACGGCCGTCTCATGTCAGCCTCCCGGCCGGCTCGCCGCCGCGCGCCGGTCGCGCTCTACAGTGGCCCGCGTGATCGAGGTCGTCGGAGTCGCCGCTTGTGGCGTGGAGTCCATGGAACCGACCGCCCGCGCACTCGTCGAGCAGGCGCGGGTCGTGGTGGGCTCGCCGCGCCTCCTCGGGCTGCTCCCGGCCCACCCCACCCAGACGCGCCTACCCCTGCCTTCGCCGCTCCGGGCTGGTCTGCCGGACCTCGTGAGCGGGCTCGGCGAGGAGGGCGTCGTCGTCCTCGCCACCGGTGACCCCATGGTGTCGGGGATCGGCACCACGCTCGTCGACCTGCTGGGCGCGGATGCGGTGCGGATCCACCCGGCGCTGAGCTCGGTCGCGCTGGCTCGCGCACGCATGCGGTGGTCGGCCGAGCAGTCCACCGTGCTCTCGCTCGTCTCCACCCCGGTCGCAGCGATCCGCAGGCTCCTGTCGCCCGACGCGCGGATCGTGGTGCTCAGTGCCGGTCCGCAGACGCCGGGGGAGCTCGCCCACGAGCTCGTCGCGGCGGGCTGGCCCGACGGGAGCCTCACGGTCCTCGGCGACCTCGGGACCGAGGGTGAGTCCCTGCGCCGATCGACGGCCGCCGACTGGGACGACGGCCCGTCGGTACCCCGTCTCAACGTCGTCGCCGTGCACCTCCCCGGCGAGCACGCGGCATACGGCATGACTGCGGGGTTGCCCGACGAAGCCTTCGAGCACGACGGGCAGCTGACCAAACGCGAGATTCGGGCGGCCGCGCTCGCGACTCTGCGACCGATGCCTGGTCAGCTCCTCTGGGATCTCGGCGCCGGCGCAGGGTCTGTCGGGATCGAGTGGGCGCGAGCGGCCGACCGCGCCCGAACCATTGCGGTGGAACGGGATCCGGACCGCGCGGCGCGAATTGCGCGCAACGCCGTCGCGCTCGGCGTGCCGGGCATCCGCGTTGTCCAGGGCGAGACCGACCTGGTCACGGCGGCCGACCACGGGCTGCCCGACCCGGACGCGGTGTTCGTCGGAGGCGGGGCGTCCACCGGGGTGGTCGACGCCGCGTGGGGCGCCCTGCGACCCCACGGCCGGATCGTCCTGCACGCCGTGACCCTCGACACCGAGGCGATCGCCGTGGCGGCGTTCCGCGCGCACGGCGGCGAGCTGCGTCGCCTCAGCGTCGAACGGGCCGAGCCGCTCGGCCACCACCTCTCCTGGACCCCGGCGCGCCCGGTGGTGCAGTGGTCGTGCACCAAGGAAGGACTCCCGTGACCGTCCACTTCATCGGGGCCGGGCCGGGCGCGGCGGACCTGCTCACCGTGCGTGCGGTGCGGCTGCTGGCCGAGTCGGCGGTGTGCCTGTATGCCGGCACGTACATCGGCACTGACGTGCTCGAGCACTGTGGCCCGGACACCCAGCTCGTCGACACCCAGCACCTCAACCTCGACGCGATCACCGGGCACCTCGTGCAGGCGACTCGCGAGGGCAAGGACGTGGCACGACTCTGCTCGGGCGACCCGTCGGTGTACTCCGCTGTGGCCGAGCAGGCCCGCCGTCTCGACGCGGCCGGGGTGCCGTGGGACATCACACCGGGCGTGCCGGCCTATGCCGCGACGGCGGCGCTGGTGCGGCGCGAGCTCACCGTTCCGGAGGTGGCGCAGTCGGTGGTCCTCACGCGCGCCCACCAGGACTCGACCGCCATGCCCAGCGGCGAGGCGCTGGCCGGGTTCGCCGCCACGGGAGCGACGCTCGTGCTCCACCTCGCGATCCGCCACACCCGGCGGATCGCGGGCGAGCTCGCGGCGGCATACGGCTCGGACTGTCCCGTGGTCGTGGGTTCGCGGGTGACGCAGCCCGACGAGCTCGTGCTGCGCGGCACGCTGGCCGACATCGCCGACCAGGTCGACGCAGCCGGCCTGCGCCAGGCGGCGGTGATCATCGTCGGGTGGGCGCTGGAGGCGGAGGGGTTCACCGACTCCCACCTGTACCGCTCGCGATATGGCGACCCCGGTTCGGCGCCGAGGGTGTAACTTGACCGTCGCCCGGCGTCGCCGCCGGGTGGTCCACGACGCAGCGAAGTCCGGTGAGATCCCGGCACTGTCCCGCAACGGTAGAGCCACCCCATCCCGGGGTTGGCGAGTCCGGTCGCCTCGCGTGGGTCTCGTCGAGGTCCCGAGGAGGACACCCGCATGGCCCCCCATCCCCTTACCCGCACCCGCGTTCGCCCGTTCGAGGGTTGGAGCCGCCGCGACTGGGGCGAGCTGGGCGGCCTGCTCACCCTCATCGCCCTGATGCACGTCGTGGGCTTCGGCGCGCTGGTCCTCGTCGTGGCACCCGCGCACTACTCGGTCGGCACCCAGGTCTTCGGCGTCGGGCTCGGCATCACGGCATACACGTATGGCCTGCGGCACGCGTTCGACGCCGACCACATCGCCGCGATCGACAACACCACGCGCAAGCTGATGGCAGACGGGCAGCGACCGAAGTCGGTCGGCTTCTGGTTCGCCCTCGGCCACTCCGCGATGGTGTTCGTGCTGGCCGGGCTGGTGGCCGCCGGCACGAGGTTCGTGCACGCCCTGCTAGCCCACGACTCCGCGACCCACGAGACGCTCGGGACGATCGGGACGCTGGCGTCGGGGGGATTCCTGTTCCTGATCGGCGTGCTGAATCTCGTTGCGCTTGTGGGGATCTGGCGAGTCTTCCGGTCCATGCGCCGTGGTGTCTACGACGAGGCTGAGCTCGAGCGTCAGCTCGCCGCGCGCGGGTTCGTCGCCCGGCTGTTCGCCAAGGTCGGGCGGACGATCCGCAGACCGTGGCAGATGTTCCCGTTGGGCATGCTGTTCGGGCTCGGCTTCGACACGGCGACCGAGGTGGCCCTGCTGGTCCTGGCCGGCACCGGTGCCGCGGCGGGCCTGCCCTGGTATGCCGTGTTCGTCCTGCCGCTGCTGTTCGCAGCCGGGATGAGCCTGCTCGACTGCCTGGACGGGGTGTTCATGACCGTCGCCTACGACTGGGCGTTCGCCTCGCCGGTCCGCAAGGTCTACTACAACCTCGCGGTCACGGGACTGTCGGTGGCGGTGGCGCTGGTCATCGGGACGGTCGAGCTGGTCGGGGTCCTCGGCGCCCGGATCGGGCTCGACAACCCCGTCATCAACGTCATCGCCGGAGTCGACCTCGGCAACATCGGCTTCGTCATCGTCGGACTGTTCGTCGTGGTGTGGGCCGTCGCCGTGCTGTTCTGGAAGCTCGCGCGCGTCGAGGACCGGTGGCACACGCGACTCGCGCAGACGACCCAGGAGTCGTAACCCGCCGCAGCACCTTCTGCTTGCAGAGGTTGCTGCAGTGAGGGCAGGTTGCACCATCTGCTGGCTGCAGGAAGGTCTGCAAGCAGAGGTTCCTGCGGCGTCAGGTCGTCTCGACGTAGCGCGGGGTCCACACGCGGCCACTCTCGGTGACCCGGGTGCTCGATGCCCCGATGACGACCAGACACGACATGTCGACGGTGCCGGGGTCGAACTCGCCCAGGGTCGTCACGGTCAGCGACTCCTCGGCGCGACCGACGTCCCGGGCGACCACCACGACCGTGGCCGGGTCCTTGACCTCGAGCAGCACTTGCCGCGCGTCGAAGAGCTGATCGGGACGCGACCGGCTGCGCGGGTTGTAGAGGGCGATCACCAGATCGGCTTCGGCGGTCGCCCGCAACCGTGCCGCGACCACGGACCAGGGCTTGAGCCGGTCCGAGAGCGACATGATCGCGAAGTCGGCCCCGAGTGGTGCCCCCGCCAGCGCCGCAGCGGCCTGCGCGGCGCTGACTCCCGGGACGACGCGCACGGGCACGGCGGCATACCGCTCGTCACCGTCCACGGCCTCGAACACCGCTGACGCCATGCCGAACACGCCCGCGTCCCCGCCCGAGACGACGGCGACGCGCTCACCGGCCACGGCGAGGTCGAGCGCGTGCCGGGCCCGGTCGACCTCGACGGTGTTGCCACTCGCGTGGCGCGTGAGCCCCACGCGCTGCGGGACGCGGTTGACGTACGGCGCGTATCCCACCACGTGCCCCACCCTGCCGAGCACCTCGCTCGCCTCGGGCGCGAGCCAGCGGTCCGGCCCAGGCCCGAGGCCCACCACATGGACCGTGCCGTATGCCGCGGGCGCCCCGACCGGCGCGTCCTCGGCTCGCGCCGGGTCAGCCGCCCGTCCGTTCGCCCGTCCGTTCGCCCGTCCGTTCGCCCGTCCAGCGGCGTCGGCGCGGCGGTCGAGGCCCGGCACGACGACGATCGACATGTACGGCACGGTGTCGGCGTCCACCTCGGCGACCGGCAGGATGCGCTGGCCGTCGCGGGTCGCGCGTTCGACGTAGATCGCGCGGTCGAGCACCCCGGCCTGCTGGAGGGCTTCGCGCACTGCGCCAAAGGTGCGGCCGAGCTTCATGATGACGGCCGCGTCGGTGTCTGCCAGGCGCCGGGCCAGCTCGGCAACTGGCAGGGTGCCGGGCAGGACCGTGAGGACGTCCTCGTGGCGCGAAAGTGACTGCGCTGCAACGGCTGTCGCGCCCGAAAGGGCGGTCACGCCAGGGACGACCTCGGTGGGGTAGGCCGGCGACAGCCGGTCGTGGAGATACATGAACGAGCCGTAGAACATCGGGTCGCCCTCGGCCAGCACCACGACCTGACGTCCCGCGTCGAGGTGGGCGGCCAGGCGCTGCGCACACTGCTCGTAGAACTCGGCCAGCCAGCCGTGGTAGCCCCCGGGGTGGTCCGCGATGCCGGTGGTGACGGGATAGCGAAGCTCCTCCTCGACGACGTCCGCCGGGAACAGGTCGGCCGCGATGGACCGCGCGATCGATGACCGGCCAGTGCCGGCGTGGTAGGCGATGACGTCGGCGCTCGCGATGAGCCGGGCCGCCTTGCGGGTGATCAGCTCAGGGTCGCCAGGACCCACGCCGACGCCGTAGAGGTGGCCGGTGGTCATGCGAGCTCGGACTCGGTGGCGAGGGCGTTGAGGGCGGCGGCGGCCATCGCGGACCCGCCGCGCCGACCGTGGATGACGAGCCAGGGGATCACGGTGCCGTCGGACAGGCGGTGCTCGGCCAGGGCCACCTTGGACTCGGCGGAACCCACGAACCCCACCGGCATACCGATGATGGCAGCCGGCCTTGGCCCCCTCGGGTCGTCCATCAGGAGCTCGAGCAGGTGGAACAGGGCGGTCGGGGCATTGCCGAACGCCACCACCGCCCCGGCGAGCAGATCTCCCCACAGCGAGACGGCGGCCGCGGAGCGGGTCGTCGCCCAGGACTGCGCCAGCTCCGCCACGCGCGCGTCGCGCAGGGTGCAGACGACGGCGTTGTCGGCGGGCAGGCGACGGCGGGTGACTCCTTGCGCGAGCATCTGGCTGTCGGTGAGGATCGGCGCGCCGGAGGCCAGGGCGGCCCGTGCGGCGGTGACGACGTCGGGATGGGCCGCTACATCCCGCAGCACGTCGACGTCTCCGGCGGCGTGGGCGACCCGCACGGCCACGGTGGCGAGGTCGGCCGGTGGACGCGGCAGGCCGGCGGCGTACAACGCCTCGGCCTCGGCCCGGATCGTCGCGAACGACGCGCGGTAGATCGCCTGACCGTCGGTCTCGTAGTCATAGTGGCGACCCGGCTGTCGCGGAGTGGGGGTCGTCGTCATCGGGACAGCTCCGCGACCGTCGCGAGGACTTCGTCGGCATCTGCGGGCGCGACCACCACGACGTCGTCGGGCCGTGCACCGCACTGGCGTTCGCACCCCACGAGGTGGATGCGCAGGTCGCGCGGCAGGTGACGACCGGTCCCTGCGACATCCGCAGCGATCGAGGTGGTCGAGCAGCGGCCGTGTGCGCAGGCCGGCGCGCCGATGCAGGCCGAGAGCTGGGACCAGGGCGAATCGCGGTGTGTCACAAGGCCGGCGGCTGCCAGGTCGTCCGCCGCCGCGGCTGCGCCGGGCACGACGACCGACCGCCAGGGGGTCACGACCACCGTGTCCGCCAGAGCCGCCATCGCCTCGACGTGCGCGCTGGTGAGGACGCCCAACGGGACCCCGGCGACGAGGTCGTCGCCTACGGGCCCAGGCACGATTGGGGGAGCGACCCGCGGCGCGTATGCCGCCATGCCGGCACCCAGCGGAGCGTCGGCGGGCAGGTCCCGCACGTTCCAGACCGAGGCGGACCCACGGCATACGAGGAAGTCGCGGGCGAGGCCGAGCAGCGCGGGCACGGCGCGCTCGCGAGGCACGGCGACGCCGCGGCCGGCAGCGAGCAGCATGCCGTCGCCACCACCGGTGGACTGCCACGCCACGTCATAGGGCTCCGTGAGCACCGAGCCGCTCGCGTCTGCCAGGGCGAACAGGAACCGGCCTGACAGCGCGGCGAGCACGGGGTCGGCGACCAGACCCGCATCCAGGGCGGCGACGAGCGGCGCGAGGTCGGGGGCGAGCGGGGACGCCACGATGTTGCGGACCCGCTCGTGGCTGGTCGAGGGGAGCAGGCCCGTGGCCTCGATGCGCTCGACGAACCGGTCGGGCAGCGGGTCCGGCAGCGCGCGCACCTGCAGGTTGCCGCGGCTGGTCAGCTGGAGGCGACCCGCGCCGTCGGCTGCGGCCGCCTCGAGCACCTCACGCAGGGCCGACACGGCGATGCGGCCCCCCGGAAGGCGCAGCCGCACGAGGGCGCCGTCCTCGGCACGGTGCGGGCGCAGCAGGCCCGGGCACCGGTCGAGATGGGGCTGGGCGGACACGGCCGCGAGCATACGCGGCCCCCCGCTAGGGTTGCCGCGGCAGGTGGAACGGAACCCGGTGCGACTCCGGGGCGGTCCCGCCACTGTGAGCCGGCGTCACGCCGGCGAGTCAGGAACGTTCCCCGGCCCTGCGGAGGTCCACTCCGCGGCCACCCACGGCACGGGGCGCGGACCCCGTGGAGGAGCCCCTGTGCCTCGTATCGCCCTGCTGTCCACCTCCGACACCGACCTGTTGAGCGCTCGCGCGAGCGGCGCCGACTACGTCTGGGCCAATCCGGCCCGCCCCGGCCACACCGAGCTCGCCGCAGCGATCGAGGGTGCCGACGCCGTCGTCGCCCGCATCCTCGGCTCGGCCGACGACCTGTGCTCCGGCTTCCGTCGGATCGCCGCCACCGGTGTGCCCCTCGTGGTCCTCGGGGGCGAGCAGGCACCCAACGCGGCGCTCATGGAGCTGTCCACCGTGCCTGCCGGCGTTGCCCACATGGCGCACCGCTACCTCGCCCAGGGCGGCGCGCGAAACCTCGAGCAGCTCCACGCCTTCCTCAGCGACACACTGCTGCTGACCGGCGAGGGGTTCGAGGAGCCCGCCGAGCTGCCCACGTGGGGCGTCCTGGAGCGGCCCCAACCGGTCACCGCCGTCCCCGGGGAGGTCCGCCCGCGGGTCGGCATCCTCTT
Source organism: Nostocoides sp. HKS02 (assembly GCF_009707485.1). NCBI lineage: Bacteria > Bacillati > Actinomycetota > Actinomycetes > Micrococcales > Intrasporangiaceae > Nostocoides > Nostocoides sp. HKS02. The sequence goes on along the minus strand of NZ_CP046121.1, from coordinate 2,062,357 downwards.
CTACCGCGCGCAGTATGCCGCCGAGAACACGGCCTTCGTCCACGCGCTCGCTGACGCGGTGGATGCCGCCGGTGGGACCGCTGTCCCGATCTACGCCACCACGCTGCGCGACGCGTCCCCGGACCTGCTCGACCATCTAGGCACCCTCGACGCGCTGGTGACGACCGTCCTGGCGGCCGGTGGGACGCGACCGGCAACTGCGTCGGCCGGTGAGGACGACGAGGCGTGGGACGTCCAGGCGCTCGCGGGACTGGACATCCCGATCCTGCAGGGCCTCTGCCTCACCTGGGGTCGCGCCGACTGGGCGGACTCCGACGAGGGGATGTCGCCGCTCGATGTCGCCACCCAGGTCGCGGTGCCCGAGTTCGACGGGCGGCTCATCACCGTGCCGTTCTCCTTCAAGGAGACCGACGCCGACGGGCTACCGCACTACGTCGCCGACCCCGAGCGGTGCGCGCGCGTCGCGGGAATCGCGCTCGGCCACGCGCGGCTGCGTCACACCCCGCCCGACCAGCGCCGGATCGCCGTGATGGTGTCGGCCTACCCCACCAAGCACGCGCGGATCGGCAACGCCGTCGGGCTCGACACCCCGGTCTCGACGATCCGGCTGCTGCGGGCGATGCGGGACGCGGGCTACGACCTCGGCGAGCCGGGCGGCATACCGGGGCTCGATCCCCTCGACCCCGTCGAGGGCGAAGCGGCCGACACCACAGCGGGCAACGCACTCATCCACGCGCTCATCGAGGCGGGCGGGCAGGATCCCGAGTGGCTCACCGACGGGCAGCTCACCGAGCACGTGGTCCGCATCCCCGCCGCTCGCTACCGCGAGTGGTTCGGCGCGTTCCCTGCGGACCTGCGCGAGGGGATGACGCAGGCGTGGGGCGAGGCGCCAGGTGAGCTGTTCGTCGACCGGTCCAACGACCCCGACGGCGAAATCGTCTGTGCCGCACTGCAGTCCGGCAATGTCGTGATCCTCGTGCAGCCACCGCGCGGCTTCGGCGAGAACCCCATCGCGATCTACCACGACCCCGACCTCGCGCCGACCCACCACTACCTTGCGACGTACCGCTGGATCGAGGAGGAGTTCGGCGCCCACGCTGTCGTCCACATCGGCAAGCACGGCAACCTCGAGTGGCTGCCCGGCAAGAACCTCGCGATGTCGGCATCCTGCGGCACCGACGCCGCGCTCGGCTCCGTGCCGCTCATCTACCCCTTCCTCGTCAACGACCCCGGCGAGGGCACCCAGGCCAAGCGGCGCGCCCACGCGACGATCGTCGACCACCTCGTGCCGCCCATGGCACGTGCCGAGTCCTACGGCGACATCGCCCGCCTGGAGCAGCTCCTCGACGAGTACGGCAACGTCTCGGCCATGGACCCGGCCAAGGCGCCGGCCCTGCGCGGCGAGATCTGGACCCTCATCCAGGCCGCGAAGATGGACCACGACCTCGGGCTGACGGACCGCCCCGGCGACGACGACTTCGACGACTTCGTCATGCACGTCGACGGCTGGCTCTGCGAGGTCAAGGACGTCCAGATCCGTGACGGGCTGCACGTGCTCGGTGAGGCACCGACCGGTGAGGGGCTGCTCAACCTCGTGCTCGCGGTGCTGCGCGCGACGCAGATCTTCGGCGGCCGCGACGGCGCGGTGCCGGGGCTGCGTACGGCCCTCGGGCTGGCCGAGGGTGAGGGCACCACGGCCGAGACGGATGCCGCCGAGGAGCTCGCCCGCGCGCTCGTCACCGACCTGCGGGATGCCGCGTGGTCGGCTGACGCGGTGGACGACGTCGTCCTCGCCAGGCTCCGTCGCCCCGACGCAGGCGTGAGTGCATCGCTCACCTTCGCCTGCACCGAGGTCGTTCCGCGGCTGGCCCAGACCAGTGGCGAGATCCCCATGGTGCTGCACGCGCTCGACGGTGGCTATGTGCCAGCCGGGCCCTCCGGGTCACCCCTGCGCGGACTGGTCAACGTGCTGCCCACCGGTCGCAACTTCTACTCGGTGGACCCCAAGGCCATCCCGTCCAGGCTGGCCTACCAGACCGGTGTCGCGATGGCCGACTCGCTGCTCGCCCGGCACGTCGAGGAGACCGGCGCCCTGCCGCAGTCGGTCGGACTGTCCGCCTGGGGCACCTCGGCGATGCGCACGTCCGGCGACGACATCGGCGAGGTCCTCGCGTTCCTGGGCGTGACGCCGGTGTGGGACGAGCAGTCGCGCCGCGTCGTCGGCCTCGAGGTGATCCCCCTGGCGGAGCTGGGGCGCCCGCGGGTCGACGTCACGGTGCGGATCTCGGGGTTCTTCCGGGACGCCTTCCCCCACGTCATCAGCCTCATCGACGACGCCGTGGCACTGGTGGTCGCCCTCGACGAGCCGTTCGACCAGAACTTCCCCAAGGCCCATGCGGCGGCAGATCTCGCAGCACACGGCGACGAACGGCGCTCGCGCACCAGGATCTTCGGCTCCAAGCCGGGGTCGTACGGCGCCGGCATCCTGCAGGTCGTCGAGTCCGGCACCTGGCGCGACGACGCAGATCTCGCCGAGGTCTACACGGCATGGGGCGGCTTCGCCTACGGCCGCGACCTCGACGGAGCCCCCGCTCGGGAGGACATGGAGGCGAACTACCGCCGGATCCAGGTGGCCGCCAAGAACGTCGACAACCGCGAGTCCGACATCCTCGACTCCGACGACTACTTCCAGTACCACGGCGGCATGGTCGCGACCGTGCGAGCCCTGACCGGTCGCGAGCCCAAGGCCTACGTCGGCGACTCGACCTCACCCGACGCGGTGCGGACCCGGACTCTCCAGGAGGAGACCAACCGGATCTTCCGCGCCCGCGTGGTCAACCCGCGCTGGATCGCGGCCATGCAGCGCCACGGCTACAAGGGCGCGTTCGAGCTCGCCGCGACGGTGGACTACCTGTTCGGCTTCGATGCGACCTCGGGCGTCGTCGCGGACTGGATGTACGAGACGCTGGCCCAGGAGTACGTCCTCGACAAGACCAACCAGGACTTCATGCGCCACGCCAACCCGTGGGCCCTGCGCGGCGTGATCGAGAAGCTCGGCGAGGCGGCCGAGCGCGGTCTGTGGGAGAGCCCGGATCCGGCGACGGTCAGCGCGATGCGCCAGGTCTACCTCGACGTCGAGGGTGACCTCGAGGACTAGCCCGGGGCGTCAGCCGGCAGGGTGAGGACGTAGGTGTCCATGACCCAGCCGTGCTCGGCCCTCAGCGCTCCACGCAGCGCGACGAGCTCGTCGATCACGTCGGCGAGCCGCCCGGAGCGCAGGACCTGCTGCGGCAGCCCCAGGTAGGCGCCCCAGTGGATCACCAGGTCGGGTGCCCGGTCCAGGAGGGCGCGGCAGGCCAGGGCGCCGTCGAGCATGACCACGACGGCGCCGAGGTCGGGGTGCCATTCGTCGACGAGGCGTCGGCCGGTGGTGATGTGCACCGGCTGCCCGACCGCGTTGAGGACGATCCGGTGCTCCGCCGCGAGGACCTGGATCGCCGAGATGCCGGGTACCACGGACACCGCGAGCGGGGTGCGTTCGCCGATGGCGTCAACGATCCGAATCGTGCTGTCGTAGAACGCGGGATCGCCCCAGACGAGGAACCCCACAACGGCCCCCTCGGGGAGCCCGTCGACCACCTCGGCGTACCGGTCCGCTCGTGCGCGGTGCCACGCGTCGACCCCCGCCTTGTATGCCGCGGAGTCCCGCTCGGCGTCCGGTCCACGGTGCGGGTCGGTCACCGTGACGAGCTGGTAGGTCCCGTCGGCGAGGAACTGCTCGCAGATCCCGCGCCGAACGGCCACGAGCTCGTCCTTGGCGCTGCCCTTGTCGGCGACGAGGAAGACGTCGACCTCGCGCATGGCGGCGACCGCCTGGCCGGTCACGTGGCCCGGGCTACCGGCACCGATCCCGATGACGTGCACGCGGCGCGGTGCGCGACGTGGTGCCCCAGCAGGGGTCGTCATCGGCGGCCTCCAGCCAGATCGAGCAGGGCGTCCACGTCGAGGTGCTCCTCGACGGCGTCCGCGAGGATGTCGATCATCGCGGTGCGGCGCGCGGCGAACCCGGGTGCCGTGGGCTGCGCCGTCCACGTCGAGCCACTGGCCTGCGCGACCTGCGCGAGGAAGGCTCGACGGAAGCCGTCGCCCTCCAGGGTGCCGTGCCAGATGGTTCCCCACACCGCGCCACGGTGCGAGCCCCCGGGGAAGCTGGCGTCGTCGTCGACCACCCCGTGGTGGATCTCGTACCCGTCCACCGGATGACCCTCCCAGTGGCCCGTGGGTCGGGCCAGGACCTTGTCGGCGGCGAACCGCACGGTCCCCGGCAGCAGGCCCAGCCCGTCGACGACACCGGCCCTGCTCTCGACGTCGTCCTCGATGGCGTCGGTGAGCATCTGGTAGCCGCCACAGATGCCGAGCACGGGCCGTCCGGCCGACGCCCGGGCGCGCACCACGTCGGCCAGTCCACGGGCGCGCAGCCACTCGAGGTCCGACACGGTGGCCCGGGTGCCGGGCAGCACCATCAGGTCGGCCTCGCGGCACAGGTCGAGGTCCGTGGTCACGCGAACGTCGACGCCGGGCTCCGCGGCGAGCGCGTCCACATCGGTGGCGTTGCTCGTGCGGGGTAGCCGCGCCACGGCCACCGACAGCCGGTCGGGCGAGGTGTCCTCGGACGGGCGCCACCGCCCCACCGACAGCGCGTCCTCGGAGTCCAGCCACACGTCGGCGAGCCAGGGCAGGACGCCCACGCACGGCATACCGGTGCGGTCGGTGATGGTCGCGAGGCCTGGTGCGAGGACTCCCTCGTCCCCGCGGAACTTGTTGATGGCAAAGGCTTTCAACAGGGCTCGGTCGTCGTCGTCGAGCAGCGCCCAGGTGCCGTAGAGCGCGGCCAACACGCCGCCCCGGTCGATGTCGCCGACGACCAGCACGGGCAGGCCGAAACGCCGCGCGAGCCCGAGGTTGACGTAGTCGCCCGCACGCAGGTTCACCTCCGCCGGCGAGCCGGCCCCTTCGCTCACCACGAGGTCCGTGCTCGCCGCCAGCTCCTCGTATGCCGCGAACGCCGCCTCCGCGAGGTGCGTGCGACCCGTGGCGTACTCGCCCGCCTGGAGCTCACCGGCAGGCCTGCCCCGGACGACGACGAACGCCCGCCGGTCGCTGCCTGGCTTGAGCAGGACGGGGTTGTGCACCGAGGAGGCCTCGACCCCGGCCGCCTCGCACTGGAGGTACTGGGCCCGGCCGATCTCGGAGCCGTCCCGGCAGACCATCGAGTTGTTCGACATGTTCTGGGCCTTGAAGGGCGCGACGTCGACGCCGCGGCGAGCGAACGCGCGACACAGCGCCGTCACGACGAGGGACTTCCCGGCGTCCGAGCTCGTCCCGGTCACCAGGAGTCCAGCCACGGTGGGCGAGTCTACGGGGCGGCCCGACGGGCGCCGACCCCGAGTCTTTGAGCGGTATGGGTCGTCCTGGCAGCCCAAACCCCTCAAAGACGCGGACTTTGACTGCGTGCCCAGACAACCGAACCGCCCCGGCGTGCGTCACCATGAACGAGAACGCCAGCCAAGGCCACCGGCATGGACCGCCGGGCGAAGGGGGAGACCATGACAGCGACGCGACGCAGTGGCACCACGGGACTGACGGTGGTGGCCCTGGCAGCAGCGGTGGCGCTCAGTGGCTGCGGTGGGATCACCTTCGCGCACGCGGGCGCCGCACCGGCCGCCACCACGTCGGGTTCGCCGACCTCTCCGTCAGCAGACACGCCCAGCGTCACCACGACTGCGCCGCCTGTGGTGACGGCCCCCGCGGTGACGACGACGACCGCGCCCAAGGCCGCGCCGAAGCCGACCCCGAAGCCCACCCCCACCCCGAAGCCGACCCCGAAGAAGGCCGGCGACACGCTGAACCCTGGCGACAGCGGCGCATACGTGCTCAGCGTCCAGCGGCAGCTGTCCAGCCTCGGGTACTGGAACGGCACGCCGGACGGCCAGTACGGGTTGCTGACGGTCCAGGCGGTCATGGCGCTGCAGAAGGCCGCTGGCCTCGGGCGGGACGGCGTGTTCGGACCGTCGACGCGCCGCGCCCTGCTCGCCGGGGTGCGGCCCGTGCCGCGCATCGGTGGCGACGGTGTCGAGATCGACAAGGCTCGCCAGCTCCTGCTCCTGGTCCGTGGTGGGCGGGTGACGATGATCCTCAACACGAGCACGGGCAGCGGCCAGCACTACTCGTACTACGGCGCCGACCGCATCGCCACGACGCCGTCCGGGGTCTTCTCGGTCTTTCGCACCGTGAACCACCTCGACAAGGGTCCGCTGGGCGCCCTGTGGAGGCCGCGCTACTTCAACGGCGGAATCGCCGTGCACGGTGCCGCCTCGGTCCCCGGTTACCCCGCGTCGCACGGCTGCTCGCGAGTGAGCAACCCGGCCATGGACATGATCTGGGCGAACGACCTCATGCCGGTGGGCAGCCGGGTCGTCGTCTACTGAGCGTCGAACTGATGGCGCAGCCACCGCAGCTGGGCGCCGCCGTGGCCTCCCCAGTACCCGTCGTCGTGTCCGCCCGGGTCGACCGTGAGCCGCGCGGTGGGCAGGGCGGCGGCGAAGGCGCGGTTGGCCGCCACGAACGGGTCTGACGCGCCGCAGTCGAGGCGCACCGGGATCCGGCCCAGCACCGCGGTGCGGCGGAACACGTCATGGGCCGCGAAGTCCGCGGCGTCGTCGAACGCCCCGGGAGCACTGCGTCCCGGCGCGGTCCACAGTGCTGCGCTCTCGGCGACGACCCCCGCGACCCGCCCCGGCCCGAGCTGGCTCGCGAGCAGCAGGGACCCGTACCCGCCCATGGACCAGCCGAGAAAGGCGACCTTGCCGGCATACCCGGTCGTCCGACGGAGCAGCGGGAGGAAGTCCTCGATGACCATCGCACCGGGATCGACACCGACGCGCCGGGCATGCCAGTAGTACCCGGCCCCGTCCACCGACGCGACACTCAGCCCGGTGCTCGCGACGTGGTCGTCGAGGTGCAGGCCGTCGAAGGCGTCCCCGGCGTCCCCGCCCTTGCCGTGCAGTGCGATGACGATCGGTGGGGGCGTGGTGGACCGGGTGGACGGCGTCGCCAGCCGCCACCCGATCTCGTGACCCGGCCAGTGGCGGCTGCGCAGCGTGCCCGAGGTCAGGGCGACGCCTGAGGGTGCGCCGGAGCAGCCCGCGGCGCCGAGTGCCAGCGCCGCCGCGGCGCCCTGGAGAACGCCCTGGAGGACGCGGCGCCGGGTCAGCGTCGACATGGCCTTACCCAACCACTGGCGGTATGCCGCCGGTGGCTACCACCGCGCGGTCGCCTCGGCCACGAGGTCGCCGAACAGGTCGCCGTCGTCGACGGGAAGTCCCCGGGCCGTGAACCACCGACACATGGTCGCGACGTCGCGCTCGAGGAACTCGAAACCGCGCGGGTTGCCGATGATGTCGACGATCTGCGGCCAGTCGATGATGACGAGCCGCTCGCCGTCGAGCAGGACGTTGTACGGCGAGAGGTCGCCGTGCGCCCAGCCGCGTCGGGCCAGGGTCGTCATGGCCGAGCGGACCTGCTCGAAGAGCTCACCGAGCAGGTCGCGTGGAGGCCGGGTCTGGGCCAGCCGGGGGGCCGCCGCTCCGTCGGAGCCGATGAGCTCCATGAGCATCTCCCGATCGCTGAGCTGGACGGGGTAGGGCACCGGCAGTCCCAGCTCCCACAACGCACCGAGCGCCTCGAACTCGGCCGACGCCCACTGCCCCGAGAGCAGCTCGCGACCGAACTCGGTGCGTCGGGCCATGGCGCGCATCTCGCGGCTGCGGCGGACCCGGCGGCCCTCGTGGTACCCGGCGTCGCGATGGAACATCCGGTGCTCGCCGGTGCGGTAACGCTTGGCCGCGAGCAGGCTGTCGCGCGCTGGTGCCGAGGTGCCGTCTGGCACCCAGCGCCGCACGACGTGGACGTCCGCCTCCTTGCCGGTCTTGAGGATCCCGAGATCGGACTCGACGGCCCCGAGCTCGGTGATCACCCAGTCGGGTCGCGGGGTGGGGCCGTGCGTGGCGCCATCCCAGCTCGACCAACGCTCACCTTCGGGGGGTGCGTCGGCCACGCTGGCAAAGGCGATGGCGAGGTTCTCCTGGATGTCCATGGAGCGCTCAGCGTGACAGTGGCCTCGTCCGCACCGCCACCGGTTTTCCGCCACGCGTATGCCGGGCGGCTGGCACCGCGCGGAGCGCTACCGGGTGGGCAGGCTCACACGGGGGGAACCTGTGCTGGGACTGGCCCACTCGGCATACTCGCGGGAGGTCCCTGTCCCCGCAGCAACTCCCCCTAGGCGGCGAAGAAGCATGTCTCGACTCCAGACGACCGATGGCCTCACCGAGGAGCAGCAGGAGCTGATCAAGCTCGTGCGCGAGTTCGTGGACGAGCAGATCATCCCGGTGGCGCAGGAGCTCGAGCACGCCGACGAGTACCCGACGGCGATCGTCGAGGGGATGAAGGAGATGGGGATCTTCGGGCTGATGATCCCCGAGGAGTACGGCGGCCTGGGGGAGTCGCTGCTGACCTACGCGCTGTGCGTCGAGGAGATCGCGCGGGGCTGGATGAGCGTCAGCGGCATCATCAACACCCACTTCATCGTGGCGTACATGCTGCTCCAGCACGGCACGGAGGAGCAGAAGCAGCGCTACCTGCCCAAGATGGCCACCGGCGAGATCCGCGGGGCGTTCTCGATGAGCGAGCCCGGGTTGGGCTCCGACGTCGCCGCGATCAAGTCCAAGGCCGTCAGGGGCGAAGGCACCGGGGACCAGACGGAGTGGACGCTGACGGGCCAGAAGATGTGGCTGACCAACGGTGGCAGCGCGAACCTCGTCGCGGTCCTGGTCAAGACCGACCTCGGCGCCGACTCCGTCTACAAGAACCTGACGACGTTCCTGGTCGAGAAGGAGCCCGGGTTCGGCGAGACCGCGCAGGGCGTGACCATCCCGGGCAAGATCGAGAAGATGGGCTACAAGGGCGTCGACACGACCGAGCTCATCCTGGAGGGCCACCGCACCACGAGTGCGCAGATCCTCGGCGGCGAGCCGGGCAAGGGCTTCTACCAGATGATGGACGGGGTCGAGGTGGGCCGGGTCAACGTGGCGGCCCGGGCCTGCGGGGTCTCGATGCGGGCCTTCGAGCTGGGCATCGCCTACTCCCAGCAGCGCGAGACGTTCGGGAAGAAGATCGCCGAGCACCAGGGCATCCTGTTCCGGCTGGCCGACATGGCCACCAAGCTCGAGGCCAGCCACCAGATGATGGTCAAGGCGGCCCGGCTCAAGGACGCGGGCCAGCGCAACGACCTCGAGGCCGGCATGGCCAAGTACCTCGCTGCGGAGAACTGCGCCGACGTGGTGGAGCAGTCGTTCCGCATCCACGGGGGCTACGGCTACTCCAAGGAGTACGAGATCGAGCGCCTCTACCGTGAGGCCCCGATGCTGCTCATCGGCGAGGGCACGGCAGAGATCCAGAAGATGATCATCGGCCGACGCCTGCTCGAGGACTACGCCCTGAGACAATAACGCCATGAGCACCCAGCCCAGTGGTTTGTCCCGGTCCCGCGCAGTCCTGTCGCTGGAGTACCCGATGTCCCTCGGGCGCTTCGACACCTACGACAAGGCGCAGAAGGCCGTCGACTACCTCTCGGACCACGAGTTCCCGGTCCAGAACGTCCTCATCGTCGGCACCGACCTCAAGCAGCTCGAGCGCGTCACGGGCAGGCTGACGCGCGGTCGGGTCGCGATCGGCGGGCTCGTGTCGGGCGCGTGGCTCGGCCTGTTCGTCGGCATGATCTTCGCGCTGCTCGATACCTCGAGTGCGGCGGGTGTCGGCGGGATCGTGGTGACCATCGCCTTCGGCGCGGTCTTCGGCCTGGTCTGGGCCCTGATCGGGTACGCCATCACCGGTGGCAACCGCGACTTCACCTCGGTCACGCAGGTCGTCGCGACGCAGTACGAGGTGCTCGTCGAGCACAAGTTCGCCCAGCAGGCCCGCGAGCTGCTCGCCAAGCTCGACCCGATGGCGGCCGCTCAGGCGCAGGTCGACGCCGCCCGCGAGGCCGAACGCCAGCGCCTGGCCAGCCAGCCGCCGCAGCCGCCGCTCTGACGAGCCCGGTCCAGCGCAGCGCCCGGGCTAGCGGGACTGCACCTCGCGGATCCACGCCTCGACGTCAGAACTGGTGCGCGGCATCGCGGCCGACAGGTTCTCGCAGCCGTCCTCGGTCACGAGCACGTCGTCCTCGATGCGCACGCCGATGCCGCGGAACCGCTCAGGCACCAGGAGGTCGTCGGCCTTGAAGTACAACCCGGGCTCGACGGTGAGGATCATGCCCGGACGTAGCTCGCCGTCCATGTACTCCGCGCGTGTCGCCAGGGCGCAGTCGTGGACGTCGATGCCGAGGTGGTGGCTGGTGCCGTGCACCATCCACCGCCGGTGGTACTGGCCGTGCTCCTTGTCGAGGGTGGCCTCGACGTCGACCCCCTCCGGCAGCAGGCCCCATGCGTGCAGGTGCTCGGCGATGACCCGGATGGCCGCGGCGTGGACGTCGCTGAACAATGCACCCGGCTTGACCGCTGCGATCCCGGCCTCCTGGGCGGCATACACGGCGTCGTAGATCTCGCGTTGCGCGTCGGTGAAGGTGCCGTTCGCGGGGAGGGTACGGGTGATGTCGGCGGTGAACAAGCGAGTCCACCTCGACCCCCGCGTCGAGCAGGACGAGGTCGCCGTCGCGGACGTCGCCGGTGTTCTTGATCCAGTGCAGGGTCGTCGCGTGGTCGCCGGCGGCGCAGATCGAGTCGTAGCCGACGCCGTTGCCCTCGTGCCGTGCCGTCAAGCCGAAGACTCCCTCGATCCAGCGCTCGCCGCGCTCCTTGGCCAGCGCCTCGGGCAGGTCGGCGATCACCGCCTCGAAGCCGCGGTGCGTGGCCGCGACGGCCTTGCGCATCTCGCCGATCTCCCACTCGTCCTTGACCATCCGCAGGGTCGAGAGGAAGTGCTCCAGCTCCTCATCGGCCTCGGCCAGCTCGTGCTGGTCGGCGTTCTCGGACGTGCGGGCGGTGTCGAGCTCGCGGGTCAGGTCGCGGTCGGCGTCGCGCACGACGCGCACGGTGACCTCGCCCGAGTCCTTCACGGCGGCATCGGCGAACTCGTCGATGTGCCGCCCGGTCAGCCCGAGCTCGGTCTCGATCTGGTCGATGCTGGGGCGCGCACCCACCCAGAACTCGCCGTAGCGCGTGTCGGAGAAGAACTCGTCGGTGTCGCGACCGGAGAGCGGCCGGAAGTACAGGATCGCCTCGTGGCTGCCGTCGTCGCGCGGCTCGAGGACGAGCACCGCGTCGGGCTCGCGGTCGCCGCCGAGCCCGGTGAGGTGGACGAAGGCGCTGTGCGGCCGGAAGACGTAGTCGGTGTCGTTGCTGCGCACCTTCAGCCCACCGGCGGGGATGATCAGTCGGTCGCCCGCGAAGGCGGCGCTGACCGCGGTGCGGCGGTCGGCGGCATACCGCGCGGCCGCGCTGAGCTCGGTCGCGCCGGCACGGCGGGGGGCCCAGTCCTGGGCGATGAACGCCCGCAGCTCGTCGGTGGTGGGGCGCGCGCGGTTCTCCGGCTTCTTCTGCTGTTCGCTCACAGGGCCATCGTTGCATGTCCGTATGCCGTCGCGCCGCCGACCGGGGGAGGCGCGTCCCGGGGCCGTGGGCGACGGCTCAGCCGGGGGCGAGCAGGGCGAGCAGGGCCTTCTCCACCGCGGCCTGACGACGTTCGGGGCTGCGGTACCGCTCGGGCCGGACCGCGATGGTCGAGCCCGCCTCGTAGTGGTCGAGGACCCGAGGGTCGATGTAGGAGCTCTTGGCGATGGTGGGGGTGTTGCCGAGGTAGCTGGCGACCTCCTCGACGGCAGCCTTCACTGCGCGCGAGCGGGATGCCTTGGTGTCGCCGGGCTCGTCGCTGGTTGCCAGCGCCAGGGCGGCCAGCACCGTTGCGTGCCAGGTGCGGAAGTCCTTGGCGGTCATCTCGCCGCCGAGCAGCTCGCCGAGGTAGAGGTTGACCGCGGAGGCGTCGAGATCGGCCCACCCACGGCCCTGCTGGTAGGCGAGCAGCCGGCGGCTGGCCGACCGCCGCTTGCGCATCCGCTCCAGGACGTCGATCGCGACGGCGTCGTCGATCTCCACGGTGTGCTCGACACCGGACTTGCCGACGAAGGTGAAGACGAGCACCTCGCCGCGGCGCCGGACGTGCTGTCGTTCGAGCGTGGTCAGGCCGAACGAGCCGTTGTCCTCGGTGTAGGCGTCGTTGCCGATTCGGAAGTAGCCGAGGTCGAGCAGGCGGACGGCGGCTGCTGCCGCGCGCTCCCGGGGCATGCCCTCGACCGCCAGGTCGCGCAGCACGCGGGCCCGGGCCCGGGGCAGGCGTCGCGCGGCGGCCAGGACCCGGTCGTACTTCTCCTGGTCCCGCTTGGCCCGCCAGTCGGGGTGGTAGAGGTACTGGCGGCGCCCCGCCACGTCGCTGCCGACGGCCTGGAGGTGACCGTTGGGATGGGGGCAGATCCACACGTCGGTCCACGCCGGCGGGATGGCCAGCGAGCGGATCCGCTCGACCTCGGCTGCGGGGAGTGGGGCGCCGGCCTGGTCGACGTACGCGAACCCGCGGCCGACCCTGCGACGCCTCCACCCGGGTGAGCTCGGCGAGACCTTGCGCAGTCGCGGCATGCCGCGACTCTACGGCAAACCCGCAGGTCAGGCCCCTAGAGCGTGCCGTCCGGACCGCGCCGACGGGCCTCGTCGGCGGACGCGTCGTCGACCATGGTCTGGCTCACCCGCTCGGCCTCGACCCGGCCGAGGTAGATCTCGACCTCGGTCTTGGTGCGCTCGTCGTCCCAGCCGAGGACCGCGGCCAGCAGGTCGGCGGCGACGGGTGCGGCCGAGACGCCGCGGTCCCACGCCTCGATGGAGATGCGGGTCCGCCGGGTCAGCACGTCGGTGAGATGGAGGGCGCCCTCGTGCGACGCGGCATACACGACCTCGGCCTTGAGGTAGTCCTCGGCGCCGTCGAGTGGCTCGCCGAGCTCGGGACGGTCGGCGACGAGGTCGAGCAGCTCCTGGGTGAGCACGCCGTAGCGGCGCAGCAGGTGCTCGACCCGGGCCACGTGCAGCCCCGCCGTGCGGGCGAGGGTGTGGCGCTGGTTCCAGGTGGCCTGGTAGCCGACGGCTCCGAGCAGCGGCACGGTGTCGGTGGTGGACGACGCCACCTTGCCGGGGAAGGTCTGGACCGCCTCGTCCACCGCGTCCTTGGCCATCACGCGGTACGTCGTGTACTTGCCGCCCGCGACGACCACGAGGCCGGGCGCGGAGTGCGCGACCACGTGCTCGCGCGAGAGCTTGCTGGTGGACTCGGACTCGCCCGCCAGCAGCGGCCGCAGCCCGGCGTAGACCCCCTCGACGTCCTCGTGGGTGAGCGGCGTCGCGAGGACGCGGTTGACGTGGTCGAGCAGGTAGTCGATGTCGGCCCGGGTCGCTGCCGGGTGGGCCTTGTCGAGCGACCAGTCGGTGTCGGTGGTGCCGATGATCCAGTGCCGGCCCCAGGGGATGACGAAGAGCACGGACTTCTCGGTGCGCAGGATCAGGCCGGTCGAGGAGTGGATGCGGTCCTTGGGGACGACCAGGTGGATGCCCTTGGAGGCGCGCACGTGGAACTGGCCGCGCTCGCCGACCATCGCCTGGGTGTCGTCGGTCCAGACCCCCGTCGCGTTGACGATCTGGCGGGCGTGGATCTCGAACTCGCGGTCGGTGAGCTTGTCGATGGCCCGGACCCCGGTGACGCGCTCGCCCTGCCTCAGAAAGCCAATGGCAGCAACGCGATTCGCGACGTGGGCGCCGTAGTGGCTGGCCGTGCGGGCGAGCTCCATGGTATGCCGCGCGTCGTCGACCTGTGCGTCGTAGTACTGGATGGCCCCCGTCAGCGCGGAACTCTTGAGGCTGGGCATGAGGCGCAGCGCCTGACGGCGGGTGAGGTGCTGGTGACGGGGCAGGCCGGCACCCAGGCCGGAGCTCATGGCCATGGCGTCGTAGAGCGCGATGCCCGACCCGACATAGGCGCGTTCCCAGACGTGGTGGGACAGCGGGTAGAGAAAGGGCACCGGTCGCACCAGGTGCGGGGCGAGTCGGGTGAGCAGCAGCCCACGCTCCCGCAGGGCCTCGCGGACCAGGGTGAGGTCGAGCATCTCGAGGTAGCGCAGACCACCGTGGATGAGCTTGCTCGAGCGCGAGGACGTGCCGCTGGCGAAGTCGCGCTGCTCGATGAGCCCGGTCGACAGCCCGCGGGTGACGGAGTCGAGGGCGGTGCCTGCGCCGACGACCCCGCCGCCGATGACCAGCAGGTCGAGCTCGTCGGCTGCGGACAGCCGCTCGATCGCGGACGCGCGCCCCTGCGGTGAGAGCGCGCTGCTCGTGTGTGCCAGCCCCATCGGTCCTATCCCTCGTCGACGTCCACCCAGTCCAGGGTGCGTTCCACGGCCTTGCGCCACCCGGCATACCCGTCGCGGCGCTGCGCGGCGGTCCAGGTGGGGGACCACCGACGCGACTCCTGCCAGTTCGCCCGGAGCTCGCTGGTGTCGGACCAGAAGCCCGTGGCCAGACCTGCAGCGTAGGCGGCACCGAGCGCCGTCGTCTCGGCGACCACCGGCCGGGACACCGGCACCCCGAGGATGTCGGACTGCAGCTGCATGCACAGGCTGTTCGCGGTGACCCCGCCGTCGACCTTGAGGACCTCGAGCTCGACACCCGAGTCCTTGGTCATGGCGTCGGAGACGTCTCGGGTCTGGTAGCAGATGGCCTCGAGCGTCGCGCGCGCCAGGTGGGCGTTGGTGTTGAACCTGCTCATGCCGACGATGGCGCCTCGGGCGTCGGGCCGCCAGTACGGCGCGAACAGCCCCGAGAACGCCGGGACGAAGTAGAGCCCGCCGGTGTCCTGCACCTGGCTCGCGAGTCGTTCGATGTCGGCAGCGCCGGAGATGATGCCCAGCTGGTCGCGCAGCCACTGGACGGCAGAACCTGTGACGGCGATGGACCCCTCGAGCGCGTAGACCGGGGCTGCGGTGCCGAGCTGGTAGCAGACGGTCGTGAGCAGGCCTGACTCGCTGCGGACGATCTCCTCGCCGGTGTTGAGGATCATGAAGTTGCCGGTGCCGTAGGTGTTCTTGCCCTCGCCGGGACTGAAGCACACCTGGCCGACGGTGGCGGCCTGCTGGTCGCCGAGATCGCCTGCGAGCGCCACCTCGCCACCGAGCGGGCCCCCTGACCGGGTGAGGCCGTACAAGCTCGGGTCCGAGCTCGGCCGGATCTGGGGGAGCATGCCGCGCGGGATGTCGAAGAACCCCAACAGCTCGTCGTCCCAGTCCAGCGTCCTCAGGTCCATGAGCATGGTGCGGCTGGCGTTGGTCACGTCGGTGACGTGGACGCCGCCGTCGGTGCCGCCCGTGAGGTTCCAGAGCAGCCAGCTGTCGATGGTGCCGAACGCCAGCTCGCCCGCCTCGGCGGCGGCGCGGGCTCCGTCGACCTGCTCGAGGATCCACTGGACCTTGCCCGCCGAGAAGTACGCAGCTGGCGGTATGCCGGCGCGCTCGCGGATCACGTCACCGCGGCCCGACTGGTCGAGGGCGCGCGCGATCCGGTCGGTGCGGGTGTCCTGCCAGACGATGGCGTTGTGGACCGGACGGCCGGTGCGGCGGTTCCACACCACGGTGGTCTCGCGCTGGTTGGTGATGCCGAGTGCGGCCAGGTCGCTCGCCTGGAGGTTGAGCCGGGCGAGCGTCGAGCCGATCACGGTCTGGGTGCGCTCCCAGATCTCCAGCGGGTCGTGCTCGACCCAGCCCGCCTGCGGGAGGAGCTGCTCGTGCTCGAGCTGGTGGCGGCCCACCTCGGCGCCGTCGTGGTCGAACACCATGAAGCGGGTGCTCGTCGTCCCCTGGTCAACCGCCCCGACGAAATCGGCCATGAGGCGACCCTAGTGGTGAGCTTCGCGCAGTCCGCGCAGTCCGCGCAGTCCGCGCAGCACTGCGCGTCACCGGGCTCCAGGTGGGTCAGTCCTTGGTGGCGGGTTCGGCGAGCTCGGGCCGGGCCGGCTGCTCCCCGCCCCGCGCCTCGAGGTAGGACTGCTTGGGCACCATCACCTTGCGGCGGAAGATGCAGACCAGGGTGCCGTCCTGGTTGTAGCCCTTGGTCTCGACGGACACGACGCCCCGGTCGTCCTTGGAGGTCGACTCCCACTTGTCGAGGACCTCGGTCTGGCCGTAGATCGTGTCCCCGTGGAAGGTCGGGGCGACGTGGCGCAGCGACTCGACCTCCAGGTTGGCGATGGCCTTGCCCGAGACATCGGGCACCGACATGCCGAGCAGCAACGAGTAGATGTAGTTGCCGACCACGACGTTCTTGCCGAACTGGGTGGTGTTCTCGGCGTAGTTGCTGTCGAGGTGGAGCGGGTGGTGGTTCATGGTCAGGAGGCAGAACAGGTGGTCGTCGTACTCGGTCACCGTCTTGCCCGGCCAGTGCTTGTACACCGCGCCGACCTCGAACTCCTCATAGCTGCGTCCGAATTGCATGTGCCCCATCCTGCCGAGCCGATCGGGCCAGGGACATGGCTGCAGCGCGTGGGTTCCCTCACAGCCAGGGTGCGCGGGGTGCGCGAGACGGCGCCGCCCCGGCCCTAGGCTGGGGCCGCCATGATCGACCTGCACACGCACTCCACCGCGAGCGACGGCACCGAGCCCCCGGCCGACGTGGTCGCCGCGGCGGCGCGGGCCCGGTTGGACGTCGTGGCGCTGACCGACCACGACACGTATGCCGGGTGGCCGGCGGCCGTCGCCGCCGCTCACGAGGTCGGCGTCGACCTGGTCCGCGGGGTGGAGATCTCGTGCTCGCACCGCGGGGTCAGCGTCCACCTGCTCGGCTACCTCGTCGACCCGCACGCACCCGCCTTGCTCGCCGAGCTCGAGCACGCGCGGGACTCGCGCGAGACGCGCATCGAGCGCATGGTCGAGCGGATGGCCGACGACGGCATACCCGTCTCGGTGGACCAGGTGCGGTCGCTGGCAGGCGAGGGAGCGACGCTGGGGCGACCGCACATCGCCGATGTCCTCGTCGCCAACGGGTACGTGGGCAACCGTGACGAGGCCTTCCGCGACATCCTGCGGGGCGGCAGTCGGTACTACGTCCCGCACTACGCGCCCGACCCGATCCACGCCGTCGAGCTCGTGCGCCAGGCCGGCGGGGTGCCCGTCATGGCCCACCCGTTCGCGAACGCGCGTGGCTGGACCGTCGAGGACGCCGTCATCGAGGACATGGCCGAGGCGGGGCTGGCGGGCCTCGAGGCGTACCACCGCGACCACCGGCCGGCCGAGCGTGCGCACGCCGAGGCGCTCGCATCGAGACTCGGGCTGTTCGTCACCGGCTCGAGCGACTACCACGGCACAGGCAAGGAGAACCGGTTGGGCGAGAACACGACGACGGCTGCGGTGCTGGCGCAGATCGAGTCCCAGGCGAGCAGCGGGACCGAGGTGGTGCGCCCGTGAGCAGCCTCCTGGACCTGCAGATGTTCTCGTCCGTGTTCGTGACCTTGCTCGTCATCATGGATCCTCCGGGCGCGCTGCCGATCTTCCTCGCGCTCACGGGGTCGCTCACGCAGCGCCAGAAGATCGCGGCCGCCCGACGGGCTTCGCTGGTCGCCCTGGGCGTCATCGTGGTGTTCGCCGTCTTCGGTCAGCAGCTGCTGACGTCCTTGCACATCTCGTTGCCCGCGCTGCAAGGCGCCGGCGGCCTGCTCCTGCTGCTCGTGGCACTCCAGCTGCTCACCGGGTCCGAGCAGGAGCAGCACGCCGACGCCGGGGTGAACGTCGCGCTGGTGCCCTTGGGGACGCCGCTGCTCGCAGGGCCTGGCGCGATTGTGGCCACGATGCTCGCGGTGAAGCGTTCCGACCGACTTAGCGAGTACATGGCCGTGGGTCTCGCGCTGATCGCGACCATGGTCGTCGTCTGGCTGTTCTTCCGCTTCGCCGGACAGGTGCACCGCGTGCTCAAGGACAGCGGCACGGTCCTGATCACCCGCATCGCGGGGCTGCTGCTCTCGGCGATCGCCGTGCAGATGGTGGCCGACAGCATCCGGGCCTTCGTCAGTGCCCGTGCCTAGGGTGGCGACGTGAGCAGCCCGACCACCCGCGAGAGCACGCGCGAGGCCTTCGTGCAGACCGAGCTCGCCGGTATGCCGCGGCGGCTGTTCCGGGCGAGCCCCAGCCGGCTGCTCGCCTGGGTCGACTGCCCCCGCCGCTACCGCATGCAGTACCTCGACCGGCCCGCTCCCGCTGCCCGGTCACAACGAGCCCACACGTCGGTCGGGGTGGCCGTCCACAACGCCCTGCGCGACTGGTGGGACCTCGCGCCGGGCGAGCGCACGCCGCAGGCCGGCGCCGAGCTCGTCCGCACCTCGTGGATCGAGACCGGGTTCCGCGACGTCGCCCAGTCGCTCGAGTGGCGCACACGCGCCCAGGACCAGGTCACGGCATACCTGCACGACGTCGACCCCGGTGAGCAGCCGCTGGGCATCGAGCGCACGGTCTCGCTCAAGACCTCGGTGCTCGCCCTCCAAGGCCGCGTCGACCGCCTCGATGATCGGCCCGACGGTCTGGCCGTCGTCGACTACAAGACGAGCCGGGTGGCGCCGACCGACGACGATGCCCGCACGTCCCTGCCGCTGGCGCTGTATGCCGCGGCCGCGTGGAAGATGTTCCGGCGCCGCTGCGTGCGGGTCGAGCTGCACCACCTCCCGAGCGGCTCCGTCGCGGTCCACGAGCACACCGGCGACTCCCTGAAGCGCAAGATCGACGAGGCCGAGTCGATCGCCCGCGACGCCCGCCGCGCCGAGCAGGACTACGCCGAGTTCGGCACCGACTCCGGCCGTTTCCCCGCCTCGGTCGGTCCGCTCTGCCAGTGGTGCGACTTCCGGGCGCACTGCCCGGCCGGTCAGGCTGCCGGCCCGGAGAAGTCCGGCTGGGCTGCCTTGGAGGCACCGGTCGCGGTCCCACGAGGCGACCTGAGAGACTGAGCGGGCTCCCGGCACCCCCGCACTCGTGAAAGGCGCCGCCTTGGCACGCACCACCCCGAAGCCGGCCACCGTCATCTCGGTCGCCAACCAGAAGGGCGGCGTCGCGAAGACGACCTCCGTGGCCTCGCTCGGCGCGGCCTTCGCCGAGCAGGGCAAGCGCGTGCTGCTCGTCGACCTCGATGCCCAGGCCTGCCTGACGTTCAGCCTCGGGGTGGACCCCGACGCGGTCGACGGCTCGGTCAACGAGGTGCTCCTCGGCAAGGCGAGCATCGCCGACGTGCGGGTCGCCTGCGAGGACGGCGTCGACCTCGTGCCCAGCGTGATCGACCTCGCCGGGGCCGAGGCCCAGCTGCTGCCCCGGCCCGGTCGCGAGTACATCCTGCGCGGCGTGCTCGAGGAGGTCCGCGCCGAGTACGACGTCATCATGCTCGACTGCTCGCCGAGCCTCGGGGTGCTCACTCTCAACGCGCTGACGGCCAGCCAGGGCCTGATCATCCCGATGCCCTGCGAGATGCTCAGCCACCGCGGCGTCGGCCAGCTGCTCGACACCGTGGCCGACGTGCAGAAGATCCTCAACAAGGACCTGCGGGTCATCGGCATCCTCCCCACCCTGTTCGACGGCCGCAGCAACCACGCCCAGGAGGTCCTCGCCGACGTCGGTGAGCGCTACGGCCTGCCCGTGCTCGAGCCCCCGATCCCCAAGACGGTGCGCTTCGCCGAGGCGCCGGCGGTCGGCCGCTCGATCCTCTCGACCTCCCGGTCCTCCAAGGGGGCGAAGGCCTACCGCGAGGTGGCCGCCGCCCTGTCCGCCCAGCTCTGAACGCCCAGCTCTGAACGCCCAGTTCTGAACGCCCTGCTCTGAAAGGCCCACCATGCCCAGCACCGCAGCCCTGTCAGCGCCGTCCGCCGGCGCCGCGCTCGCCCCGACCGTGATCCAGCGTCGCGACCTGCGACCGGACGACATCGCCATCGACATCGCCTTCGCCGGGATCTGCCATAGCGACATCCACATGGTGCGCGAGGAGTGGGGCGAGGCGACCTTCCCCATGGTGCCCGGGCACGAGATCGCCGGAGTCGTCAGCGCGGTGGGGGCGAAGGTGACGAAGTTCCAGGTCGGCGACCGCGTGGGCGTCGGCTGCATGGTGGACTCGTGCGGCACCTGCGCCCAGTGCGTCGACGGTCACGAGAACTTCTGCGAGGCCAAGACGGTCTGGACCTACGGCGATGTCGACCTCCACGGCGAGACGACCCTCGGTGGGTACAGCCAGAGCATCGTCGTCACGGAGCGGTTCGCCGTGCGGATCCCCGACGGCCTCGCCCTCGACGTGGCGGCTCCGCTGCTGTGCGCGGGCATCACGGTCTACACGCCGCTGCGGCGTTGGGGTGCCCAGCCCGGTGCGCAGGTCGCCGTGGTCGGCATGGGCGGCCTGGGGCACATGGCGGTCAAGATCGCCGCCGCACTGGGCGCCGACGTGACCGTGCTCAGCCAGGGGTTGTCCAAGCAGGAGGACGGCCGGCGGTTCGGTGCCCGGGACTACCGCGCCACAAGCGACGCGAGCACCTTCGAGGACCTCCAGGGCAAGTTCGACCTCGTGTTGTCCACGGTGAGCGCCGACCTCGACCTCGCGGCATACCTCTCGCTGGTGAAGCCGTTCGGCGCCTTCGTCACGGTGGGGCTGCCCGGCAACCCGCAGCTGCTGCCGTTCAGCGCCGTCGTGGGCGGTGACAAGGTCGTCGCCGGGTCCAACATCGGCGGGATCGCCCTGACCCAGGAGATGCTCGACTTCTGCGCCGAGCACGGCATCGCCGCCGAGATCGAGACCATCTCGGCCGACCAGGTCAACGAGGCCTACGACCGCGTGGTCAAGTCGGACGTCCGCTACCGCTTCGTGATCGACACCGCCACCATCGACGCCTGAGGGTCCCCGGTGGTCGCGTCGTCACGGGTGACCTTCCGCCGGCTGACGCGTGCCGACTTCCCGCTGCTCGCGGCGTGGCTGGCGTCGCCACCGGTCGCCCGGTGGTGGCACCACGAGTGGACTGCGGAGGCGCTCGAGCGGGACTTCGGGCCCACGGTCGACGGTGTGGAACCGGGCGAGGACTGGCTGGCGATGCTCGACGGTGAACCGTTCGGACTGGTGCAGCGCTCGCGGGTGGCGGCGTATGCCGAGAACCTCGCCGACTTCTCGTCGCTCACCGAGGTGCCCGAGGGCGCCGCGACGCTGGACTACCTCGTCGGCGATCCGACCAGGCTGGGGCAGGGGCTCGGCTCGGCGATGATCTCGGCAATGGTCGAGCGCACCTGGCAGGACCTGCCGGACACTCCGGCGATCCTCGTGTCCGTGGTCGCGGCCAACCTCGCGTCGTGGCGCGCGGTGGAGAAGGCCGGGTTTCGGCGCGTGGCTCAGGGCGACCTGACGCCAGACAACCCGGTCGACGACCCGCTGCACTACCTCCTGCGGGTGAACCGACCCCTGCCGACCTGACCCAACAGGAGTCAGGCTTGGCTGGTCTCGCCGCCGCGGGTGCGCCGCCGGTTGCGGTTGCGACGCGGACCGGTGCTGCCCTCGCCGGCCTGCGCGGTGGCGCTGTCGCTGCGCCGCTCGGGGCTGCGGTTGCCGCCCTCGCGACCCTCGCGCCCACCACGGTCACCGCGGGAGTCGCGACCACCACCAGCAGGGCGACCGGCGCCAGCAGGGCGACGTCCGCCCGACTTGCCGGTCTCGCCCAGGTCCTCGACCACCTCGGCGTCGAGGCCCGCACGGGTCTGTGCCGACTTGGGGAGCCGACCCTTGGCCGTGCGCGGGATGTCGAGCTGCTCGTAGAGGTGGTCGGAGGAGGAGTAGGTCTCCTCCGGCTCGGGGATGCCGAGGTCCAGGGTCTTGTTGATCAGGCCCCAGCGCGGCAGGTCGTCCCAGTCGACGAAGGTCACCGCGATGCCGGTGTTGCCCGCCCGCGCCGTGCGCCCGATGCGGTGGAGGTAGGTCTTCTCGTCCTCGGGGCACTGGTAGTTGATGACGTGGGTGACGTTGTCAACGTCGATGCCACGAGCCGCGACATCGGTGGCGACGAGGATGTCGACCTTGCCGTTGCGGAAGGCTCGGAGCGCCTGCTCGCGGGCACCCTGGCCCAGGTCTCCGTGGATCGGGGCGGCGGCGAACCCGCGGTCGATCAGGTCGTCGGCGACCTTGGCGGCGGTGCGCTTGGTGCGGCTGAAGATGATGGTCAGGCCACGGCCCTCGGCCTGCAGCATGCGAGCCAGCATCTCGACCTTGTCCATCGCGTGGGCGCGGTAGACGAACTGCTCGACGGCCTTGACGGTATGCGCGTTCTCCTGGTCGTCGCCCATCGCGCGGATGTGCGTGGGCTGCTTCATGTAGCGACGGGCGAGCGCGACGACCGCGCCCGGCATGGTCGCCGAGAACAGCATGGTCTGGCGGGAAGCGGAGGTCAGGGCCAGCAGCTTCTCGACGTCCGGGAGGAACCCCAGGTCGAGCATCTCGTCGGCCTCGTCGAGCACGACCGACTTCACGTGGGAGAGGTCGAGGTGGCCCTGCTTGGCCAGGTCGATGAGCCGACCCGGCGTGCCGACGACGACCTCGACGCCGTTCTTGAGCGCATCGATCTGCGGCTCGTAGGCGCGGCCACCGTAGACGGTGAGGACGCGGATCCCGCGCCGCTTGCCAGCCCGCTCGAGGTCGCTGGAGACCTGGACGGCGAGCTCTCGGGTCGGGGCGACCGCGAGCGCCTGGGGCTTGCCGGCATACGGGAAGGTCTCCCAGGCGGCGTCGCCACGCGCCACGGTGCGGTTGAGCATCGGGACGCCGAAGCCGAGGGTCTTGCCGGTGCCGGTCTTGGCCTGCCCGATGATGTCGTGACCGGCCAACGCGACCGGCAGGGTCATCGCCTGGATCGGAAACGGGGTGATGATGCCGGCGTCAGCCAGTGAACCGACGATGTCGGGGTGGACGTCGAAGTCGGCGAAGCTGGGGGCGGGGGGCGTTGTCGC
Source organism: Nostocoides sp. HKS02 (assembly GCF_009707485.1). Classification (NCBI taxonomy): domain Bacteria; kingdom Bacillati; phylum Actinomycetota; class Actinomycetes; order Micrococcales; family Intrasporangiaceae; genus Nostocoides; species Nostocoides sp. HKS02. The sequence continues at coordinate 2,039,220 of NZ_CP046121.1, read as the reverse complement.
GTCAGAAGTCGCGGTGGAGTCAGTCATGAAGTTCTCTCGATCGGGGGCCTTCCCGGTGGGCGGGAGGCCATCGCGCAGCGGGCCGATCGGAGGTTTTCAGGAAAGGGGCGCGGAGCAGATCCGCAGCTGGTTCGTGCCGACCGGGCACCTTTGACCACCCCAGTCTAGCGGGACGGGGCTGCGAGCCCGGCATTGCGGCGCTCGAGGCGCTTATAGGGTGGGCGCCATGACCCAGGACGACTGGCTCGCCGACCCGCAGTACCGAGACGCCGTGGCCGACCTGCTCGGGGTGCTGGCCTACGGAGAGCTCACCGCGTTCACCCGGCTCGCAGGGGACTCCGAGCTCTCGCCGTCCCAGCCGCTCAAGGCATCGGTGGCCGGATTGGCCGTGGCCGAGTTCCGGCACTACGAGATCCTCGTGGCGCGGCTGGACGCGATGGGCATCGACGCCGAGGCCGCGATGGCGCCGTTCATCGCCCCGATCGATGCGTTCCACGAGCGCACCAGGCCCAGCACGTGGCTCGAGGGCCTGGTCAAGGCGTACGTCGGGGACGGGATCGCAACCGACTTCTACCGCGAGATCGCGGCCTACGTGGACCCCTCGACCCAGGCCCTCGTGCACTCGGCGATGGAGGACGTCGGCCAGGCCGAATTCGTCGTCAAGGTGGTCCGTGAGGCGATCGAGGAGGACCCCCGGATCGCCGGCCGGCTCGCCCTGTGGGGGCGGCGCCTGGTGGGGGAGGCGCTCTCACAGGCCCAGCAGGTGGCCGTCGAGCGGGACGCCCTGGCCTCGCTGCTCGTGGGCGGGGTCGGGAGCTCCGACCGCCCCAGCGCCGACCTGGCCGAGCTGGGCCGGATGTTCGCCCGGCTCACCGACGAGCACACCCGTCGGATGGGGCGCCTCGGCCTGGCTGCCTGAGCACGCGAAAGGGCCCCGTCTGCGACGGGGCCCTTCGTCGTGAGGTCAGGCGCTGGTGTTCCGCTTTCCCGCGACGTTGCCGTAGATGACGATGAGAATCGCCGCGACGACGATCCCGACGAGGAACGGGATGATCTTGAAACCGCCGTTGGAGTTGTTGTAACCGAGCTGGTAGACCAGCCACGAGGCGATGAGCGAGCCCAGCACCCCGAGGACGATGGTCATCAACACGGAGATGTTCTGCTTGCCTGGCAGCACGAGCCGGGCCAGCGCTCCGATGATGAGGCCACCGATGATGGCGCCGATAATCGTTCCGATCATCTTGTGCACTCCTTCCGCGCGGGAGCCGCGCTCGGGTGAGGGGCCGTTGACCGGCCCGGACGACCTCACTCAACACGCTTTTGTTCCTCAGTGCACGCTCAGCCGCCACTCAGGATGGTCACGGTGTGACAACAACCCGGGCGCCGGCCTCGACACCCACCCGGCAACAAACGCGCAGGTCAGCCGGGTTGAGAAGGGCTGGACAGCGTCCTCAGATGTTGCCGAACCCGACGCCGCGCTTCTCGGTCTCACCGAGCTGGACGTAGCCGAGGACGCCGGCCGGGACGAGGAGCTGGCGGCCCTTCTCGCCGGTCAGCGTGAGCGCGGTGCCGTTCTCGACGGCGGCGCTGACGGCCTTGACGACCTCGTCGGCGCTCGCGTCGGTCTCGAACGTGATCTCGCGAGCGACGTTCTGCACGCCGATCTTGACCTCCACGGTGGTACCTCTCTGTTCGGGTGGCCGCGCGGCATACGGGCGCGCGCGGGTGTCTCGCTGAAGGCTAACGAGCGGGGTCCTGGGAACCTTCCCCGCCCACCTTGGGGAACGAGCCCAGCCCACGCCACGCCAGCGCGCCGACGAGCCGGGCCGCCTCGTCCTTGGGGACCTCGGAGCCCTGGGCGAGCCAGTGCCGGGCGCTGACCTGCGCGAGCCCGGTCAGGGCCATGCCGAGCAGGGAGGCGTCCTCGTCGGTGAGCCCGGTGTCCTCGGCGATGACCTCGGCGACCGCCTCGGCACAGACCAGGCCAACGGCGTCGAGCCGGTTGCGGACTGCGGACTCGTTGGTGAGGTCGGACTCGAAGATCAGCCGGAACGCCGCACCGTCCCGCGAGACGAAGTCGAAGTACGCGTTGATCGCGGCGTACACCCGCTCCTTGTTGTCGTGGGTCGACTCGAGGGCCTCGCGGACGAGCTTCTCGAGCCCCTCGCTGTGCTTGTCGAGCAGCGCGAGGTAGAGCTCGAGCTTGCCGGGGAAGTGCTGGTACAGCACGGGTTTGGACACCCCCGCGCGCTCGGCGATGTCGTCCATCGCGGCCGCGTGGTAGCCGGACTCGACGAACGCCGCCTGCGCCGCCTCCAGGAGCTGGGCGCGGCGGGCGGAGCGCGGCATGCGCTGCCCGGGCTGCTTGGCGTCGGTGCGCGGGTCTGCGGTGCGGAGCGCCATGGGGCCTCTCAGTTCGTTCGTCGGCGTTCGGTGGTCGGCCTGACTGCGGTGTCGTTGCCATCGTACGGGTGAGTAACGTGACTCACATGGCCATCCCGCCGCTTGTCGCCCCCGGGCCTGCGCTCACGGCGCCGCAGAAGGCGCGCTACGCCCGCCACATCCTGCTGCCCCAGATCGGTCTCGAGGGCCAGCGTCGGCTGGTCAACGCGCGGGTGCTGGTGGTCGGCGCTGGCGGGTTGGGCTCACCGGCCCTGCTGTACCTCGCCGCTGCCGGGGTGGGCACGATCGGCGTCGTCGACGACGACGTGGTGGACGCGTCCAACCTGCAGCGCCAGGTGGTGCACGGGGTGGCCGACGTGGGGCGGCTCAAGACCGAGTCCGCGGCCGAGACGGTGGCCGGCATCAACCCGCTCGTGACCGTCGTGCGCCACGACGTGCGACTCACGTCGGCCAACGCGCTGGAGATCCTCGCCGACTACGACGTGGTCCTCGACGGCGCCGACAACTTCGCCACCCGCTACCTCGTCAACGACGCGTGCGTCCTGCTCGGGCTGCCGCACGTCTGGGGGTCGATCTACCGGTTCGACGGGCAGGTGTCGGTGTGGTTCGCGGGGGTGGGGCCCTGCTACCGCTGCGTGTTCCCGGACCCACCGCCGCCCGACGCCGTCCCCTCCTGCGCCACCGGCGGCGTCCTCGGGGTGCTCTGCGCCGCCATCGGCTCGGTGCAGGTGGCCGAGGCCATCAAGCTCATCACCGGCCAGGGTGACCCGCTGGTCGGGCGCCTGCTCGTGCACGACTCGCTGCGACAGACGTGGGACTCGCTGACCGTGCGGGCCGACCCGGCCTGCCGGGTGTGCGGTGAGTCGCCGACGGTCACGACCTTGGTCGACTACGACGAGTTCTGCGGTATGCCGGGTGCCTCCGACGCTGCGTCCGCCACCGCCGGTGGCGTCGACGTCACCGGCGGCACCGGCTTCGCCGAGGTGACGGCGGTCGAACTCGCGTCGATGCTGGCGGCCCGCGACCGGGGAGAGGCCGAGTTCGAGCTGGTCGACGTACGCGAGCCGGGGGAGCGCGAGGTCGTCTCGATTCCGGGGGCGCGCGCCATCCACCTCGAGGAGTTCCGGTCGGGGGCAGCCGCAGCCGCGCTGCCGCGCGGCATACCTGTCGTCCTGCACTGCAAGTCCGGGGTTCGGTCGGCCGAGGCCGCGGGACTGCTGGCCGCGACCGGGCGCCAGGACGTCTCCAACCTCGCCGGCGGCGTGCTGGCGTGGGTGCGCGACGTCGACCCCAGCCTCCCGACCTACTGAGGGCCCATGGTGAGCGACGGGCGGGACTTCGGGCTGCCGAGCGACTTCGCCGACGACGTGCTGGAGGTCGTCGACCAGATCCCCGAGGGGATGGTCATGACGTACGGCGACATCGCCGAGCTCCTCGGGCGTGGCGGCCCCCGCGGGGTCGGCACGGTCATGGCGCGGTACGGCTCCGACGTGCCGTGGTGGCGGGTCCTCCGGGCGGGGGGCCACTTCCCGCAGGGACTCGAGGACGAGGCGTTGGCGCACTACCGCGAGGAGGGTACGCCGCTGGTCCGCGGGCAGGTCGACGGCCGCCGGGTCGACCTCGCGCGCGCCCGCTGGTCCGGCGCGGCGCGGCCGGGGAGCTGATGCGCGCGGCAGCCATCGGTGGCGCCGGCGTCGCCTGCCCGGCAGGTCGGCCGTGCCGATGTCGGTCCGTGGTGATGGAATCGGCCCCGTGCTGATCCTCCGCCGTGCCCCGAGCGTGGTGGCCGACGTGCCGCCGCTCGACGAGGTCCAGCAGGCCGCGCTCGCCCACCGCGGCGGCGTCCTGCGGGTCCTCGGGGGCCCGGGCACGGGCAAGACGACCACGGCCATCGAGCTGGTCGTCGCCCGGGTCGAGTCGGGCGCGGCCAGACCCGACCAGTGCCTCGTGCTCACGTCCTCGCGCACGGCCGCGGGGTCGCTGCGCGAGCGCGTGACGGCCCGCCTCGGCCGCACCTCCACCGAGCCGCTGGCCCGCACCCACCAGGCCTTCGGGTTCGGCATCCTGCGCCAGGCCGCCGCCCTGCGCGGCGACCCGACGCCGCGGTTGCTCAGCGGGCCCGAGCAGGACGTCATCCTGCGCGAGCTGCTCGCGGGCCATGCCGAGCTCGGCACGGGCCCTGTCTGGCCCGAGCGCGTGCGGCTGGCGCTCGGCACCCGGGGCTTCCGCGGCGAGCTGCGCGACCTGCTGATGCGCGCCGTCGAGCACGATCTGGAGCCCGACGACCTGCGCCGGCTCGGCGCCCAGTACGGCCGCCCGGAGTGGGAGGCTGCGGCCGACGTGCTCGCCGAGTACGACCAGGTGACGGCGCTCTCGGCGCCCGGCGCCTACGACCCGGCCTGGATCCTCGGCGCCGCGGCCGACCTGCTCGACGAGGAGCCCGAGGCCCTTGCCCGCCTGCACGACAGCCTGCGGCTCATCGTCATCGACGATGCCCAGGAGCTCACGGCGGCTGGGGTGCGCCTGCTGCGCCGAGTGGTCGCGCCGGGTATCGACATGGTGCTCCTCGGCGACCCGGATGCGGCGGTGCAGACCTTCCGCGGGGCGGATCCCCGCTTCCTCGCCGACGGCTGGCACACCCTCGGCGACGGACCCACCCTCGTGCTCCCGACCGCATACCGGCTCCCGGCCGCTGTGGTCGAGGCGACCGCGCGGCTGACGCCCAAGATCGCGGCGCTCGGCGGTGGTGCGCAGCGTCAGGCCCAGCCCGGTCGCCCCGGCGGCACCGTCGAGGTGATGCTGCTGCGGGCCGTCAGCCAGGAGGCGTCGACCATCGCTGCCCGGCTGCGGGCGGCCCACCTGCGCGACGGTATGCCGTGGTCCGACATGGCGGTGATCGTGCGCGGGCAGGGTCGGACCGCCACACTGCGGCGGGTGCTCATGGCAGCCGGCGTCCCGGTGGCAGGCAACGCGACCGACCTGCCGGTGCGTGACGAGGTGGCGGTCCGCCCGCTGCTGGCGCTGCTGCGGATGACCCTCGAGCTGGCCCAGGGCGAGCGCGAGCTGCTTGACCCCCAGGTCGCCGTCGACGCCCTCACCTCGCCGCTCGGGGGGTGCGACGCCGTCACCCTGCGACGGCTGCGTCGGGCGTTGCGTCGCGAGGAGCTCGACGCGGGTGGCGGTCGCACGAGCGACGAGCTGCTCGCCGAGGCGCTGGTCCGCCCGGCCACGCTCCTCGAGCTCGGCCCCGAGGCGGGCCCGGCCCGACGGGTCGCGGCGATCCTGGCCGCGGGCCTGCGGGCCGCTGCGGTCGGTGAGGGCGGCCCCAGCGGCCGCTGGGCACCCGGGGTGACTGCCGAGTCGGTGCTGTGGCAGATGTGGTCGGCGACCGGCCTGGCCAAGGAGTGGCAGGGGATCGCGCTCGCCGGCGGGCACGGCGCCAGCCGGGCCGACCGCGACCTCGACGCCGTGGTCGGGCTGTTCGACGCCGCCGCCAAGTTCGCCGACCGGCTGCCGCAGGCCGGCCCCGAGGAGTTCCTCACCCACATCGAGAGCCAGGACATCCCGGGCGACACGCTGGTCGCCCGGTCACCGGTCGGCGAGTCGGTCACCGTGCTGACCCCGCAGGCAGCCGCCGGCCGCGAGTGGCGGCTGGTGGCCGTCGCCGGAGTGCAGGAGGGCGTCTGGCCAGACCTGCGCCTGCGCGGCTCGCTGCTCGGCTCCGAGGCCCTGGTCAACCGAGTGTCCGGCCGGCCGACCAACTTCCGCGGGGCGCAGGCGGCGGTGCGTTACGACGAGACCCGGTCCTTCCTGGTGGCTCTCACCCGGGCTCGCGAGCACGTCATGGTCACGGCGGTCCGCAGCGACGACGAGCAGCCGTCCGTCTACCTCGATGTCCTCGATCCCGAGCCCACGAACGTCGCCGACGACGGCTCGCGGGGCTTCGACACGGTGCCCGAGACGCTCACCCTGCCGGCGGTCGTCGCCCAGCAGCGCCGGCTGCTCCTGTCCCCCTCTGCGAAGGTCCGCCGCGAGTCCGTCCGCGCCTTGGTCCGCCTCGCCGATGCTGGCGTCGACGGCGCCGACCCCGACCGGTGGTGGGTGATGCGGACGCTGACCGACGACCGCCCGCTGCGTGAGGGGGATGCCGTGGTGCGGGTCTCCCCGAGCAGGGTCGACAACTTCCAGAAGTGCGGGCTCAAGTGGCTGCTGACCTCGGTCGGTGGCGACGGCCCGTCGATCGGTGCGGCCGACGTCGGCACGCTGGTCCACCAGATCGCGCACGACCTCGGCGACGCCCCGGCGCCGGACCTTGCGGCCGAGGTGGACCGGCGGTGGGGTCGGCTCGGCATGCGTGACGGCTGGATCTCCGACCGCAAGCGCGCCGAGGCGCGCGACATGACCCGCCGACTCGCCGCCTACTTCGACCTCGCGCGAGACCGGGGCTGGGTCAAGCTCGGTGCCGAGGTGGACCTGCGGGTCGTCCTGGGTCGGGCCGAGATCAAGGGCTCGATCGACCGCCTCGAGCGACTTCCCGACGGCCGGCTGCGGGTGGTCGACTACAAGACCGGCAGCGGCCGGGTGACCAAGGCCGACCTGCCCACGCACCCGCAGCTCGGCGTCTACCAGCTGGGGGTCGATGCCGGAGCCCTGGCCGAGTTCGGCACCGAGTCCGGTGGCGCCGCCCTGCTGCAGCTGGGAGCCGCCGCCAACCAGGGCGTCACGCTCAACGAACAACCCCCGCTCACCGAGGCCGAGCACCCCTCGTGGGCGGCCGAGCTCGTCGCGCGGACGGCCGAGGGCATGGCGGGGGCCACCTTCACCGCCACCGTCAACGACCTGTGCTCGACCTGCCCGGTGCGGTCCTGCTGCCCGGCCTGGCCCGAGGGGCGCGTCCTGTGAGCCAGCTGCTCGGCGCGGCCGAGATCGCCAAGCGGCTCGACAAGCCGCCGCCGACACCGCAACAGACCGCCGTCATCGAGGCGCCGCTCGAGCCGATGCTCGTCGTCGCCGGGGCCGGCTCCGGCAAGACCGAGACGATGGCCGGCCGGGTGGTCTGGCTCGTCGTCAACGGCCTCGTCGACGCCGACCAGGTGCTGGGCCTGACCTTCACCCGCAAGGCGGCTACCGAGCTGGCCCACCGGATCAACTCCCAGCTGCGGCACGCTCGCCTCGAGGGACTGTGGACCCCGGCGAGCGACGACGGCAGCGGCGCCGAGACCCTCGGGGGCACGGTCACCGTCTCGACCTACCACTCGTATGCCGGCCGGCTGGTGCGCGAGCACGCGCTGCGCCTCGGTTACGAGGGCGACTCGCGGCTGCTCTCCGAGGCGGCCGCGTGGCAGTACGCCTCGGAGGTCGTCGATGCCTACGACGGACCGATGGGCGAGGTCACCAACAAGGAGTCGACGGTCAAGGCCGCCGTCGTCGACTTCGCCGGCGAGCTGGCCGAGCACCTGCGCACCCCGGGTGAGGTCACGGCATACCTCGACGAGGTCGTCGCCCGGATCGACTCCCTCCCGGCGGGCACGAACCGCGGCGGCATGCCCGCGGGCGTCAAGGAGCTACGGGCGACCCTGCGGGCCAAGGCCGCGGTCATGCCGATCGTGGAGGAGTACCTCGCCCTGAAGAAGCGCCGCGACGCGATGGACTTCGCCGACCAGATGGCCCTCGCGGCGCGGCTGGCCCGGGACTTCGACGACATCGGCGAGATCGAGCGCGCGCGGTTCAAGGCGGTGCTGCTCGACGAGTTCCAGGACACCTCCGAGGCCCAGCTCGAGCTGTTGCGGGCGCTCTTCGTGGCCCCGGGCGTCCCGGTCCCGGTCACCGCGGTCGGCGACCCCAACCAGTCCATCTACGGCTGGCGTGGGGCGAGTGCCACGACGCTCAAGAACTTCCCGAGGCTGTTCCCCCAGGACGGCGTGCCCGCCGCCGAGAGTCCGCTGTCGACGAGCTGGCGCAACGACCGGGCCATCCTCGAGGTCGCCAATGCCGTCGCCGAGCCGCTCCGCGACGACCCGAGGATCACGGTCCTCGAGCTCAGCCCGCGCGCCGACGCCGGGCGAGGCGTCGTCGACGTGGCGCGGGTCGAGACCATCGAGGACGAGGCTGCCCTGGTGGCCGACTGGGTGGCCGGCCACCGCAAGGCCGGGGTCGCGCGGTCGTTCGCCGTGCTGTGCCGCAAGCGCTCGCAGTTCGGGCCGGTCATCGCGGCCCTCGAGCACGCCGACCTGCCCTACGAGGTCGTCGGCCTCGGTGGGCTGCTGATCACGCCCGAGGTGCAGGACGTCGTCGCCCTCCTGCACGCGGTTAACGACCCGACCCGGGGTGACCAGCTGATGCGGCTGCTCACCGGGCCACTGTGCCGCCTCGGTCCGGCCGACCTCGACGGGCTGGCCGCCTGGGCGCGCGAGCAGCAGCGCCTCCGGCTCGGCCTGCCCGCCGCGCCGGCCGAGGCCGACCTCGACGACGACGGCCCCGGCGTCGACCTGGGGGCCGAGCCGGGGGCTGTGGCCAGGCCGACGGACCAGGCCCCCGACAGCGCCGAGAACGCCAGCATCGTCGAAGCCATCGATGCCCTGCCCCGACCCGGCTGGGTCAGCTACGACGGCAAGCGGATCGGACCCACCGCCCGGGAGCGGCTGGCCGAGCTGGGCGCCACCATCCGCGGGCTGCGCGGGTTGACGTCGCTCCCGCTGGCCGACCTGGTGGGCGAGGCGGAGCGCGCGCTCGGTCTCGACATCGAGGTGCTGACCCGGCCCGAGTACGACTCGACGGAGTCCGCCCGAGCGCACCTCGACGCCTTCGCCGACGTGGCGGCCGGCTTCTCGGTCAGTGCCGACCGCCCGACCCTCGGTGGCTTCCTCGCCTGGCTCGCCGCGGCACTGAAGGAGGAACGCGGCCTCGACAAGGGGTACATCGAGACCGCGGCCGACGGCTCCGTCCAGGTGCTGACGGTGCACGCGGCCAAGGGACTCGAGTGGGACGTCGTCGCGGTGCCTGGGCTGACCGAGGCGTCCTTCCCCGCGCACGCCCAGAGCCAGAGCAGCCACGACGGCAGCGACTGGGTCGTCAGGACGCCGTCCGACAAGGCCTGGACCGGCGGGCTGTCGCAGGCGGGCATCCCGTTCGGCCTGCGTGGCGACCGCGAGGGGCTGCCCGTCCTCGACTGGCAGACGGCCCCCGACCTGAAGGATCTCGAGGACCGCGTCAAGGCGTTCCGTCTCGATGCCGGCGAGTACGGCGTCGTCGAGGAGCGCCGGCTGGCGTACGTCGCGTTCACCCGGGCCCGCAAGGCGATGCTGCTCACGGCTCCGATCTGGGCCGACGCGACGACCCCACGGGTCACCTCGCGGTTCCTGATGCAGGTCGTCGACCCCGACGCGGCGCTGCCCATCACGGTCCGGGAGTGGGCGCCGATGCCCGACCCCGACCCCCACGGCAAGGCGCTCAGTCCGCGCGCCCAGGACGGCGAAGCCCATCTGTGGCCCGGTGACCCGCTGCGCGACCGCCGCGCCGTGGTGACCGAGGGCGCGGCCGCGGTGCGCGCCGCCCTGGCGTCGTATGCCGCCGGGTCGGGTGCGATGGAGCAGCCGGCCTTCCCTGTGCCCGGCACCGCCCTTAGCCAGAGCGACGAGATCGACCTGCTGCTCGAGGAGCGGCGCCGACTGGCCGAGCGGGGCGACGTCACCGTGCTGATGCCTCGTCACCTGTCGGCGTCGGCAGTGGTCTCCCTGGCCCAGGACCCGGTGCGGTTCGCCACGGCCCTGCGCCGTCCGATGCCCGAAGCCCCGGCGCTGGCCGCGCGGCGTGGGACGGCGTTCCACGCCTGGGTGGAGCAGCACTTCGCCCGGGCGGCGATGGTCGACGTCCTCGACCTGCCCGGCAGCGCCGACGACGATCCTGCCGACGACGCCGAGCTGCCCGCGATGAAGCAGCGGTTCCTGGCCAGCGAGTGGGCGCACCGCACACCGGCCGAGATCGAGATCGCCCTCGAGACCGTCATCGACGGGATTGCGGTCCGTGGGCGGATCGACGCGGTGTTCGCCCGCCCGCCCGCCGACGGTGGCGGCTTCACCATCGTCGACTGGAAGACCGGCGCCAAGCCCACCGGCGAGCTGGCGCGCACCCGGTCGCTGCAGCTGGCGGCATACCGGGTGGCGTTCGCGCGGTTGCGCGGGCTGGACCCCGCGATGGTCGACGGCGCGTTCTACTACGCGGGCACCGGTGAGACGGTGCGCCCCGAGCTGCCCGACGAGCAGGAGCTCGCCGACCTGCTGCGCTCAGTGCCCGACTAGCTGCCCGACTATCTGCCTGAGCGGTCGCTCGGGGAGAAGCCCGGCTCGAACTCCGGCCCGGGGTCCTCGCCCCCGATCGGCTCGGGTTCCCTGAGGGTCGAGGACGGTTCGGGGGCCGGCTCCGAGGGTGGTTCCGGGACCGGGTCCGAGGGTGGCTCCGCGACCGGCTCCGACGTCTTGGCAAACATCACCTCGACGTCGTCCTGCTCGACCTCGTGGTCGTCCTCGTCGTCCTCCACCACGTCGGGCGGCACGAGCACCGGCGCCTTGCGGCGCGCCGGGGCCATCACCGGACGGGTGTAGTCGCTGGCCGCCTCCTGCTCGGCGTGCACGCGGTCGTCGAGACGCCGCAGCGCGATGGCCTGGCGCGCGATGAACACGTCCTCACCCCGGGCCACCGCGGTCAGCAGCTCGGTGAGCGAGCGCATCTCGGCCGACAGCTTGGCCCGGTCGAGCAGGTGCTCGTCGGGTCGCTCGCTGCGTGCGTGGGCATAGGCCTCCATCACCGTCTCGAGCGCGTCGGGCGAGGTCTGGGTGGCCAGGGCGAAGAAGTCGTCGGCGGGATCGGCGACCTTGGCGTCCTCCCAGCCCGTGATGCCCCTGACCCGGCCCGTGGTGGCGTCGTCCTCGTCGTCGAACACCACGAGCACCTGGTCGCCGGTGAGGTCACCGTGGGTCGGGGTCGGCGCGAACCGCCACCACGAGACGTCCTCGAGGGCCTTCTCCCAGCGGCTCAGCAACCCGGTGGGCACGTGACCGGTCGCCGCGGCCCGGTCGAGCTCACTGAGCCGACGGGTGCGGTAGGTGTCGGCGTCGTAGGCCGGCAGGCCCGCCTCGTCGAAGAGCGCGTGGTCGGCGTTGTGCAACGCTGCGATGGCCCGGCCCAGCTCTGCGGCCAGCCCCGGGCCTGCGGGCAGCCCCGCGAAGTCGATGTTCTGGCCGGGCAGGTACGGGTAGACCGCCGCCCGCCCGCCGTCCTTGAGGGCGGTGAACCCGCGGGGGGTCGGCACCTGGAACGGAAGCCGGCGGGAGAGCAGCCCCAACAGCCCGAAGGTCGACTCCATCTGGGCCGACGCGGCCTGGCTGCGCGGCACCCGCACCACCCACCGTCGGTGCTGGGTGTCCTGGACGAAGGCCACGTCGTACTGGTGGTCGGGGGTGCCGGGGAGGGCTTCGACGCTCGCGGGGTCGAGTCCCGGCACGGCGGCGCTCGCGATCGCTGCGAGAAAGAGGGGGCTGCGGTCCACACCGCCACCGTATGCCGAACAGCCACGCCTAGGGTGGAGGCGTGGGCCGCCTGTTGGAAACTCTGCCGAATCTGTCCCTCGCCCGTCCGGGGCTCGACCGGCGGGCCGAGCGTCGGCTCGACCCGGATCTCGTGACCGAGCTGCTCGGCGACGAGGGCACCCGAGTGGTGCAGCTCCACGGGGACCGTGCCGAGGTGGTCGCCGGGGAGGACGGGTTCCGGCTGGCTGTGCGGTCCCCGACGACCCAGGACGGTGCCGGGCTCGTGCTCTTCCTCGGGCAGGACGGCGACGGCACGGCATACCTCGCTGTGGCGGGACCACCCGTCGAGGACGCCGACGAGCCCCCGCAGGACGCGCGTGAGCCGCACGAGCCGCAGCTGCGGACCTTGCGACAGGTGGGCGCCGACCTCGGCGACCGCGACGCCGGGCTCTTCGCCACCGCTCTCGCCCTCGCGAACTGGCACGCCGCGCACACCCACTGCCCGCGGTGTGGCGCGCCGACGGAGCCGGCCCAGGCCGGGTGGCTGCGGCGGTGCACGCGCGACGGCAGCGACCACTACCCGCGTACCGACGTGGCGATCATCGTCTCGGTGGTCGACGACCAGGACCGGATCCTGCTGGCGCGGGGTGCGGGCTGGGGCGAGGGGCGGTTCTCCGTGCTCGCCGGGTTCCTCGAGCCGGGCGAGAGCCTGGCCGCCGCGGTGGCCCGCGAGGTGCGCGAGGAGGTCGGGCTCGAGGTGCGCGACGTGCAGTACCTCGGGGACCAGCCGTGGCCGTTCCCCAGCTCGCTGATGGTCGGCTTCACGGCCCGGGCGAGCGGCGCGGACCTGCGCCTTCAGGAGGCCGAGATCGCCGAGGCGCGCTGGTTCACGCGCGAGGAGTACCGCGCCGTGCTGGCCTCAGGCCGCGTTGGTGCCTCGACCCGGCTGTCGATCGCCCGGCGCCTCATCGAGCGCTGGCTCGGCCACGGGCTCGACGAGACCTAGCCGACGTCAGGACGCGAGGCGCTTCTTGACCTCGTTGATCGAGGGGTTGGTCGCGGCGGAGCCGTCGGGGAAGAGCAGCGTCGGCACGGTCTGGTTGCCGCCGTTGACGTCCATGACGAACTTCACCGCCTCGGGCTCGTCCTCGATGTTCACCTCGGTAAAGGTGATGCCCTCACGACCCATCTGGGCCTTGAGCCGGTTGCAGTAGCCGCACCAGGAGGTCGTGAACATGGTGACGGAGCCGGGGGCCGGGGCCTTGGTCGCGGTGTTCGGCATGATCTCTCTTCGGGTCGACGGCGTGTTGCACTGCTCACAACACCCGGGTTGGCGGCGATCTTCCCCTGCGCGGGTGTGATCTCGGTGACCATGATGGGCCCATGCCCACGAAGACTCCGCTCGACCCCCGCCTCCTCGCCCTGGCCGCGGGCCGCAACCTCGGCACCCTGGCCGCGCTCAAGAAGGACGGTCGACCCCAGCTGTCGATGGTCAACTTCGCACTCGACCAGGCGACCGCCACGGTGCGCGTGTCCGTGGTCGACGGGCGCGCGAAGGTCGCGAACCTGCTCCGCGACCCCCGCGCCTCGCTCCTGGTCACCTCGCCCGACGGCTGGTCGTATGCCGTGCTCGAGGGCGACGCGGAGCTCTCACCGGTGGCGGCAGCCCGCGACGACGCGACCGTCGACGAGCTCGTCGAGCTGTACCGGACGATCCGCGGTGAGGATCACCCGGACTGGGACGACTACCGCCGCGCGATGGTCGAGGACCACCGCCGGATCCTGCGGGTCCATGTCACCCGCGTGTACGGCCTCACGCCGTGACCGGTCCGCCTCCGGCGCAGCCGGGTCCCCCTCGCGCTGGGCGCCGTCGGTCCCGTCTGACAGGATCGCCGCGATGGCCACCCAGCTCCGCGGCATACCCGTGCACGCCTCCGCCGACGACGTCCTCGCCGCGCTCGACCCCGAGCAGCGCGAGGTTGCCGCGCACCCGTTGGGGCCGATGTGCGTGCTGGCAGGGGCCGGCACCGGCAAGACCCGCGCGATCACCCACCGCATCGCCTACGGCGTGCACTCCGGCGCCTACCAGCCCCAGCGCGTGCTCGCGGTCACCTTCACGGCGCGAGCGGCGGGCGAGATGCGCACCCGGTTGCGCGACCTGGGCGTCCCCGGGGTGCAGGCCCGCACCTTCCACGCGGCGGCCCTGCGCCAGCTGCACTTCTTCTGGCCGCAGGCGGTCGGCGGTGCGGCGCCCGAGGTCATGAGCCACAAGGCGTCGGCGGTCGCCCAGGCCGCGGCGTCGCTACGGCTCGACTTCGCCCGTGACCGCACGGCCATCCGGGACCTCGCCGCCGAGGTCGAGTGGGCCAAGGTCTCCATGCTCACCCCGGAGACGTATGCCGCGGGAGCCCGGGCCGCGCGCCGAGAGCCACCGGGGCTCGACGTCACGGCCATGGCCCGGGTGCTCGAGGCCTACGAGCAGGTCAAGACCCAGCGCGGGGTCATCGACTTCGAGGACGTCCTGCTGTTGACGGTGGGCATCCTCGCCGACCGCGACGACATCGCCCGGGTCGTGCGCGGGCAGTACCGCCACTTCGTCGTCGACGAGTACCAGGACGTCAACGCCCTCCAGCAGCGACTGCTCGACCTGTGGGTCGGCGAGCGCGACGACGTGTGCGTGGTGGGCGACCCCGCGCAGACGATCTACTCCTTCACCGGGGCCAGCCCCCGCCACCTGCTCGAGTTCGCCACCCGGCACCCCACCTCGCGGGTCGTCCGGCTGGTGCGCAACTACCGCTCGACCTCGCCGATCGTGAACCTCGCCAACCTCATCGTCAGGGGGCCGTCGGGGGCGCTACGGGGCCACGCCGTGCAGCTCCAGGCCCAGGTGGGCGACGGGCCGACCCCCGCCCTGAGCGCCCACCCCGACGACCCCGCCGAGGCGGCGGCCATCGCTGGTGAGGTCGCCGAGCGGATGGCCGCCGGCGTCGCCCCGGCGCAGATGGCCATCCTGTTCCGCACCAACGGGCAGTCCGAGGCGTTCGAGTCGGCCCTGGCCGAGCGCGACATCCCTTACCTCGTGCGTGGGGGAGAGCGCTTCTTCTCCCGCAGCGAGGTCCGTGACGCGGTGCTGCTGATGAGGGGGGCTGCCCGCTCCGACGACGGCAGCATCGCGTTGCCAGACCTGGTCCGCGACGTGCTGCTGGGCGCGGGCTGGACCCGTGAGGCGCCGACCTCGGGCGGTGCGGCGCGCGAGCGCTGGGAGTCCCTCGCCGCGCTCGCCGCGTTGTCCGACGACCTGGTGGCGGCCAACGCCCAGGCCCGCCTGCCCGACTTCGTCCGCGAGCTCGACGAGCGTGCCGCCGCACAGCACGCCCCCCGCGGTGCAGGGCGTGACGCTCGCGTCCCTGCACGCCGCCAAGGGTCTGGAGTGGGACGTCGTGTTCCTCGCCGGCTGTTCCGACGGCTACCTCCCGATCGCCATGGCCGACACCCCCGAGGCCATCGAGGAAGAGCGCCGCCTCACCTATGTCGGCGTGACGCGCGCCCGACGCGAGCTGCGGCTGTCCTGGTCCGGCGCCCGCACGCCCGGGGCCCGCGCGACCCGTCGCCCGTCGCGCTTCCTCGACGGGGCGGCGAGCATCCTCGGCGAGGGCGCCCGGTCCGCGCCGAAGAACACCTCCGGTGGCCGGCGTGGCGCCAAGCCGCTCAAGCCCGCGTTGCCGGCGCACTGTCGCGGGTGCGGCGCCGAGCTCACCACCGCGGCGCAGCGCAAGACCGGGCGCTGCGCGGACTGCCCGCCCGCCTACGACGAGGCGACCTTCGAGAAGCTCCGCGCCTGGCGGCTGGCGGTGTCCCGCGAGGCGAGTGTGCCGGCATACGTCGTCTTCACCGACGCCACCCTCACCGCCATCGCCGAGCGCGAACCCCGCTCCGACGGCGAGCTCGCGCAGATCTCCGGTGTGGGCGTTCGCAAGCTCGGTCTCTACGGCAGCCAGGTACTGTCCCTGCTCGGTGGCGCGACCCTCGACGAGGTGCTCGAAACCCCTTCTGACGCAACGGAATCCAGCGACTGACGCGGAGTTCACCGTTCCGTGACACGAAATCTCGATAAATGCGTTGCCGCCGTTACACCTGCTGCCCTACCCTTGACGAACGCCCAGCCCGCCGGTCGTTCGCGACCGGTTGGGGCCCACGAGACGCTGAAGGAGGGTTGGTCCTGATGGAGAACACGACGATGACGATTGACGCGACGCACCTGTCCCGCGTCCGTTCCGTGTGCCCCGAGGCCGGCCGAGTCCTCCTCGCAGGCAACCGTGGATGGGTCAACGGGACCACTGTGTCCAGCGCCCTCGTCCCGATGATCGCCGATGCCCAGGTTCCGACGTACGTCGACGGTTTCGGCACCACCAAGGATCTCGCGTTCCGCCCCTTCGGAGAGCCACCTGTCTAGGCCACCAGCCAGCAGGCCCTCTCCAAGGCCGCGGAACCCGACATCCGGGATCCGCGGCCTTTCTGTTTGTCCAGACAGATTTCTTCCGCACCACCACGGCAGGAAGAAGCACCACCACAGATGAACCAGCACGACAGCACCGAAGAGCACGACAGCACCGAAGAGAACGGGCCGGCCCCCCACCGGGGACCCACCGGCCAGACAGCAACCCAGCAGACCGCCACCACCGTGGCGGGACGACGAGAGGGAGGTGACACCCGATGCAGTTGAGCGCAGTCCACGACCTGTTCGAGCAGGCCGAGATCGCAGGCGCCGGCATCCCGTGTCGAGACAACGACGCCGAGATGTGGTTCGCCGAGAGCCCGGCCGACGTCGAGTTCGCCAAGTCGCTGTGCCGCACGTGCCCGGCGGTCCGTGCCTGCCTCGCAGGCGCCATCGACCGTGCCGAGCCGTGGGGCGTGTGGGGCGGGGAGCTCTTCGTCCAGGGGGCGATCGTGGCGCGCAAGCGCCCGCGTGGCCGCCCGCGCAAGAACCCGGTCGCCGCATGACGACCGCGATGACCACACCGACTCCAGATGTCCAGACCTCATCCCTCAGGAGCCCCACGATGTTCCAGGCCTTGTACGCCGACCTGGCGCGCGCCCATCGCCGGCGCCGCCAACGGGAGTACCAGCGCCAGCTCGAGGCGCGGGCGCAGCACGAGATGCTGCACGCCCTGCCTCGCATGCTGGCCCGGTGACCCCGTCGCCCGAACCCGCCGGGACCCCCGCTCTGGGGCCGTCCCGGCGGGTTCTTCATGTCCCGCACGTTCTTCATGTCCCGCAACGGCATGGCTAGGCTGGCGACCATGTCGACCCGGATCCGCATCGCTCAGGACGACGCCGCCGACGAGGTGCTGAGCAACGACCCGTTCGCGCTGCTCGTCGGCATGCTGCTCGACCAGCAGTACCCGATGGAGCACGCCTTCCGGGGCCCGTGGAAGATCCTCGATCGCTTCGGCACGCTGGCCCCTGACGCGATCGCGGCGGCCGAGCCCGAGGCGTTCGCCGACCTGTGCTCCACCCCGCCGGCGATCCACCGCTACGGCCGCTCGATGGCCGGCCGCGTGCAGCAGCTCGCGGCCGTGGTGCGCGACCAGTACGACGGCCACGCCGAGCGGGTGTGGACCGGCGCCACCGACAGTGCCGACCTGCTCGCGCGGCTGCGCGACCTGCCCGGCTTCGGTGACCAGAAGGCGCGCATCTTCGCTGCGCTGGTGGGCAAGCGCCTCGGCGTGCGACCCGCGGGGTGGCAGGAGGCGATCGGCCCGTATGCCGAGGACGGCTCCTACCGTTCGGTGGCGGACGTCGTCGACGCCGAGTCCCTCGCGAAGGTGCGCGAGTTCAAGCAGGCGGCCAAGGCCCAGGCGAAGGCCAAGGCCGCGGCGGCAACGAGCTCAGCTTCGGGAGCCAAGGCCTGACATGCCTGACGCGCAGGCTGAGGCATCCCCGGTGTGTGCCTCGTGCGGTGCGGTCGCGCCGACCGCGACCCTGGCAGGGGTGACCTGGACCCGCGGCACCGAGAACGGGCGCGAGGTCTGGACCTGCGAACGGTGCAGCCGCGAACACCTGCGCAGCATCGAGGGCAAGCTCGACTCGGCCTGGTGGTGAGCCAGCCCGGCTGGTCAGGCGACTGGCGGCGGCAGGTGACGCAGCTGCATACCGGGCAGGTGGTCCACGACGATCTGCCGAGCGGGCACGGTGCCACCGAGCTGGCAGAGCACCCCGATGCCGCCGAGCCAGACCCGGTGGATCAGCAGGTATGACGGCGGGAGGTTGAGCTTCATGCCGACGAGGAACTCGGGCCGGCGGACGTCGTTGATGTGAGCGGCGACGCTGCGCAGCCAGGGCCGACTGAACGTGAAGGTCTCGTGGCTGAGGGGTTCGATGAAGGGCTGGAGGTACTCGAGCAGGGCCTCGGCGTCGAGGGACATGGTCGGCTTGATGAAGCCCTCGGTGCGCAGCCCGAGCTCGAGCTCGGCGGCTTCACCGCAGAGGGCAGCCGCGACGAGCGAGCCCATGGCCGGCGGCAGCCCTGACGGCAGGCGGTTCACCGCGCCGTAGTCGATGACCCCGAGACGCCCGTCATCGAGCAGACGGAAGTTGCCCGGGTGCGGGTCGGCGTGCAGCAGCCCGGCCCGGGCAGGTCCGACGAGCAGGAACTCCATGTAGCGCCGGGAGGCGGCGTCGCGTTGCTGGGGCGTGCCCGACGTGACGATCTGGGACAGCGGGGTGCCGTCCATCCACTCCGAGACGATGACGTGCTCGCTGGTGGCGAGCACGTCGGGCACGGCGAAGTGCGCGTCGCCGCGGAACACCTTGGCGAACCGGCGCTGGTTGGCCGCCTCGAGCGTGTAGTCGAGCTCCTCGGCCATGCGCGACTTGAGCTCGTCGGTGATCGGCTTGATGTCCATGCCGGGGATCCAGCCGCCGGCGATCCGGGCCACGCGGGCGAGCTGGTTGAGGTCGGACAGCAACGCCTTGCCGGCGCCGGGGTACTGGATCTTGACCGCGACCTCGCGCCCGTCTCGCCAGACGGCCCGGTGCACCTGACCGATCGAGGCCGCGGCCGCGGGCGTGTCGTCGAACGACTGGAACTTCGCGGTGCGCCATCGTGGGCCGAGCTCCTCGGCGAGGACCCGGTGGACCGTGGCGGCCGGCAGCGCGGGCGCGGCCTCCTGGAGCTTGGTCAAGGTGGCGCGGTACGGCGCCGCAAGGTCCTCGGGGAGCGCGGCCTCCATGACCGACATCGCCTGGCCGAACTTCATCGCGCCACCCTTGAGCTCGCCAAGCACCTTGAACAAGCTGCTCGGCGGTACGCGCCTGGAGCTCGGCCGCGACCGCCTCGGCGGGCTTGCCCCCGACCCGCTTGCCGAACCCCATGGCGGTACGCCCGGCGAAGCCGAGGGGCAGGCTGGCCAGTCGCGCCGTGCGGGCCACGGCCCGGCGGGGGAGTTCGCTCACCCAGCCATTCTCGCCTGCCCGGGATCGTCCGCGTCGGCAGGGCGGTCCGACACGTCGTCCGCGGCGCACGAACAGCGCGGATGGACCACCCACTGACGCTGCCGGACTCCGGGCCACGGCAGCGCCACCTCGAGTGAGCGACCGCTGGGCACCGGCTGCCCGTCGAGGGCGGCGAGCGCCACCATGGTGGCCAGCGCCGCGGTCACCGCGACCAGCGAGGTCTCGCCGCCCACCTCCGGGCCCCGTCCGACGGCGGGCCGGGTGAGCTGGCCCGCGAGCAGGGGCCACGCGGTGTCGAGGTCTGCTCGGGTGAGGTCCAGGCAGCGCAGGCACGGAGTGCCCGCAGCGACGAGCGGCCCCACGACCGCCTCCACGAGGTGCATCACCACCGGCAGGACGGGTATGCCGCGGCGGCGCCACGACTCGGCCGCCCCCGGTCCGATCGCCTGGGCTGCGGTGAGGACGACGAGCGCGGGTTCAGCGGGCTCGCTGTGCTGACCGGGCTGCTCGTCAGCGGTTTCAGGTCCGACCCGGACCTGCCCCACGCCCGCGCGACGCAGCAGGGTCGCGGCGGCCATCGGCAGCGCGCCCCGACCGCAGACGAGGACGAGTGAGTCGCGTCGCCGTGCCAACGCGTCATACCCCTGTCGGGGACCGGCCGTGCGCACGAGTGCGTCCGCCTCGGGAGCCAGGGCCGCCCGGAGCCCGACCGGCAGGTCGCCGGTGTCGGCGGTGTCGGCGAGCAGGCCGCGGCGCTGCAACGAGGAGACCAGGCCGGGGCTCTCGGCGAGCACGGCAGGGAGCTCGCGCGTGCCGTCGAGGGACTCCAGCGCCACGATCTGGGCCTCATTCAGCCCGCACAGGACCACGGCGTGCGTGGGGTCGATGCCGAGCTGGACCTCGCCGGATCCGCGGCGCAGGACGGGCCAGAGGCACTTGAGCAGCGGGCGTATCGTCACCCGCGCCAATCTGGCACAGCCGGCCCGGGGCCAGGCCCCGTCGTCCACAGGGTCTGCAGGCGGGGACCGGGCCGGGACCGGAAACGCCGAGAGGGGCGGACCCGGCCAGTCGGCCGGGTCCGCCCCTCTCGATGGGGGGGCCTGGGTCAGGCCTTGCCGAGGATGCGGTTGAGGTTGGTGCCACACACGGGGCAGACGCCCTTGGCCATGCGACGACCGTTCGTCTCCACGACGCGGCCCTCGGCCTCGCGCTTCTCCTTGCACTTCACGCAGTAGAACTCGCCCTTGTAGGTCTCGTCAGCCATCGAAATGTCTCCTTGTTGTTCACGGCACAGGGTGCGCCGGTGGACTTCGGCCAACTTAGACCATGCTGAGCACAAAATCGCGCAAGGGGGCGTGTCTGCCGTGCTCAGGAGGGCCCCTCTAGACTCCGCCCGACCCGCACGGCAGCACCCTCTGCTTGCAGAGGTTGCTGCCGCCAGCCCACGGTGCAACGTGTACCCCGGGCAGGAAGGTCTGCAAGCAGAGCTTCGTGCAGGGGCACGGAGCGGGGTGCCGGGCGATGTCGGCCCGCTCGCTTATCGTGGTGAGCATGGGGACCACTGACATCGAGGTCAGGCGCAGCAGGCGGCGCCGTCGCACTGTGAGCGCCTACCGCGAGGGCAACCGCACGATCGTGCTCATCCCGGCCCGCTTCACCAAGGCCGAGGAGCAGCACTGGGTCGAGACGATGGTCGAGCGGCTGGCCAAGGGCGACCGCAAGCGACGCCCGAGCGACGCCCAGCTCAAGGCGCGCGCCGCCGAGCTGTCCCAGCGTCACCTGGGTGGCCTGGCCAAGCCGTCGAGCATCCGCTGGGTCACCAACCAGAACTCCCGCTGGGGCTCCTGCACCCCCGCCGACGGCACGATCCGCATCTCGACCCGGGTCAAAGGCATGCCGGCGTACGTCCTCGACTACGTCATCCTGCACGAGCTCGCCCACCTGGTGGCCCCCGGCCACGGTCCCGAGTTCTGGTCGTTGCTCACGAGCTACCCCCGCCTCGAGCGGGCGCGCGGCTATCTCGAGGGGGTGGCCGCGACGGCGGGACTCGAGCTGTCTGATGGCGCGGTCGAGGACGGGCTCGGGCAGGCGGCGCTCGACTTCGGTCCCAGCGACTGAGCCGTCAGGCGAGCACCCGTCGCGCCGCGTCGGCCAGGGGGCCGATCTCGGCACGACTCTCGGCCGGCAGGGCATCTACGGGCCACCAGGCCACGTCGAGCGACTCTGCGCTCACGGCATACGCGTCCTCGTCAGCGGCCACGGCGGCGTACCGCAGGTCCAGGTGCTCCGCGCACCTCCCGAAGCCCGCGGCGAGCAGCCGGTGTCGGTCGAGGTGGATGAGCTCCGGGTGAAGCACGAGCTCCGGCAGGCCGGACTCCTCGCGGGCCTCGCGGGTGGCGGCGGCGAGCACGGTCGGGTCGCCGGGCTCGAAATGGCCACCGAACTGCAACCAGAGCTCCGCCTTGGCGTGCAGGGTGAGCAGCACCTTGTCGAGCCCGCGGTTGAACACCAGGGTGCTGGCCGTCAGGTGAGCGGGTGGGCCCTGCTTCCACAGCGCGCCGGGGTGCTCGTCGCAGTGGGCCAGCAGCTCGCGGCGCAGCCGGTCCTGCGCGGCGCTGGGGGCGCGCCACCGGTCGAGGACGCGCCTCGCGTCCTCGCGCAGGGCGAGGTATGCCGCCGGCACGTCAGTGCGCAGGCTGGCTGGTGCGTCGCTCACGCGCCGTCCTCGCCCTCGCGCAGGATCTCGTCGAGGGCGACGTCGAGGTCGGAGGTGTCGGAGGTACCGGCTCGCTCGACGTACCCGAGCGGGTCGTCGAGGTCGGCGCTGGTCGGGGCCACGTCGGGATGTCCCCAGGCGGCATCGCGCCCCTGGGCGCCGTGGGCCGACTCGAGGGCGCCCCACAGGTTGGCGGCATCGCGCAGACGGCGGGGGCGCAGCTCGAGACCGACGAGACCGGCGAACGCCTTCTCGGCCGGCCCACCCGTGGCACGGCGGCGTCGCACGGCCTCGCCCAGCGCACCCGCCTGAGGCAGGTGGTCGCGGGTCGCCCGGTCGGTCACGACGTCGACCCAGCCCTCGACGAGCGCGAGGTAGGTCTCGAGGCGTCCGAGGGCAGCACGCTGCGAGGCGCTGGGCTCCGGGCGGAACAGCTGGTCCTGCAGGGCGGACTGGAGGGCCTCGGCGTTGGTCGGGTCGACCGACTGAAGAGCCGACTCGATGCGGTCGGTGTCGATGGTGATGTCGCGGGCGTAGTCGCGGACCGCGGCGACGAGCTGCGGCCCGATCCAGGGCACCTCGGAGAAGAGCCGGACGCGAGCCGCCTCGCGCACGGCGAGGTAGAGGCGGACCTGCTCGAGATCGATGCCCAAGCCGTCGGCGAAGGCTTCGATGTTCGCCGGCAGCAGGACGACGGACCGGTCCGCCACCAATGGCAGCCCCACCTCGGTTCCGCTGACGGTCTCGGCGGCCAGGGCGCCGACGGCTTGACCGACCTGGAGCCCGAACATCGATCCGCTCATCTTGGCGAGCATGGGCTCCATCTGGCCGATCAGGGCGGAGGCGTCGGTGCCGGGCGGCAGCATTCCCTCGGGGAGGGCGCCCTCGCCGAGCTGCTCGACCTGGGCGCGCATCGCATCGCCCACGGCCCGGCCCACGCCCTCGGCCACCGGCTCGACCAGCGTGCGCCACACCGGCATGCTCGCCTCGACCCACTCGGCCCGGCTCCACGCGTGGGTGGTGATGCCCGGCGCCTCGAAGGCCGTCACCTCGTCGAGCCACAGCTCGGCGACCTGGGCGGCCTGAGCCGTCTGGCGCGCAGCGGCCTCGCTCACGGTGGTGTCACCGGCGGCCGACACCGTCTTGCGCGCGGTGTCGGTGGCCAGGGCGACGTTGAAGGCTTCAGTGTCGGTGCTGGCGAACATCGCCTGCATCTGGCTGACCATCATCTGCATCATGGCGGGGTCGATGCGGTCGATGCCCATGTCCTTGAGAGCCTTGACCATCTCGGGGTCCACGGGGCCGCCCGTCAGGCGGGCCAGCATCGCCTCGATGTCGGACGGCAGACCGGACTCGTCGCCGGGGTCGCCGGCCGGCTGGGCGGGCGTGTTCGGGTGGTCGGGCACGACGGCTCCTCGGCAGTCCTGAGAGGATGGTTCTGACCAAGACAACCACGCGGAGGCCACAGTGAGTTCCCCTGCGAGCCCCCAGCGGCGCGCCGTTCGCTCGCGGCGTACTGCTGTCGACGTCGCCGTGGTGGGCGCGGGGGACCCCGCGAGCCGGGCGGTGCTGCGCGCGCTCGTGACCGCGGCGGCGCACGGCGAAATCGGCAGGGTCGTCGCGGTCGACGTGGACCGACCCCCGGTCGGAGGAGTCGAGTTCCGGCTCGCCGACCCGGGCGACCCCCACCTCGTGGACGCGCTGCGCGGCGTGCACAGCGCGGCATACGTCGCCGCCAGCACGGACCTGGCGGCCGACCTCGTCCTCGGCGCTCGCGTGCGCCGCGAGCGCAACCTGCGCCGCGCGCAGACCGTCATCACGGCCGCGGCGGCAGCCGGGGTCCGCCACCTCGTGGTGGTCACCGGAGCCCAGGTCTACGGCGCGCAGCCGGGCAACCCGGTGCCGCTCGACGAAGACGCACCCCTCCAGGCGCCCTCCGACGAGGGCCAGGTCGGCGACCTCATGGATGTCGAGCAGCTGATCGCGGTGGCGCGCGACGTCCACCCGGGCCTGGCCATCACGGCGGTACGTCCCGCGGCGCTCGTGGGCGAGGGCGTCGACACGGTCACGACCCGCCACTTCGAGGCTCCGCGCCTGCTCACCGTGCGCGGCGCCGCGTCGGCCTGGCAGTTCTGCCATGTCGACGACCTCGGTTCCTCGGTCGTGGTGGTGCTGGCCAGAGGGCTGGGGCCGGTTGTCACGGTCGGCTCCGAGGGTCACCTCGGCCAGAGCGACCTCGAGCGGCTGACGGGGATGCGTCGGGTGGAGCTGAGCATGGGGGCCGCGTTGGGAACCGCCGACCGTCTCCACCGCGTTGGAGTGCTGCCGGCTCCGGCCAGCGATCTCGCCTTCGTCGCCTTCCCCTGGGTGGTGTCCTCCCGGACCCTGCGCGAGCAGGGGTGGGCGCCTGCCTACGACAATGAGACCTGCCTCGGGGTCCTCCTGGACACCATCCGGGGTTCCCACGCGGTCGCGGCACGTCGCCTCGACCGCAAGGACGCCGCACTCGGGGCGGCCAGCGCCGCTGTCGCCCTCGTGGGTACGGCGGCCATCATGCGGCGACGCCGCAGGAAGGGCGGCACCCTGTGAGCCAGCCAGCGAACCCGGTCGGGTCCTCAGACCTGGGCGACGGACCCGAGGTCGTCCTCAGCGACGTCCGGTCCGAGCCACTCAGTGTCGACGAGGTGCTCGGGCTCGTGCGCCACCCGCGGTGCGGGGGGATCGCGCTGTTCGTGGGTGTCGTCCGCGACCACGACCACGGCGAGGCCGTGTCTGCGCTCGACTACTCCGCACACCCGAGCGTCGTCGACACGCTCGCAGAGGTATGCCGCGAGGTCGCCTCCCGGCACCCAGTCGCCCGCCTGGGCGCGGTCCACCGGGTGGGCCACCTCGAGATCGGCGACCTGGCCGTCGTCGCGGCGGTGTCGGCCCCCCACCGGGGCGAGGCGTTCGAGGCGTGTCGCGACCTCATCGACACGCTGAAGTCGCGGGTGCCGATCTGGAAGCACCAGCAGTTCACGGACGGCTCCGACGAGTGGGTCGGACTCCCGTGACCGAGGACATCCAGCACCAGCCGGTCATCTCACCCACGAACCCGGTCGACCCCCATGCGCTCACCCGGCGCTCCATCGTCGCGCTGGTGGCCTCGGTCGTCGTGATCATCCTGGCTGCGCTGTCGGTCATGGTCGGCCTGCCCTACGTCGTCCTCAAGCCCGGACCCATCGCCAACACCCTGGGCAAGCTGTCGGGCACCCAGCTCATCACCGTGTCGGGTGCTCCCACGTACCCCACCGACGGCGCCCTCGACTTCACGACGGTGCGCCTCGTCGGTGGGCCCGGGACGTCCGTGACGGTCTGGGACCTGCTCGCCGCGCGGCTGAGCTCCGAGGACGCCATCGAGCCGGTCGACCTCTACTTCCCCCAGGGCGTCACCGACAAGCAGGTCCAGGAGCAGAACACCGCGGAGATGGTCGACTCCCAGCAGGAGGCGATCGCCGTTGCGCTCAAGGCGACCGGCCACCAGGTCACCCCTCACCTGATCATCACCGATGTCGCGAAGGACGCCCCGTCCGCTTCGGTGCTGCGGGCCGGCGACGAGCTCGTCTCGATCGATGGCACGCCGGTCAGCTCCTCGGACACCGTGCGCACCCTCGTCGGGAGGCACCACGCTGGTGACTTCGTGCAGCTGCGCCTGATCCGGGGCGGGGTGCCCGTCACCGCCGCCGCGAAGACCCGGTCATCCGGCGGCCGCACCACGATCGGGGTCTTCCTGGGCATGCGGTTCACGTTCCCGTTCGACGTGAAGATCAACGCCGGCAGCATCGGCGGCCCTTCTGCCGGAACGATGTTCGCGCTCGGGATCTACGACCTGCTGACCCCGGGGCCACTCACCGGCGGTCAGAAGATCGCCGGCACCGGCACGATCGACTACACCGGCCAGGTCGGCCCCATCGGCGGCATCCGCCAGAAGCTTGCGGGCGCCCACGACGGCGGCGCCCACTGGTTCCTCGCGCCGGCCTCGAACTGCGACGAGGTCGTGGGCCACGTCCCCGACGGCCTGCGGGTCGTCAAGATCGCGACCTTCGACCAGGCCCGCAAGGCTGTGGAGGCCATTGCCGCGGGCCAGGCGTCCGGCCTGCCCACCTGCACCCACTAGCGGTATGCCGCGGGGCGCGGCTACTCCTGCAGGGTTGCCTGGAGGGCGTGCACGAGGCCCGGAGCGATGTCCTCGCCCATGGCGACCTGGTCGTCGCGGTCGTGCGCCCGCTGGCGCAGCAGGCAGCGGCTCTGGCCATCGCGGGTGACGGCGACGAGCAGCCGTACGTCCTGACGCAGGGGATGGGCGGCCAGCGCGTCGACGGCCGCGTCGGGGTGCTCGGGCAGGTCCCGCTCGGCCTCCGGGGGCACGACGATCCGTTCCACCGCCAGGGCGGCGCCCACGACGGTGCCCGGCCACGCGATCCCGCCGAGCAGGGTCTCGAGGTTGGCGGTCTTGGGGAGGTTCTCCTGCTCGACCGCGCTGAGGGCGCCTGTCACCAGGTCGTGGCCCTGCAGCTGGGCGCGCAGGTGGGGCTCGCGGTCGACCAGCTCGGCCGTCGGCACCAGCGCGAACAGGCGGGGGTTCTGGTCCCACCCGGAGGCCGCGACGTGCCGCTCGGTGTCGAGGGCGGCAATGGACAGCGGGTCGGCCACGGGGCTGGAGGTCTGGCTCACGGCACCCATCGTGCCGCATCCGCGGAACAGTGCGGGAACCACAGCGAGCCTCGGTAAGTTGGTCCACTACGAGCATGCGGTCAGGTGAGTCGGCCGCGCGGCAGATCGGGCGTGGTGTGAGTTCCTCTGATTGGTTCGGCTCTGGTGGGCCCGGCGATGGCGAGCGACCGGAGGACGCGCGTCCGGCTGGCGGCGGTCGTCGGCCGCCGAACCTGCGCCTGCGCGCGGGACGGGGTCCGTTGGCCCCCACGATCGTCATCCTCGTGGTGCTCGGCTTCGTCGTCTCGCTGGCGGCCTCGGTCTGGACGGAGGTCCTCTGGTTCGACTCCGTGGGGTACGAGGGCGTCTTCGTCACCGAGCTGACCACCAAGATCGTGCTCTTCACGGTCGGGTTCCTGCTCACGGCGGGTCTGGTGGGCTCGAGCCTGGTCGTCGCCTACCGCACGCGCCCGATCTATGCCCCCGTCACCCCGCAGCAGCAGAGCCTCGACCAGTACCGCGAGGCGATCGAGCCGCTGCGCAAGCTCGCGATCATCATCGTCCCCGGCCTGCTCGGGCTGCTGACGGCCACCGGGGCAGCCGGGGAGTGGAAGACCTACCTGCTCTGGCGCAACCAGGTGCCGTTCGGCATCAAGGACCCACAGTTCCACCTCGACCTGTCGTTCTTCGTCTTCACGCTGCCGTGGATCCGGTTCCTGCTCGGCTTCCTCACCATGGTGTTGGTCATGGCGTTGGTCGCCGCAGCGTTCACGCACTACGTCTACGGCGGGCTCCAGCTGCAGGTCCGGGCCGAGCGCACCACCAGGGCGGCCCGCACCCATCTCGCGGTGCTGCTCGCCGTGCTCGTGCTGGTGCGCGCGGCAAACTACTGGTTCGACCGCTACTCCCTGGCCACCAAGGACTCGCCCCTGCTGACCGGCATCGGCTACACCGACGCCCACGCGGTGATGCCGACCAAGGCGATCCTGGCGGTGGCCGCGATCATGACGGCGGGGTTGTTCGTCGCCTCGATCTGGACGCGTTCGTGGCGCCTGCCCGCCGTCGGGGTGGCGCTGCTGGTCATCACGTCGGTCGTCGTCGGCACCATCTACCCGGCCCTGGTGCAGAACTTCAAGGTCCAGCCCTCGCAGAAGACGCTGGAGCGCCCCTACATCGACCGAAGCATCAAGGCGACGCGCGCGGCATACGGCATCGACGGGGTGGACACCAGCACGTACCAGGCGACGACCAAGGCCACTGCCGGCCAGCTGCGCAACGACGCCGAGACGATCCCGGGCATCCGGCTCGTCGACCCGATCGTCGTCAGCCCGACCTTCAAGCAGCTGCAGTCGATCAAGTCGTACTACGCGTTCCCCGACGCCCTCGACGTCGACCGCTACACGATCAACGGCAAGGTCAACGACACCGTCATCGCGGTCCGCGAGCTCGACCTCAACGGTGTGCCCGCCAACCAGCGCAACTGGCTCAACGACCACACGGTCTACACCCACGGCTTCGGCGTCGTCGCGGCCTACGGCAACCAGCGTGGGGCCGACGGCCAGCCGGTGTTCTACGAGCAGAACATCCCCACCATCGGTCCGCTGCCCCAGTTCGAGCCGCGGGTGTACTTCGGCGAGCAGTCGCCCGAGTACTCCATCGTCGGCGGCGCGCCCGGCAGCCGGCCCCGCGAGTTCGACTACCCGGACAGCAGCGTGGCGGGGCAGAAGAACAACACCTACACCGGCACGGGTGGTGTCCAGCTCAGCTCGTTCGCCCGCAAGGTCGCGTACGCGATGAAGTACCACGAGCTCAACCTGATCCTGTCCGACACCGTGAACAGCGACAGCCGGCTGCTCGACCACCGCACGCCGCTCGACCGGGTGCAGCGGGTCGCGCCGTGGCTGACCCTCGACGGCAACCCCTACCCGGCGGTCGTCGGCGGCCGGATCCAGTGGATCATCGACGGGTACACCACCTCGGCGGACTACCCGTACTCCCGCCTCCAGGCCATCGACAACGCCACCTCCGACTCGGTCACCGCCAACTCCTCGGCCGTGCGCCCGATCGGCAGCGGCCAGGTCAACTACATCCGCAACTCGGTCAAGGCGACCGTGGACGCGTTCGACGGGTCGGTCAAGCTCTATTCTTGGGACAACCAGGACCCGCTGCTCAAGGCCTGGAGCAAGGCGTTCTCCAACACGGTGCTCCCGATGAGCGACATCAGTGCCGACCTCATGTCCCACCTGCGGTACCCGGAGGACCTGTTCAAGGTCCAGCGCACGATGCTGGCCCGCTACCACGTCACCGACGCCGACTCGTTCTACGGCGGGCAGGACTTCTGGCGGGTGCCGAACGACCCGGCCCAGGAGGACCGCGTCGTCATGCAGCCGCCGTACTACCTCACGCTGGCGATGCCGGACCAGGAGAAGCCGACCTTCTCGCTGACCTCCACGTTCATGCCGGCCGGCGACCGCGAGGTGCTCTCGGGGTTCCTGGCGGTGGACTCGAACGCGGGCACCCAGGCCGGCGCCCGGCTCGACGACTACGGCAAGCTCCGGCTGCTCGTGCTCCCGCGCGACACCACGGTCAAGGGGCCCGGTCAGGTCGAGAACGACGTCGCCTCGTCCAACCAGACGTCCGCGGCGTTCACGTTGACCCTCAACCAGTTCCTGAACCAGAGCCGCCAGCAGGGCTCCAAGGTCACGCTGGGCAACCTGCTCACCCTGCCCGTCGGCGGGGGACTGCTCTACGTGCAACCCATCTACGTCAGCGCCCAGGGGTCGTCGGCCTACCCGCTCTCGCGCGCGACCATCGCGGCGTTCGGTGACAAGCTCGCCTGGTCGGACACGCTCGACGGCGCCCTCTCTGGCCTCTTCGGCGGAAACTCCGGTGCGACCACGGGTGACTCCGGGTCGGGCGCGCCGCCGCCGACCACCGGCACCGGCGGGGGCACCGGCCCCACGTCGCCGAGCGCCGCCGCGGCCCTCACCAAGGCGCTCGCCGACATCCAGGCCGCGTATGCCGCCGGGCAGACCGCCCTGCGCAACGGCGACTTTGCGGCCTACGGGGCGGCGCAGAAGCAGCTCGACGACGCCATCCGGCGGGCGGTCGCGGCGGCCCCCAAGGGCGGCAGCGTCAGCGTGACGCCGACGCCGAGCCCGTCCGGGGCTGCCACCCCGTCGTCCACCGCCACACCGTCACCTTCGTCCACCAAGTAGGGCGCCCTGAGGGCCGTCGCAGCCGATTTGGACGTGGCGACGCGCTCCCGTAAGGTGGTGTTCACCGACGCGGGGTGGAGCAGCTCGGTAGCTCGCCGGGCTCATAACCCGGAGGTCGCAGGTTCAAATCCTGCCCCCGCTACAACGCAACACTGCGACTCAAGTGTTGACGATCAGCCCCCCAGGCTCGCCTGGGGGGCTGATCGCGTTCCCGGGCGCGCCCCAGCCTTCTCCTGACACCACTTCTGCCCCGGCAGGTGCCGGGCGCCTGCCATGGCATCTGCCGGCTGCCAGCCCGGCGCCACCCCCGCCGCCGTGCGGCGGAGCGGCCTGCCCGCCGCGCGGCGGGGTGGCACGGGTGTCGCATCTGTGGGGCGACTGCGCTCCCCGGGCGACCGCGGACCGGTTCGGTGCACACGCGGCCAACCAGGCCGCCGCACCACGGAGCACCCCAATGTCACCACAACTCCCCGCAGGCCAGGACTGGGTCCTGCGCGCCGACATGGCCGCCCTCATCCGCAAGAGCGAGGACACCGTCCGCCGGCTCGTCACCAAGCACGAGCTGGCCACCCGCACCGATGACAAGGGCCGCGTCCTGGTCCGCGTCGACGACTTCGTCACCCTGGGCCACCTGCGCCACGAGGACCTCACCGCAGGCCTCACCCCGGCCGAGTCCGCCCAGGTGCTGCGCGCCCGCGAGTCCGTGACCGCCCTGCGCGTCCAGATTGCCGAGCTCACCGGCCGGCTTGCGGCCGCCGAAGGACTCAGCGACACCCTGCGCGAGCAGCTCGCGCAGAAGGACCGGCAGATCGCCAAGCAGGGCGACCTGCTCAGCCGCCTCATCGGCCAGATCGCGGGTGCGGCATGAGTGCCGCGGCCCGCCGCCACCTCGACCTGGTCCCCGCCGCGCCGCAGCCCACGGACCTCGACCGGGTCTCCGCACTCGCCGACCGCCCGGCCCTCATGCGCCTGTGCGCCGGCGAGCCGCTCGTCCTGACCCAGCAGGAGTGCAACCTCGTCGAGCTGCTGAACACCTTCGAGCAGCTCACCGCCCCGCTCCTGGACCCCAACGTCGACCCCGACCAGTACCGCCTCGCCGAGGTGGCGCTCGAGCACCTCACCTCCCACCACGGCACGAACCGTCAAGCCAAGGGTGACCGCGTCAAGTCCGTCAGCAGCACCCACCACCGGTACCTGCTGCCCTTCCTGATCGAGCTCGACGCCACCCGACCCCAGGACCACCGCGGCGCGGCAGACCTGCGGATCACCCACCTGGAGGCTCTGCCGCGGGTGCTGGCCGGCGACCTGCCGCTGCCCGCCGCGACGGTCGCGGCGGACCGGCTGGGCCACAAGCTCAGCATCATCCGCGTCTTCCTCACCCTGGAGGACGCCGGACAGGTCGTCGACGGGGGAGACCAGGCTCTGGCGGTTGCCCTCGCGACGGGTGCCGTCCCCGTGCACCGGGACGTTCGCACCGGGCAGGACATCGTGCGCGCCACCGACCTTCGCAAGGCCGGGCTGCTCCTCGAGCCGGGCAAGGCCCACGGCATCGCCAGGAGCAGCGCCAACAACGTGCTTCGCGACCTGCGCGCGGCGATCGACCGCGCGCGTGACCACGGGGTCAACCTGCGCGGGAACTTCCACCTGGACGCGATCGAGCCGCTGCAGCACAGGCGCCAGCGACCCAAGAAGGCCAAGATCTCCACCATCCCGCTGGCCACCGTGGCCGGCACCAGCGCACATCTGCCGGTCATCGGACAGGTCGTGCTCTGGGCCGGGCGCCTGCTCGGCGCCCGTATCAGCGAGATCTACGGATACCTCGTATCGGACTTCTACCGCGACTCTGCCGGTCGACCCTGGTTGATCACCGACAAGCAGGGCGGCCGATCCGTCCTGGTCCGCGACCCCCTAACGGGCAAGTTCGTGAAGCGAGACAGCAAGGACCACCCCAAGACCCCGGCTGGGGTGCGCACCATCGCCATCCCCGAACAGCTCGCCAGCCTGTTCGACGCGCTCATCGCCGCCTTCCACACCGACCCGACGACGGGTCGCGTCGACTGGGAAGCCCGGCTCATCCCCGGTCTGCAGTCCGAAGACTCCAGCGGCCAGTCCGCTTTCCGGACCTGGCTCAAAACGGCCCAAGAGGCGCTCGGGACCACCTTCGACCCCCATGACCTGCGCCGCGCGCTGATCACCGAACTCAGGGACGCGGGAATCGCCGAGCGCGTCATCAACCACTACACCGGTCACGAGCCGGCGAAGGCCACCGTGGCTGACGGGTACGACCTCGGCCCGGGCTCCGACCTGTTGCTGCACCTCGCGGAGGTTCTTCAGGACCACATTCGTGACCAGCTCGGCACCGACGACCTGCGCGCCCCGACCGCGCTCCGCGAGACCTGGGGGACAGGTACCCGGCGCCACGCAGAAGGCGCACGCATCGACCAGCACCTCGTCGACACGGGATGGCGGGCCGTGACCACCGTCCCCGGGGCGGGACGCGAGCTCTCGGTGAAGCAGGTCGCCGACCGCATCGGCAGGGCCGTCAGCTTCACCCGACGTCTGATGCGGGAGGGAAAGATTGGCTCGCACACCACCCGGTGGGGGACACGCGAGGTCTGGGTGGCCTACGAACGGGACGTCGAACGGTTCCTCGAGGCGACGGACGGCACCACGATCAGCGACCTCGCGGACGAGTTGGGCTGGAGCTACCACCAGGTGTGGCACCTGCTGCGCGTCCTCGACCTGCTCGACGCCCACCACCCGCACGGCAGCACGATCAAGCTCCCGCCGGCCACGGTGGATCGGCTGAAGGCGGAGGTGCGCCGACGTCTGCATATCGCCGAGGCCGCCGTCCCGTTGGCGGAGGCAGCCGACATGCTGAAGCTGCAGGTGGGCACCGTGGAGACCCTGGTCCGTCAGGGCCATCTCATCCTGACCGACGGGCCGAACGACACGCGCCACCGATACGTGACCCGCGTCAGCGTCGAGGCGTATCTGGGTCAGTACCCGCCGCGGTCGTCCGATGAGACGGGCCCGCAGCGCGAAGAGCAAGCGCTGCTGACGTTCACCGAGACCCGCAGGCTGCTGCAAGTCGCGCGCCCTCAGCTCTCCAGCATGATCACCACCAGGCAGGTCCGAACCGCCACGCGCCCGGGAAATCGTCACCTCTACGTCACGGCCGAAAGTGCCGTCGCGTGGGCCGAACGGGTCGGACGTCCCGCGCTCACCGAAGCGATTCGCGCCCTTACCGGCACGACCAAGTGATGCGAGAAGGCCGAGCGGGCGGCTCAGCGATCAGACGCAGGGAAGTTGCTGCGGTCTCGCGTGGTCTGACCGTCCCCTCGTAAACGGCGAAGTTGAACCGCGATGGCGACGACGGAGCTGGTCCTGACGGGCGCGAACACCGATGCCGTCCAGCTGCTCGGTGGGGCAGGGTACGGGCGGGACTTCCCGCTCGAGCGGATGATGCGCGACGCCAAGGTCACCCAGATCTACGAAGGCACCAACCAGATCCAGCGCGTCGTAATGGCACGTCAGCTCTTCAAGTAGTCGTCGGACGGCATTTCCGCACGTCAGTACAACTGTAGTTGTTGAGACAGACACATGTCAGGGGTGGCGGTGGTCAGGGACAGGCAGCACGCTGCTGCATGGACCGGCACCACGCGGCACCCCCTGTGTGACACCTGTGTGACAGTGGTCGGCTGGTGGACGCTGCGTGGTCAGGGCGTGAGGGCCCGCCTTGGCGACGACCTACCGGAACCGGGTTCGAGGACGTTGCGCTCGGCAATGAGCAGGTCGTTACGGAAAGCGAGGACGCTCAACCTCCGGCCACCACGCCGCCTTGGGGCGTGTCTGTCTGCTGTCCACCTGTTGAGAGTGATCGCACCGGTCCGCGAGGCGCGGAACGCCCATGAGCCGTCGGCACAGGTTCGACAGCGTTGCGACGACTGGTGTCACGGTCGAGGCTGGGCAGTGAGAGGATTTGCAAACACCAAAAACACAACTGACGTGCTCACTACTTGCGTTTTTGGTGTTTAGAGCGCACCATGGATGGCATGAGGTTGGCAGACGTGCAGCACGCGACGGCGGCGGAGAGCGACGAGCTCCTAACTACCGGCGAAGTGGCGCGCCTGCTGTCGAGCTCACGCCAGCATGTGGTCGACCTGTGCAACGACGGCGCGCTGCCGTTCCAGACCGTGGGCCGGCACCGGCGGGTACGACGTCGTGACGTGGAGGCGCTGCGGAACCGGACCTTGCCGACCAGTCGAGACCAGCGACGCAGCCAGTGGCTGAACATGGCGGTGGCGGGCAAGCTCGTCACCGACCCGCAGGACGTGGTCGCTCGCGCGAAGAAGAACCTCGACAAGCTGCAGGGCAAGCACACCCGCGGACAGGGCGCGTACTGGCTGGCACGGTGGCGTGAGGTGCTGGACGGCCCAGTGGATCAGGTCCTGGAGGTGCTGACGTCGCCGACCCCGTGGGCGCGTGAGATGCGGCAGAACTCCCCGTTCGCGGGCGTGCTGACCCCCGACGAGCGGATGCATGTCCTGGAGTCGTTCAAGGCGGCGGACCGGGCGGCGCGGTGAAACGTGAGGAGCTTGAGCACATCCTGCGTGCCGCTGCGACCATCGCCCGAGACGAGGACATCCGCGTCGTAGGCAGCCAGGCCATCCTGGGCAGCTTCGGGGAGGACGAGCTCCCCGAAGCTGCCCACGCCTCCATCGAGGTCGACGTCACGTTCTACGACGACCCGCACAACGACAAGTCAGACGCAGTCGACATGCACATCGGCGAAGGGTCCGCCTTCCACGAGTTGCACGGGTACTACGCCCAGGGCGTCGACATCTCGGTCGCGCACCTGCCGAACGGGTGGAAGAACCGCGTGACGGTGTACACCGGGGACGCGGCCAACGGAGCCCGCGCGCACTGTCTCGACCCGCACGACCTCGTGGTCTCGAAGCTGGTCGCCGGCCGGGATAAGGACTTCGAGTTCGCCCACGCGCTGCTCGCCCAGGGTCTGGTCGGCGCCCAGATCCTCATCGAGCGCGCCGTCCAACTACCCGATGCCCCCGAAGGGGAACGGGTGAAGGCGTGGGTCACCGGTTGGGTGAAGAAGCACCAGCCGACCGGCAGGTAACCAGTGGCGCGCCACGGACAAGCCGACGGGCCGGTGTCAGTGGCTCCGGCAACATCACCCAATGGCGCAGCGCGACACCAGCACCCACAGCGAGAGCGCCCTGTCTTCGAATCAGCCCCGACTCCTGAGGACGTGCACTCGCCTACTGTCAGCTCTGAACCGGGCCGCCTGGTACCTGCGAAAACGCGACGCGACCCACCGGCCATGGGATTTCGGGCCAGTGAGGGTGGATCTCCCGGCCGGGCACTCCGGTCTGCTCTATGGGCCGCGGCAAGCCGTGTAGACGCGCCGAGTTGCCACGACAACCCATGGAGAGAGGAGGTCAGCACAAACCAGCAAAGAACGGCCTCAATCGGCACTAGGGTTTGGCGGGTGACCGAGCCTTGGGTGTCTGCTGACGTCATCGCCGAGCATCTCGGCGTGGCCAAGGACAGCATCTACGCCTGGATTGCGAAGAAGGAAATGCCCGCCCATCGGGTCGGGCGCCTGTGGAAGTTCAAGCTCACCGAGGTCGACTACTGGGTGCGCAACAGTGGCGCCGACCAGACGGCGAAGTCCCCCACGAGTGAGGTTCGCTGATGGAGATCATCGACAACCTCAACAGGCTGCTGGGTGATGACTTCAAGGTCACACTCGCTCGCGGCTCCAAACTCCGCATAGCCGCGTCGACGTTCTCCATCTACGCCTTCGAGGCGCTTCGCAAGGAGTTGGAGGGCGTCGAGGAGCTGGAGTTCATCTTCACGGCTCCGACGTTCGTGGCTAGCCAGGCGACCGACAAGGTCAAGAAGGAGCGTCGGGAGTTCTACATACCGCAGGCCCAGCGCGAGTCCAGCCTCTATGGTTCCGAGTTTGAGATTCGGCTCCGCAACAAGCTCGCACAGCGTGCAATCGCTCGCGAATGCGCAGACTGGATCAAGCGCAAGGTCACCTTCAAGTCCAACACGACCGGCGCACCCATGCAGCAGTTCGCCGTGGTGGATGGCCGGGCCGCGTACATGCCGCTCCAGGGCTTCACCTCGGCCGACCTCGGCTACGAGCGGGGCGACGCAGTGTCCAACCTCGTCAACAAAGTCGACGAGGCCCCATTTGCGTTTGCCTACCTCCAGACCTTCGACCAGATCTGGTCGAGCCCCCAGCAGGTTGAGGATGTCACCAAGCTCGTCTACGAGCACATCGCAAGCGTGTACGCCGAGAACAGCCCGGAGCGGATCTATTTCCTGATCCTCTACAACCTCTTTTCGGAGTTCCTCGAAGACATCAGCGAGGACGTGCTACCGGATGACCTGACCGGATGGCGCGATTCGGAGATCTGGAAGAGGCTCTACAACTTCCAGCGCGACGCCGCCGTTGGCATCATCAACAAGCTGGAGACCTACAACGGCTGCATACTTGCCGACAGCGTCGGCCTGGGCAAAACCTTCACTGCGCTCGCGGTCATCAAGTACTACGAGAGCCGCAACAAGTCCGTCCTCGTGCTGGCGCCGAAGAAGCTCGAGGACAACTGGACGACCTACAACAGCCCCTACGTCACCAACCCATTCTCGGCTGACCGATTCAGCTACCACGTCCTCGCCCACACCGACCTGTCGCGCGACAGGGGCTACTCCGGGCAGCTCGACCTGAGCAAGGTGAACTGGGGCAACTTCAACCTCGTCGTCATCGACGAGTCCCACAACTTCCGCAATGCCGACTACTCCGAGGACAAGGAGAGCCGCTACCAGCGGCTCATGCGCAAGGTCATCCAGAGTGGCGTGAAGACCAAGGTCCTCATGCTGTCGGCCACCCCCGTCAACAATCGCTTCAACGACCTCAAGAACCAGCTGCAGCTTGCCTATGAAGGCGAGTCGGAGCAGCTCTCGTCAAAGCTCGACATCAACAAGTCAATCGAGCAGGTGTTCCGCGAAGCCCAGGTCGCCTTCAAGAGATGGGCCGAGCTTCCCGCCGAAGAGCGCACCGCCGACGCGATCCTGCGCATGCTGGACTTCGACTTCTTCGAGCTCTTGGACGCGGTCACCATCGCCCGTTCCCGCAAGCACATCCAGTCGTTCTACGACATCGCCGACATCGGGCCCTTCCCCAAGCGCCTTCAGCCGGAGTCGATCCGCGAACCACTCACCGACCTGCCCCAGGCGCCGACGTTCAACGAGATCTTCGAGCAGCTCCAGGTTCTCAACCTCGCTGTTTACACTCCGCTGTCCTACGTCTTCCCCAGCAAGATGCAGAAGTACGCCGACATGTATGCCGTCGAGGGCGGCACCGCACGCGGCAACCTCGGTATGGCCGGTCGAGAGCAGGGCCTCAAGACCCTGATGACAGTCAACCTTCTGAAGCGCCTGGAAAGCTCTGTCGAGGCATTCCGCATCACATTGCGCAAGGTCGAAGCCGCGGTCGACCACGCGCTGCGGGACCTGGACGACAAAGACGGCAAGATCGCCAACATCGGCGCGGCGCTTGGCGACATCGAGGCCGATGATGATGACTTCGAGGTCCCGACCGCTCCTTCGGTCGGGAAGAAGTACCAGATCGACCTCGACGACATGGACACCACGTCGTGGCGCAACGACCTGTGGCACGACCGGGAGACGATCCGCGAGCTCGTGGAAGCAATGGATCTCATCACCCCGGAGCACGACCGCAAGCTCCAGCGACTCCGGCGGGTCATCAACGAGAAGGTCGAACACCCGCTCAACGGCGAGAACAAGAAGATGCTGCTCTTCTCGGCGTTCGCCGACACAGCCCGCTACCTGTACGCAAACCTGGAGCAGACCGTCCATGTCGAAAGATCGCTCGAAATCGGCCTTGTCACTGGCTCCACTCATCCCAAGACGACCCTGGGCGACGGCTTCGACTTCCAGAAGCTCTTGACGTTTTTCTCCCCAGGCTCGAAGGACAAGGCCGTTGTGTTCCCGGACGAGCCCGGCGACATCGACCTGCTGATCGGCACCGATTGCATCTCGGAGGGGCAGAACCTTCAGGACTGCGACTATGTCGTCAACTACGACATCCACTGGAACCCGGTGCGGATCATCCAGCGCTTCGGCCGCGTCGACCGCATCGGCTCGAAGAACTCGGTGATCCAAATGGTCAACTTCTGGCCCGACATCAGCCTTGATGAGTACATCAACCTGAAGGAACGCGTCGAGAACCGCATGGTCATCGCCGACCTCGCCGCCACCGCCGACGACAACCTCCTCACCCAGGAGTCCAACGACACGAAGTTCCGCAAGGAGCAGCTCCGCCGCCTCCAGGACGAGGTGATCGAGCTGGAGGACGTCCGCACTGGCGTCTCCATCACCGACCTCGGACTCAACGACTTCCGCATGGACCTGCTCAAGTACATGGCGCAGTACGGCGACCTCGCATCCTCGCCCAAAGGTCTCCACGC
Source organism: Nostocoides sp. HKS02 (assembly GCF_009707485.1). Classification (NCBI taxonomy): domain Bacteria; kingdom Bacillati; phylum Actinomycetota; class Actinomycetes; order Micrococcales; family Intrasporangiaceae; genus Nostocoides; species Nostocoides sp. HKS02. Next base: position 2,000,690 of record NZ_CP046121.1, on the reverse strand, counting down.
AGCCGTTCCCGCCAATCCCGACCGCGGCCTTCGTCCGGGCGTGATCTTCGCGCTGCGCAGTGTCGATGAGCAGGCGAAGATCAACCGCCACAACCGCCTGCACCCGCACTACCTGATCTACCTCAACAACGACGGCAACGTCGTCACCGACCACACCGAGGTCAAGCAGCTCCTCGACCTGATTCGGGCGAGCTGCCAGGGCGCGCATGAGCCGATCCCCTCGGCGTACCACGTCTTCAACCAACTCACGAGCGAAGGTGCCGAGATGGGCGTCTACTCGGACCTCCTCAATAAGGCGATCAACTCCCTCATCGACGTCACCGAGCAGCGTGACATCGACAGTCTGTTCTCCGGCACAAAGACCACCGCGTTGCAGCAGAGTTTCGAGGGACTCGATGACTTCGAGCTGATCGCCTTCCTCGCCATTGTCGAGCCCGAACCGACCGATGACTGACCTGATCCAGTGGCCCGAGGCGGCGAAGGTCGGCCGGGTCATCCCCAAGGAGCGCCTGTACGCCGAAGCCAGCGCAGGTGGCGTGCTCAAGCAGCGGTTCGTCGACGAGGTCCAGCGCGTCCGCTGGGCCTTCAAGCTCGGCGAAGAGTCGCTGCGCCTCGCGCCCGGTGAGACCGTCACCGAGATCCAAGTCTTCGTGGTGGACCTCAAAGGCTCCAACCTCGACAACTCCGTGCTCGCCTCCATCGACAGGGCGATCCCCAGCCAGATCATCTTCGAGCTGCGCCGCGGTGACGGCCCTGGAACCCAACAGGCGATTACCGCCGCCTACAAGCGTGCCGGCGGCAGGACCAAGGGCACGGACTACTTCCGCACCGGCTGGATCGGCTCTGATCAACCGCGCATACCGCTGCCCGCCGCGCTGGACATGGACGGTCTTTACAGCCAGTTGTTGGGCCGCTTGCTCCCGCACCCCATCAGGCCGCTCGAAGAGCTGTGGGACGCCCTCCACAGAATGGAACGTATCCGCGGGCTCACCCGCGAGATCGCCGGTGTCGAGAAGAAGCTGCGCACCGAACCACAGCTCAACCGCAAGATCGAACTTCGAAGGCAGATCAAGGAACGCACCGCAGTGCTCACCGAGCTGACCGACCCCGTACCGAGCACCAAGGAATGACCGTGGACAAGCTCAAGATGCATTCGCCAGACCTCACCCAGCGCAACATCGACGCGATTGCCGATCTCTTCCCCGCGGTCGTCACCGAGACCCTCGACGCGGACGGCAACCCCCTCCGCACTATCGACTTCGACGCGCTCCGCCAAGAACTCACCGATCACGTCGTCGAAGGACCGCGGGAGCGCTACCAGCTCGACTGGCCCGGCAAGCGCGCCGCCGCCTTCGCCGCCAACGCGCCGATCGCCAAGACACTGCGGCCGGTGCGCGACGAGTCGGTCGACTTCGACACCACACGCAACCTCTTCATCGAGGGCGACAACTTGGACGCACTGAAACTTCTCCAGGAGTCGTACCTCGGTAAGGTCAAACTCATCTTCATCGACCCCCCGTACAACACTGGCCACGACTTCGTGTACGACGACGACTTCGCGGAGTCTAGTGCGGACTACCTGGAGCGATCTGGCCAATGGTCGGACGTCGGAGAGCGGCTCGTCGCGAACGCGGAGTCCAACGGGCGTTTCCACTCAGACTGGCTCAGCATGATGTACCCGCGCCTGAAGCTCGCGCGCAATCTCCTCGCCGAAGACGGAGCCATCTTCATCTCAATCGACGACAACGAGGCCGCGAACCTTCGCCGGCTCTGCGATGAAGTCTTTGGTGAGCAGAACTTCGTAGCGAACGTCGTCTGGCGTTCGAAGGACAACAGCAACAACGACGCTAAGCGGTTCTCGCTGGATCACAATCACATCCTTGTTTACGCGCGCAGTGCGGCGTGGATACCGGAACGGATCTCCGATCAGTCGAAGCAGGGGCACTTCCGGAATCCTGACAGCGACCCGAGAGGCCCGTACTTCGACGGAAACCCGCTAAACTCGCCTAACTATCGCGAGAACTTGGTCTACACGTTGACGTCGCCGCAGGGGATTGCGATCGCGCCTCCCAAGAACGGCTGGCGCTGGTCACGTGAGGCCATGCAGGAGAAGATTGCGTCGGGCGAGATTCGCTTTACACCCGACGGAACCGGCATTCGACGGCGAACCTACTTGGCCGACATGAAGGGGCTGCCACCGTCCACACTGTGGATCGACCTCGATCGCACCGGTCACAATCGTCAGGCAAAGTACGAGTTGCTCAAACTCATGCCAGAGGATGTGTTTGACACTCCGAAGCCAGTTCGACTGATTCGATTTATCCTGGAACTGGCTGCTGCGGACCGTGATTCCGTTGTTCTCGACTTCTTCGCTGGGTCGGCGTCGACGGCTGACGCAGTCATGCAGCAGAACGCTGCGGACGGAGGCTCGCGCCGCTACATCATGGTGCAGCTGCCGGAGCCGTGCGCTCCCGACAGCGAAGCTGCGAAGGCTGGCTTCGCCTCTATCGCAGACATCGCGAAGGAGCGGTTGCGCCGGAGTGGGGCGCAGATCGCTGCCGGGCTCGGCCTTGAGGCTGCAGGCTTCGACCGGGGGTTCCGCGTGCTCCGCGTGGACACAACGAACATGGCTCCTGTGCTGCACGCGCCCGACCAGACCGCGCAACCTGCCCTCGCGGACCTTGCGAACAGCGTGAAGCCCGATCGCACGCCGCAAGACCTGGTCTTCCAGGTGCTTCTCGATTGGGCCCTCGACATGAGCGAGCCAGTCGTAACCGAAGAAGTCTACGAGCGAGAGATTCTGTCGGTCGCCGATGGCGCGCTCGTCGCATGCTTCGCCGATGACATCACTTCCGCCGTCGTCAAGGAGATCGCCAGTCGGCATCCGCTGCGCGCCGTGTTCCTCGACGCGGGTTTCGCCAGCGATGCCGCGCGTATCAACGCTGAGCAGATCTTCCGCGAGGTGTCTCCCGAGACCGAGGTAAGGGCGATCTGACCCGATGAAGCTCCAGTTCAAGGTTCAGCAGTACCAGACCCACGCCGTCGATGCCGTGGTCGATGTGTTCTCCGCGCAGCCGTACGCGGACGGAGTGAAGTACCGCATCGATCCCGGCAAGGGTGCGGCACTGACGCTGCTGGAGGACGCTGGTCTGCGTAACGCGGAGATCGCGCTCACGCCGCCGCAGCTCCTGGAAAACGTCCAGCGGGTGCAGAGGGCCCGCGGGCTGGAACTGTCGAAGGATCTCAAGGACCCGGTCAAGAAGTCCGCCGCACCGATCAATCTCGACATCGAGATGGAGACCGGCACCGGGAAGACCTACGTCTACATCAAGACGATCATGGAGCTGCACAAGCGCTACGGGTGGTCGAAGTACATCGTGGTCGTGCCGTCGATCGCGATCCGCGAGGGCGTGAAGAAGTCCTTCGACATCACCGCCGAGCACTTCCAGCAACTCTACGGCACCAAGCCGCGCACGTTCATCTATAACTCATCGCGGCTGCACGAGCTGGAGCGGTTCTCCTCCGACTCCGGCGTACAGGTCATGATCATCAACATCCAGGCGTTCAACGCCACCGGCAAGGACGCCCGACGCATCTACGAGGTGCTCGACGACTTCCAGTCCCGCAAACCGATCGACGTCATCGCCGCCAACCGGCCAATCCTCATCATCGACGAGCCACAGAAGATCGAGGGCGACGCGAAGAAGCCGTCGAAGTCGCTGGAGGCGCTCGGGTTGTTCAACGCCCTGTTCGCGCTGCGCTACTCGGCGACTCACAAGATCGAGCGCACCAAGGTGCACCGGCTCGACGCCGTCGACGCGTTCAACCAGAAGCTCGTGAAGAAGATCGCGGTGCGCGGCATCACGGTCAAGCACCTGGCCGGTAGCACCGCCTACCTGTACGTGGACGGGCTCGAGGTCGGCAAGGGTGCGGAGTTCCCGAAGGCCCGCGTCGAGCTGGAGGTGCAGACCGCCCAAGGGATCAGGCGGCAGGTGAAGCGCCTGAGCCAGGGCATGAACCTGCACGACGTCTCCGGCGGCATCGAGGCGTACAAGGGCCTGTTCATCCGTGATGTCGACGCGAACCGCGACCTCATCGAGCTAAGCAACGGCGACATCATCGGCGCCGGCGAGGTGACCGAGGATGTGGCAGAAGACCAGAAGCGTCGCATCCAGATCCGCGAAGTCATCCGCGCCCACCTCGACAAGGAACGCGAACTCTTCGCGCAGGGCATCAAGACGCTGTCACTGTTCTTCATCGACGAGGTCGCCAAGTACCGCGACTACGACAGTGAGGACGCCCTCGGCGAGTACGCCCGCGTGTTTGAGGAGGAGTACGAGGCGGTGCTGGCCGACTACCTCGGCCAGTTGGACCTCGACGAAGCCGCCGAGCGGTACCGAAAGCACGTAGAAGCGATCCCGATGCGCTCGACCCACGAGGGCTACTTCTCGATCGACAAGAAGACCGGCCGCTCCATCGACGGCAAGATCGCGGCGCGTGGCGACTTCGCCGGCCAATCGGACGACGTCGACGCCTACGACCTGATCCTCAAGGACAAGGAGCGGCTGCTGTCGTTCGAAGAACCGGTGCGGTTCATCTGGTCGCACTCGGCGCTGCGTGAGGGCTGGGACAACCCGAACGTGTTCGTGATGGGCATGCTGAAGAAGAGCGACAACACCACGACGAGACGGCAGGAGATCGGTCGCGGCCTGCGGCTGTCGGTCGACCAGCATGGCGAGCGGATGGACAACCCCGTCACCGTGCACGACATCAATGAGCTGACCGTCGTGACCGACGAGTCATACACCCACTTCGTCACCGCACTCCAGAAGGAGATCATCGAGTCGCTGTCGGCCCGCCCGCGCAAGGCGAGTGTCGACTACTTCACCGGCAAGCAGTTCAAGCTCGCCGATGGGTCCACGAGCGTGCTCGCGAACGCGGTCGCGCAGGCGTTGTACAACCACCTCATCCGCAACAACTACATCGACGATGACGGCTTCGTCACCCAGGAGTACAAAGACGCCCGCGCCGACGGCACGCTCGCCGCACCCACGGCTGAGGTGCTCAAACCGGTGATGGACTTCATGTGGCCGCTCGTCGATGCGCTGTACCTCGACGTGCCGAAGCCGGTCGACGGCCGCAAGCCGAAGAAGGTGCCATTCAACGAGGCGAACTTCAAGAAGCGTGAGTTCCAGGAGTTGTGGGGCCGCATCAACCAAAAAGCCGTCTACCAGGTCGAGTTCGACTCCGAGGAGTTGATCAAGAACTGCATTCGCACCCTCGATCGGGCGCTCCAAGTGACGGTGATGCAGTACCTCGTCGAGGCCGGCAAGCAGGTCGTCGGCCTCGACGTGGAACAGCTCGAAGCCGGAACAGGGTTCAAGGTGTCGCAGACGAAGGTCGAGCACTCGGCCGTCTCGGCGGGATCGACGGTGAAGTACGACCTGCTCGGCGAGATCGCAGAGAAGACCCAGCTCACCCGCCGAACCTGCGCGGCGATCCTTACCGGCATCCAGCCAGGCACGTTCGCGAAGTTCAAGCAGAACCCCGAGCAGTTCATCACCGAGGCCGCCCGGCTCATCAACGAGCAGAAGGCCACGGTGATCGTCGAGCACCTGAGCTACGACGCACTCGCTAGCCGCTACGACTCCTCGATCTTCACCGAGAACCAGACAGCTCAAGACCTGTCGAAGGCGGGAGACAAGCTGAAGAAGAGTGTCTACGAGTACGTCGTCACCGACTCGAAGGTCGAGAGGTCATTTGTGGAGAAGCTCGACGTCAGCGACGAGGTGATCGTCTACTCGAAGCTGCCCCGTGGGTTCTTCATCCCGACACCGGTTGGCGACTACAACCCCGACTGGGCCATCGCCTTCCGCGACGACACGACGAAGATCAAGCACGTCTACTTCGTCGCCGAGACCAAGGGCTCGATGTCGACCCTTCAGCTCAAGGGCGTCGAGAACGCCAAGATTGAGTGCGCGCGAAAGTTCTTTGCCTCCCTCAACCACATGGCCGGGCGTGACTGCGTTAAGTACGACGTCGTGACCGACTACGACACACTGCTCCAACTCGTCGCCGGGTGAGCTAGTCCGCTCGCGGCCACGTGAACCGCTAGTGGGCCCAAGAGATGTACCAGCGCACCGGTGACATTCGGGCCGCGGCATAGGGCAGTTGCTGGCCGAGTTCCCGGCGCATAAGGCCTTGTGGTCAGACTGACGAAGGCGTGGCTGGGTGATCACGGAACAGGGGCGCCAGTGCGGCCATCTCGCTTACGTCCACTGGACGGAGTCCTCCTCGGGCAAGGCCGCAGGGAGGACGTCCAGCAGGTTGATTGAGGGCAGGTCGTCCAGGAGATGTTCATTCCCCGCTTCAAGCTCGTCGAGCTCCTCGGGTGTCAGGGCGACCAACTCGAGCCCGCCGACGCTAAACCACGTGCCGTTCCTATCGTGGATCAGGGCGAGGTGTGTGCGGTTGCTGACAGGTGCCGTGGCCGAGTCTGGGGTAGGAGGCGCGGTTGTCTGAGCGTCGCCGCTGGGGTTGTTCTCCGCGCTGCTCGGGCGTGTGATCTGGGCGTCGGTTGCCGTCTTGGCGTCCTGTTCAATGTTCACGACCAGGATCGTGCACGATGCCCCGTGGGCGTCAATCAACCGCACGGCCTCACCCTGACCGCTACAATGATCGGCCTCTGTTCGCCCTTACCGATGCGCCTGAGGTCCGGCTCCGCTACCAGGAACTGCGATGCGGGTCCGCGGGGTTCGACGGCTGCTGCCAGACCGATGGGCGGGAGTCAGTAGGGGAACGGCGGCGAACAGGCTAGGCATTGGTCTTCATCTGGGCGAAATGGGCGCCCTTGGTTGGCGACGCGCCCGCTCAGCTGTCGGCCCTTAACCGGGACCAGGCCGCCGCACTTGAGGGCGACCGGCGCGCTGTGATCAAACTCGTTGCTGGCGTGGCCTGAGCTTGCGGATTCTGTGCGTCGAATGTGGGGACGCCTGTAGTCAGGCAGCCCCACATTCCTTTGTCAGCCGGACAATGACGCATCCTCTAGCCAGGTCATGTAGTCCTCTCGCCACCCGCATCCGGTGCACTCGGCTTCGCTGGATTCGATGACCTCGTACTTCCGGTGCGGGCTGCCATATTCGATCTCCCAGTCAAGTCCGACGGTGAGGGGGTACACGACCTGAGTCTCAACGATCTGGACGTTGGCCAGTCTGTCGGCCGCACCGCACTGCGGGCAGGCGATCAAGGGAGCGGTGGCACTGGTGGATGTTTGGTTTTCATTCATTTGGAGCACTGTCGCGGCTCGGCGCAGGGACGCAAGCAACCTGTGTTGCGGGAGGCTGGGTGTCTTGGTGGTCTCGTTCGGACACCCCCGGACCTGCCGAGCCGGGGCACGACGGTCCCCGTCAAACAGCCGGACGCGCGGCCCCAGCGCGTCAACGTCCACCTGCGATAACCACCCTTGGCGTCGCCGTGCGCGTGAACGGGATTGGTGTCCCAGCGCTTCATTAGGGGTTCAGTGGACACACTGCGCAGCCGTTCGACTCCAAGAGTGAGCTGGCACAGGTCGCAGCCGTGGGAGGAGTCCGAGCCGAGCCGGACCCCCTTGTCGAATAGGCACGGTGTCAGTCAACGAGTGTGCGACACCTCGACCGAAATCGCGGCAGCGGTTTTGGCCAGCTCGGCACTGGTGCCGACCCACCCCTCCTCGGCCAGGAGGACCGCCGTCATCAGCCCGGCGTCGTCCAAGCCCGCCCACACCGTTCTCGCCGCCTCTGCAGCTTCAGCGCGATCGCGCACACCCCTGATCGTTCCGTCCGCAGCCGGAACGCCGCCACGATGTGCTGCCGCGATTTGTCGGTGTTTGTCCGTAGCTGCTGGTCCAGGTCTTTTACGTCCCTCCTGGCGGTTAGTTCGATCTCGGCCAGGATGCTGGCCCGACACTCGACACACCCACATACCGTTGTGGCATGCGCCAGGACGACGGGCGTTGTTTCGCGCAGCACGGTCAGAAACACTTCATCGGGGAGTAGGTGGGCTGCGGTTGCGAGTCTGGCCAGAGCGTGGACGCGGGCAATAATCACAGCCTGCCGTACGTACCGGACCCGACAGCGCTCGATCGTTGACCAGCGGTCGATAACCCCATGACGAGGCAGGCCGCCTGACCCGGCGATCCGGTTGTTCTTCCAATCGGGTTCACATACGGCCGTCGGCATCCTGGCGCGAGACCGTCTGTCGAGCCGCACGAAGGCCAGAGTGTCTGCCAGGACGTCCGAACTACCTCGCGCACGGGGCCAGTACCGCGTCGACGACCGCCCACCAGTCCTCGTTGACTTCGTACGGGTGCCGGTGCGCGATGACCAGCGCCACCCGAGACCGCGCATCCGCGTCAACGACTGCTCTCCACGGGCAGAGGAGCACGTCCAGGTCGGACTTGCGAAAGAACCCCTGTCCGGCCACTGAGGTCAGGAGTGTCGCGCAGGCAGCGTCCCGGATGAGACACCCGGCATGGTTCAGAGGCCAGGTGGGGCGGAGGCCGTTCCACAACTCCTCGAACGCGGTCCGCAACCCGTGCTCGTCCAACCCGGCGTGGAACCGCTGCCAGGCGTAGTCGCGCGGCATCATCAGCAGCGCATGCTCACCCTCACCGCAAGCCAGCGAGTATGCCCGCGTCAGATCGAACCGTTGCGCTTGGGTCAGCTTCTCTGCTCGAGCTAGTAGCGCCTCGACGGCGGCTGTGTCCGGCCCCCAGCGCTGCGGGTCAGCTTCCATCAAGGGCCTCCTCACGGCTGCGGATCGCCGTCTGCCGGAACGTCACCAGCACGAGGACATCCCCGCGGGCCAGGAACAACTCGGTCCGCAGCACCTCGACTTCCGCGGCCGCGCCGGTACGGCCCGCCCATAGCACCGCACCCGGGTAGATGACCGTGGGGTCGAACTCGGACCGCTCCAGCAGCGACCAGTTGTTGCCGAAGTCATCTTCCACATTCAGGTCCGCGTCGAAGGCGTACCCGCCCAACTCATCCGGTGGCCTCAGGACCCAGGCGCGCGCCAGCACGCTCTTCGCGGCGGGGTGCACGTCCGGGGAGCCCCACCCGGACTCAGCCGAGAGAATCCACGTGCCGTCGGAGGCGACCAAAGCCATGCCGCGCGGCGCCGTCTCGGGTGCTGACCCTGGCGCCGTCTGGGGGATGACCTGCTGCCAATGCCACGGGCCAGGGGGAACGTCCATGCTGCCCATGGTGCCGCCCCGGTCGGACACGTCAGTATGCGATCGGGTCCGACCCTTCGCATCGCTCGGGCGTTGTGTCGACGATCGCCGCCCCGAGTTGGCGGCGCGACGGCCGTCGAACTGGACGATGTCGGGAATGTCCACTTTCACCGATGAGTTTCGTGCCCACATCCAGCGCCTGCGCGCGCTGGACCGTGACGCCACCTGCGCGGCCATCGAGTCGCCTGCGCCCCTACTGCTCCCAGTGCAGGTCAGCCATACCCCACTGACCGGGGGAAACGATTGCGGCACCACGGTGTCCGCAACTCCGAGACCAGGTGCCCAGTCTCGGAGTTGAAACCCACCCCATTGCGAGAAATGAAACGGCCCGCACGGTGCACGCCACCAACCCCACGGAGGCTCACCATGCAACACCTGCTGACCAACTACCACCCGAGCATCGCGCCCCTCACCCACGCCATGCGGGACGCCCTCCACGCCTCGATCCCCAAGGGCCCGCTCGGACAGACGATCCAGACGACCCCGTGGCGGGCCGTGCTCGCCCGAGTTTCAGACGAGTCCCGCCCCAAGTTCCAGCAGAACCTCGACAAGGATCTCGACTGGCTGCTCGGCGAACCAGAAGCGGCGTGGGTAAAGGCTCATGTCACAGACGTCGAAGCGTTCCGCAACACTCCCGAAGGCGACCTCGCGCGGCGTCGAATCGGTATGCATGCCTTGTACGCGCCTGGAACGAAGCGGCTTGTCGGGGGCTGGCTCGCGCGAAACGGATGGCTGTTCCTGTTCCTGCTCTCTTCGGCGGCTAAGGCCGACCTCGAGCAGAATCGCAACGCCGTCACCGAAGCCATCATCGCCGCCCTGCTGGCAATGGCACACGACAACCCGCACGACCACGCCGGCCGACCCTTGCTCCACGCTCACGCCCTGGACCGGATCGTGCGAAATGAACAGTTCGCCTGGACCATCTTTGACACTCTCACTCGCACCTATGTGCGCGTCGACGCCGCCGGGAGTCCATTCGACGCCCTCGGCCCCAACGCCAAGGATCAATGGACCCTGATCACGTTCGGCGCCTCACGCGGTCGTGACGACACTGCGCGGCGCTTTCTCATTGCCCGGCTCAACAAGGCCCGAGCCGGCAACTGGCCGATGAATGCCATCTCGCTTCCGCGGGGCTACTCACCCACTGCGGAACCCGACAGTCGGGGGAGGTTCAACCTCACCGCCGACCCCAAGAAGCTGTCGGTCAGCCGCCCAGTGCCGGACCCGCGCGAGCGCTGGCAGGTCCAGACCATCGCAGCGGTATGCCTGGACCCTGCCATCACGACCTGGAAGGCGGTCGCGGTCGAGTGCGGCGCCGCGGGCCTGACGGCCCGAGGCGCGGACGAGATCGGTGAACCCCTTGATGCCCTGCGTGATCCGACGATGGCCGGTCGTGGGCTCATCACGCCTGAGAAGATCCGGGCCTACCTCACCGGGCGCCTCGCACACACCGAAAAGGGCGTGACCCCGGGCCAGTTCAATCCCGGCGACGGTCACCGGCTCGAACCCCGCTACCCGGGCGACGATCTCGGCCACGTCACCTATGACATCAACGTCGGCCGCCCCGAAGACAACGGCTGGGACTGGGGCGTCCCGCCCGAGGACTGGCGTGACATCCTCCTCAAGTTCTGGCTCCCGGACGACTTCACTCCCGCTGGCTGGGCCTGGGCCGACGAACCGGGCGACTGGGGATGGGACCAGATCCGTTCAGCCGCAGGCAGCCCTCGCCGCCAAGCCACCGGCCAGCGTGCAGCCCGAAGCGCTCTGCGCCCGTTCTCCGGCCTGCTGCGCTGGAGCGACACCCACCATCGCCACATGCTGTACTGCAGCGGCACCACCAACACCGGCCATGATCGGTATACGTGGCGCCGCGAGCCCCATGCGGAGTCGCGCCGGAACGCCCGCGGCAACATCTACTCGATGGACTCAACCGACGGCGAAGGCGTCTGCAGCTGGCCCGTCCGCGAGTTCCACCAAGCTTGGGCCACCTTGGCAGAATCGCTCCTCACTGGGCTCATCGCCGACCACCCGGATGCTGCACCCCTACCAACTGCCTCACCCATGCACGCCGCCGCGCGCAATACGGCTGAGGCCGACCGCCTGCAAACCGCAAGGGACAGCACATTGAGCAGGCTTCGCGACGAGGTCTCCAGTCAACTCGCCGACAGCGACGCCCTCATGCTGTCCGCCGCCCGCAAGCGCGCCGAGGGCGACGAGACCTCGGCCGCAGGCTACGAGCGACTCGCGGCCACGGCCCAGAAGGCCGCGACTGACGCCACGGAACGCCTTGAACGAGAACTCCTTCAACCCGTGCCCGCGCCAGACAGCGCCGCACAGCCCGCCAAAGCTGACTTCGGCACCGCCGCAGCCGTCCTTGCCGCACTCACCGGGTCCTACGCCACGGGGCCGGCACCCAAGGCACTCCAAACCGCTCTCAGCGCCCTCGGCGCAGACAGCACGCGCCTCGAGCTACTCGATGCCACCACCGTCCGCCTCACCCTCACCGTGACGATTCGACGGCTCGACGGCACCCCTGTCCACGCCACCGGGCATACGGTGCTCCGGCGCAGCCGACCCAACACCAAGCAAGCCAAAGAGCTTCGCCACGACGCCAAGCAGGAGCTGGCCCGCAAGTGGTTCCACGAAGGGATCGACCTCCCCACGCTCTCTCACCTGGCCGCGGCCAGTGCCGACCACGCTCTACGCATGGTGCGCGAACAAGCTCGCCACCGGCACCGTCCGAACCGTCGGACAGGCCGACATGGACACCCTCGCCACCCACCGCATCCCCAACCAAGGCCTACGTTTCGCCATCACTGCGCACCCCCTGCCCGATGCCAGGGCATGCCTGTGGGCCGACCTCAACCCGGGCGATCTCCCCCCAGCCGGACTGCCCGACGGATATGCCCAGCTCATCACCACCAGCTACCGCCAACGGGAACACGGGTGGGGCCTGCGATCCACCATGCTCGACGCCAACGCAGACCACCGCGCAGACGCCATAACGATCCTCCGTTCCATGCCAGACCCCACCGCGCCAATGCGCACCGACCACCTCGCAGCCCTGATGGGCGTCTCCGCGCGCTACCCGAGCCAGCTCAGCGTCCCGCTGTCCCGCCGTGGCGCTGCTGACGCGGCACCCGCCATTCCCGCCAGTCTCGTTCGCACCGGCGGCTGGAGCGGCCAGGGCAGCGCCAACCTGCCGGCAGCCGAGCGCACTGTCGCACTCATCCCCTGCCCCTGGAAGGACTGCCCAAGCCTCACCGCAGACGCCGTGCTCCTCCTTCCGGAGACCATCATCGGCGCACACTCCAGCGTCGTATGCCGCGCATGCCTGCGCCCACCCACGCTCAACGTCAAACTGCCCGACAGCTACGAGCCCCTGCTGGACACCGCCCTCCGACGCACGGGAGCGTGGGTCTCCTGCCCCAAACCCGGATGCGACATTGACCTAAGTGCCGGCCCGGGAGCGATGTGGCGCTGGGACGACACCCCTCCGTCCCAAGCCACGACACACCCGCAATGCACCCCCGTGGGTGCCGGGCGCCCCACGAACGCTGCTATCCGGAAGTGGGCCAATGCGAATGGCTATCACGTCCAAGACCGCGGCCGAATCCCTGCGTCGGTCAAAGCTGCATTCGATGCCGCTCGTATGTGAGCCCAGAACCAAGTACGGGAACCGGTTCAGCCTCACCCCAAACCATGGGCCGACTTCTTTCGACGGCCGCACCAATACCTACGTGGAGCTGACTACCGTGAACGGGTTTGACACTCACGTCGCGCGCCGCGGAGCGCACCATTCGACGAGCTACGCCCCGGTCACACCGGATGGCCGAGCCGCCTTGCGGACTCCCCAGAAGTCCAGCACGTGATGCTCCGGCAGGTCGTCGTCCACTGGGACCCCCGACGCATGGCGCAGCTGATGTGTGCCGAGTCTCGCGCCAAAGCGGGGTGCTGGAAGTCGCGAGCCAAGGCGCCGGTTCCCGGCGGATCCATCCACTTGATCAGGTGGTGGCTCACCGGCCCGGCCGTTCGACAGGTGCGGGTCCCTCTGGACCTGCTCCAACTCGTCGACAAGGCCCATGCCGTCGTCATCTGTGTGCCGGAGAGAGTGGGAGACGGCGTGACCGCCGTCCGCGCAGGGGGACGGTGAACATCGGGGAGCGCACGAAGAAACGAAGAAACGAAGAAAGTCACCCACGGCCTTTCTTCGTTCCTTCGTTTCTTCGTCAGCGTGACGTCGCGGTCAGCACCTCCCGGGGGCGCCCACCGGTCGGGACGGTCTTGGCCTGTGCCAAGCCGCGCTCGGTCAGCTCGAGCACCATCGCATCGAGCGCGCCCCTGGGCAGGTTGTTCGAGAACACCGCATTCAGCTCGCTGCGCGTGAGCCCCTTGTCGCCGGCCGCGACCAGCGCGTCGAACAAGGCGTCCAGCCGAGAGTTGCCCAGCGTGCCACCCCACACGTGCGCAGCCGACGCTTCGCAGTACTCCCAGAGCGCTGCCGCCGCCCGCAGATGCGGCACGTCCAGCGAGGGCGACTCATCCAGCAGCGCGAACACCATCGCCAGGCGCAGGATGTGCGGTGCCGCCCGGGCCGTCAACGAATCCAGGACATGGCCACCGGTGGGCCTCAGCCGCAGCACGTAGTACAGCGACGCCCACGCATCATCGAACGCCGCGGTACGAGTCAACTCGCCCACCGACCGGCCGAACTCCACAGCGCCGCGCAGCCGCGCACCGAACCCCGCCACCACCGCTTCCTCAAGCACCCGAGGCGTGGCCATCAACTTGGTCGGCGCCGACCACGCCAGCAAGAACCGGTTCAAGAACCCGTTCCCGATCTCGACCATGTCGATCTTGCCGTGCAGATCAGCCGGCGTCACGTGCCCGATCACACCAACGTGCGCCGCCGACGCCACCAGCTTCTCCCGACGCGTCCGGCACTCCAACGACTCCCCATCCCACGCAGACCGCAGCACCGTCGAGTAGATCGACCCCTGCCGCTGAGCAATCGTCACCACCTTCGCGAACTCCGACTCCACAACCAGCATCCGCTGATCAAGCCCCCCAGGATCCGTTCCAGCCCCGTGGGCCCCCTGGTGCGGGGCGAGGTCGGCCGCGGCCTGGACCAGCGCCTCGCCGGACTGGAAGCCCTTGCGCACCCGCGAGCTGAAGAACGGCTCATCGGGGTCGTCGCCGGCGAGCAGGACCGGTCGCACCGCGTCCAACGACACACCCTTCCCAGTACCGGACCGGCCGATCACCAGAGAGAACAGAATCGGGTAATGCGGCTGCGAACCCACCCGAACGAACGCACCGCGCCCGACCATCGCGCCCACGCTGGTCAACAAGCGTCACCAGCATCGCCGGCGGGCTCGCCTCCGTCAGGGGCGCGACCGCGTCAACAATCTCCCCAGCCAACCCGTACAGGGCCGTCCGGTCGAACTCAGGTTCCTCCTTACGGAACCGAAGCATTCGCGCCAGCCGGAGCTGGCCGAGCAGCTCATACGCATCCCGCTCCCGGCTAGCGGAAAGCAGGTCGATGACCTCCGGTGCCCCGACGTCCCCAGGGCAGACGCGAATGCTCATGACTGCCCCACCGCAGGCAGGCTCGCCAGGTAGTCACGGGCAGCGAGGCGCAACAATGAAGCAACGCTGCGGTCCTCCATGGCGGCGCGGGCCTTGATGGCGTCGCGCAGGCTTGCGGGCAGGCGCACCACGATGGTCACCTCATTGCGATCGTCGTAGATCGTCATGCTTTCTCCTAGAGCAGTGTCGGGATCGAACCGCTAGCGCGGCGAAACCCCGAAGGTCCTCATCTGCCCCGCGACGTCAATCACCCCGCCAGTCCGGAGTGCGGGCCACCCCGCCGGGCACGTCCGATGCCCGCGCCTGCCTCGTACGCTCACGGCTGCTCCGCCACCGGCACCTGTCACACGCCTGACCGATCAAGCCCCTGTCCTGCCCGTCGCCTTGCATTGCAGACACCAAGCGACAGGAGGACACCCATGCACCCGCTCGACCACGTAGCGCACCGACCGCTGCCCGACATCACCGCCCGGCAGATACCCCTCCACGACGGAGGCGTCCTGCACTTCGTACCCCAGGTCCCGTTCGCGGCCGCCCTGCGCCGCGCAGCCGTCGACGGCTCAACCCTCTACGCGTTCGTCGGCCCTCGCATCGACCTCCCGCCCACCGCGCAAAGCCCGTTCATCGGTGGGTACGTCGGCAAGTCCGACGCGCTCACAGGCCGAGCCGGAACCTCATGGCGCTACTGGGTGCTCGCCCAGCGGGCCATCGACCCCCACGCCATGATCCTGCTGCACCGCAGCCAGCCCTACGACCCCGACGAGCTCTCCGTCACCGAAGCACGCGTCATCGCCCGACTGGCCACCGACATGGGCTCCCTCGCCCTCACCAACACGCACAGCTCAGCCCAGACCGCCGCCGCCCGCCTAACCCCCCAGCGTCTGGCGGCCGCCGTCACACTCGGCGACACGATCGCTCAGCTCATCTGGACCCGCGCACTCGGGTGCTGGGAGAATCCGTGGCCAGCGCCGGCTCCGAACTGTCGCGAAGCCGCTACTCGCATCATCCAACGAGCCAGCAAGCTCGAACGCCGCGGCATCGACCTGATGGAGCTCTGCGCCCGGCTCGAGGCCAACGGGTACCCATCCGCAGGCAGCACCAGATGGCGCAGCGTTCGACGCGACATCGCGGACCGGGAACAACGCACCGGCTCGCCGCGCGCGCACGCCGTCGCCCACCGCGGCCGAATCATCTTCCACGCCACCACACTTCCCACCGGCGTGGCGTTGTCCGGCTATGACGCCGCCCACCCCATACCCCCAAGGGCCAACGCAACCCAAGTCCTCGCCGGATGAAGCTGCCTCAGTCACGCGTCGCCCTGGGAATCCCCTGGCTCCGGACAGGCGTGGCCCCTGATCCACAGCGACTCGAAGGGCCTTCAATCCCACGAGCGCACAACGCGCGTCTCCGACCAAGCACAGGTGCAGGTCACCACAGTGATCCAGTTCACACTGCGACCTGATTGACGTGCCGACCAACCGCCGGACCTTCCATGTCAGGTGGCGCAAGAGTCACCTGACACCCCCGCGGTTCGTCGACGCAGCGCAGCGTCGCAACCACCATGCGGGCACAACCGGCTGATTCCCGGTTCCCGAACTGGACCCACCCCGGAATCGAAGTGCACCGGTGGGCAAGTTCACCATCGGCTCGACCCCGTCACCCTCAAGGTGACGGGGTCGAGCTGCGTGCGGCACCACGCCCGAAGGCCGTCGCTGACCGGAGACTGCGGCGTTCAGCCGGTGTGTCTTGGCGGTCTGGTTCGGACCGGCGCCGTAGGTCGGGCGGGGTCAGCGGCATCCCGACCTTTGGCTGGCGGCTGGGCCCCGCTGACCCTCGGCGCCTTTGGAGGGCCAGTGACCTATGGGGCGTCGGCACGGTGTTTCGTCGCCTGCCTACCGACAGCGACCGCTGTCTGCCTGATGGCGTTGCTCAGCAGCGGCCGCCGGACGCGCCACACTCGCGCGGCGATGCAGGGCTCGCCGCACTGAGCCCCCCGCGGCCGCACCCGGCGGCAAGTGGGCCCCTAGGCAGCTCAGCGCGGTGACGTCAGAAGCTTGTCCGCGCGGGCGGCGACCGTCTCGCTCAAGGTGGACCCCTCAGCCGCACGCAGACCGGCACCCGCAGCCGTGCGGACAGCCTCCGCGAGCTCGACGACCATCTCCTGTGCGCGTACGGGTGACAGTCCCCAGGCGGCGGCTTCGGCGACCAGGTCCGCTTGGGTGATCGCCGGCAGGTGCCAGCGGCCGTTGACCGCCATCGCAGCCTCCCTGCGCAGCTTGGGCCACATCGCCGTGGGGACGGTGTCGTACAACGGCGCCAAGGCCACCTGACCGGGCTGAGGGTGCAGCAGCGACACGTTCTTGCCGTGCGCGTCCGCATTGCCGATGAGCACTGTGAACGCGGCCGCCCTCAGCAGCGCACGTAGCTGCGCGTCCGGGTCGGCCGCCCACCGCTCGAGAACCCCTGCCACGTCAGCCAGGGACGGGCCGCCATGTCGCTCGTACTTCGCCTTCCGCTGGTTGCCCTCCGGGTCGATGCCCAGCGCCTGGCACGCGTCCTCCTGGTGGACCCGCTCCACACCGGCTTCGGTGATGCGCCGGTCGTAGCGGGTCACGATGATGCATTCGGTGTCCCCGACCGGCATCAGCTCACTGGCCGCGGCCGGCACACCCACGGACCGGGCAAGCTCGAGGCATGCGTGTTCGGCGCGGACCAGCCCTGTGCGGGTTCGGTCGTCGACCTTGAGAATGTGGGTTGAGGGCGCGCCGTGCCGCGGGCGCCCGTAGCGGCCCGGGGCGGTCTGCGCCAGCAGCATCTTGTCGGCCAGTCCAGCGATGGACAGCTCGGAGTCCTCGTACAGGCCCAGGGGGTGGTCGGCGAGCTCGGCGACCGCCACTTCCAGGTCGGCTGCGCTGTATGGGTCGACGCTGCCGTCCCTGACCGGCGGGTCGACGTCGCTGATGACCAGCGCACCGGCGACGTCGCGCCCAAAGCGGGCCAGCATCCCGATGACGTCATGGGTCGGGACCCCGGCCAGCCCGGCCATGGCCTGCCGGTGCTGCCCTTCAGGGAGCAGGCCGGTGGTGAACGCCCACGCCTGAAGACGTCCGGTGCGCAGAGGCAGCGAGCACGACATGAGCGGGACGTTGCCCGGCCACGCGTCGAGGGCTTCGTCGGTGTACCGGCATTCGACCTTCCCCGGCCTGCGGGCGACCAGCTCGGCGATACGGGTCCCGTCGCGCCATACCGACAGTGTCCGCGCCTTCACGGCCGCGGCTCCACGGCCGCGGAAGCGTCTGACAACTGGACGACGACCTCCGCGCCCAGGCGGCGCAGCAGCTTCAGTGCCCGATCCAGGAGCAGAACGCTGGCCCCTGCCTCAAGCTTGGCCAGGTAGCTGCGTTCGACGCCAGCCGCCGCCGCAAGCTGGTCCTGGGTCTGTCCGCGAAGCCGACGTGCCTCAGCCACAGCAGCGCCCAGGTCCGCCCCGGACCGCACGAGCATCTGACGGGCCATGATCCCTCCTGGCTGTGTGGATAATCGCACACTGTACGCGACCCGGAGCGTTGTGCCAATATCAACACACTAGCCGCATCCAACGTCGGTGTGCGGATAATCGCACAGACCGGTACGCCATCACGCCGCTCCCACGACGACACCTGGAAGTCTGAGCCCGCTCAGCCTCTGCGACGTCGGGTGACGAAGGTCGCGCCAGCCGCCGCGGCCAGACCACAGGCGAGCGCGAGCAATGTTGCTCCAGCGCCCCTGTCGGTGACGAGCTGGCTGACCCGGCCGGAGGCGGCGGACACCAATGTCACCGGACCCGGGCTGACCGTGGCGCCCCGGTCTGTTGCCAGCTCCACCCAGCCGTACCAGAGCACGTATGCGGCCGCGGCGAGCACCATGACTCCCGAGGCTCGCCCGACGTGCCTGACCCAGCCGCGCGTCCGGGCGATCGCGTCCTGGCCGAGGAGCCCGACAACCAGGGCGAGGGTGACCATGACCAGACCCATCCCGACCGCGTACGCCGCCGCGGACAGGGCGCCCCCGGCAAAGGTTGGACCGGGGCCAGCGAACGCGGAGACGACCGCGGCCCCAAACACGGGCAGCGTGCAGGACAGGGACACCATGGCGTAGACGATGCCGTAGGCGGCCATGCCCGCCACGGTGCCGTTGACGGGCAGCCGTGACCGGGGGAAGGGCACCCAGATGTCGCGACCCAGGACCTGCGTCGCGCCGACGACGAGGAGTGCGACCCCAGCGACGAGGGTGACGACGGCAAGCCACGGACCCAGGGTCAGGGACAGCGCGGCGATGGCGCCGCCGACGGCACCGAACACGGCAACGAAGCCCGTGGTCACCGCGGCCCCGACCAGGACTGCGCGGCCAACCACTGATCTTCGGGATGGCGGGTGAGCAAGGAACATGGTCAGGTATCCGGGCAGGAGGGCGAACCCGCACGGGTTGAACGCGGCGAGCATGCCCGCGGTCGCCGCGAAAGCCAGCTGGGTGCTCATGGGTGCCGCCGCCGTCAGCCGTGAGCTGTTCAGCGGGTCGTCATCGGGGCGGTGGATGGGCCGCCTGAGGTGTGGTGCGGCCCGGCGGAGCCGCAGTCGAGGCTGCCCGGCTTGTGGCTCGCCCCGGACGTGCACGACCGACCGGTGTCAGGCGCAGTGCCGACAAGGCCCGCGGTCAGCTGGGCCACACGCGCACGCAGGCTTTGCTGGTCGATGCTGCCGACGACCAGGTTGGTGCCGCCGGTGGCGGTGATGAACGCGAACGCGGGTTGAGCGCTGACGGCGAACCGCTTCCAGAGCACGTTGTTCACGTCGGCAAGCTGCGGGAAGGCCCCGGCGTGAGTCTGGTTGACGAACACGTTCATGTCGCTGAGGCTTCCTTGCCCGGCGACGCCGACAAAACTCACCCGGCCGGCGTACTCGCTGGCGACCTTGGTCACGGCGGGTGCCTCGCTGCGGCAAATAGCGCACCATGGCGCCCAGAACCACAGGACGACCGGGCGCCCTGCAAGCGATGCGGCGTCAAACGTGGACCCACCAACGGTTGCCGGTAGGTCGGCCACGCCGTGGAACGGCCCTGCGGAGACGACAGGGACCGCGACCGCGCGGGTCGAGTCAACTACGGGGGTCCCAGCTGTGCCGCATCCAGACAAGGTCAGCCCGGCCATCGCGGCTGCCAGAGCGGCGCCGCGCACCCTGTTCGGCCGACCGCGGCGGCGATCGAGCACCGCCGCCGACGGGGTGATAGGGCGCTTATGACCTTGGTGACCTCGAGACTGGACGGCATTCATGCGTGGAACGCTCCCGTCGATGACGATGACTGGCCCGCGTATCGTTCGGCTCCAATCATCCTCCCCGGCGCAACTATCTTGAGCTGAGGAGAGGGGCGACGCGGGCGCGTCGGCCCCGGCCACCGGACAGAGCCTTCGATTGCTCCGGGCCTCTGGCGATGCGCCCGAGCATGCGAGGCTGGTTACCTCCACCTGAAATGTCAGGAGCACAACGCATGCAACGCGACCTGTTCGCCCAGCCGGCTTCGCGGCCAAAGCTGGTCGTCTTCGACGTGAACGAGACCCTTTCGGACATGAGCGGCCTCGCCGCGGTGTTCGCGGAGCTCTGCGCGCGACCTGAGCTCGCCGCGATCTGGTTCTCAGGTCTGCTGCGCGACGGTTTCGCGTTGACGGTGACCGGTGACAACCCCGACTTCGGTGCCCTGGCCAGACAGTCCCTTCGACCATTGCTGGACTCCCACGGTGTCCCGAACCCGGACACGGCCGTCGATGCCGTGATGGATGCGTTCGCTGGGCTGCCCGTGCATGGCGACGTCGTTGAGGGGGTCCGGGGGCTGGCCGCTGGCGGGGTGCGTTTGGTCACCCTGAGCAACGGGGCCGCGTCCGTGGCCCGCGGCTTGTTCGAGCGGCATGCCATCGCGGACTGCTTCGAGCAGCTGCTATCGGTCGCCGACGCTCCGGCCTGGAAGCCGGCCGCGTCGGCGTACGAGTACGCGCTGCGCACGTGTGACGCCTCGCCGGCGGAGACGATGCTGGTCGCGGTCCATCCGTGGGATATCCACGGCGCGGCGGCGGCCGGCCTCACCACGGCCTTTGTGAACCGCGCCGGGACGCCGTACCCGGCTTTCTTCAGCCGCCCTGACCTCGAGGTCGCCTCCCTGGTCGAGCTGGCTGAGGTCGTTGGGGAGGGCCACGGGTGAAGGCTCAGGTCTTGTTCATCGACGGCTGCCCCCACCACGAGACCGCGGTTGAGCGGCTCCGGGAGGCGGCGCGCCTTGCCGAGGTAGACCTGGTCATCGAGCAGCATCGGGTGGCTGACGCGGCCGACGCGCAGCGTCTTGGCTTCGGCGGTTCACCGACCATCCTGATCGACGGTCGGGACTTGTTCCCTGCCCCTCGGGTCGTGGACATGGCCTGTCGGCTGTATGCGTCGCCGGACCGCCGGATGGCCGGCGCGCCCTCGGTCGGGCAGCTTGTTGAGCTCCTACGGCAGCGGCTGGCGCCCGCATAGCCCGGGTTGGTCGAGGGCGCGCGGCGGGCACGGCGCGAGCATGCAGTTCGCGGTGTCGACCTGCACCACCGTCCATGAACCGGCAGATAGCGCGGGGGCGGCGAGTCTGCGAAACGTCACATGCCAGGGATATCCATGAACTTCTGGGTCGAGATCGTCCCGCCAGCGGCCGTGTGCGGGTGCCCCTCAAGAAGCCCGTTCAGCTGCTCCTGGGAGTCGGCGTCGATGGCTGAATAGCCGGACACCTGAACGTCCGCGTCGCCCTCGTTCACCAGCGGTGAGCCCATGTCGACAAGTCGGTCCCCGACCCGCTCGCCCCAGTTCATCCACTCTTGCATGCTGCGGCGGCCTGCTTGGGGGGGATCTCCGCCATTTGGGCGCGCATCGCGCTCGTGGTGTCGTAGAAAACCATGTACTTCGACATGAGTGCTCTTTCGACGCTGCAAGCCGGCACCGGTCGATGCCCGCCCACTCCGATCCTGCCCCCTCGCTTCATTGCCCGCAGCCGAATACGGCGGGAGTTCGCTCAGGGTTCTGAAGCGATGGTGCCGGGCCGCCATGCCTTAGAGCGCGAGCATCAAGCCCAAGGTGTGCGCTTGCCGCCATCACACCGTGACCGGCACCGGAGCGCGCTAAGCACGCTCATCGCTCGGGGGCTGTCCGCACCGGCATCCCTGCAGAATGCAGTTCAAAGCCATGAGCCGACACCAGGGTTGCCGTCCCGCCCCGGTTAGCCTTCTGGAAGGCATCGTCAGAGGAGTCCATGGTCGGCGGCGTAGAGCGTCGCCGCAGCTCGAGAGTGAACACCAATCTTGGCGTAGATGTGCCGGGTGTGGTGGTCCGCGGTGGTTGGCGAGATGACGAGCGCGGCGGCGACGTCCTTCTTGGTGGCACCGTGGCAGAGCAGGCGCAGCACCTCCAGCTCGCGCTGGCTGAGACCGCCCCGGACGCGGCGGCCGGGCCGCCTGTCAGCGACCGCGAGGACCGCCTCCACAGCATCACTGTCCAGCTTGCCGCTTGTTGCCAACGCTCGGAGATTGGCGGTCGCTGCCTGCGAAGTCAGGGCCGGCCGGTGTGGGCGTGCCTCGGTCAGGGTGGCCCAGGTGTCGGCGGCGGCCAGCACGCGCGCCGGGTAGGGGATTTCGGTGGCGACGGCGCCGCGGTGGTAGCCAGACCCGTCCAGGTGTTCGTGGTGCAGACCGGCCACGCGGACCAACGCTGCCGTACCGGGAATCCGGGCCAGGATCCGCTCGGTGTAGTACGGGTGCAACCGCACCACCTCGAAGTCCGACACCGACAGTGGCTCGGGCCGCGCCCAGACACCGCTCGGCACGGCGACCCTGCCCAGGTCGTGGACCAACCCGGCTTGGCGCAACAGATCGGCGTGCCCGTGGTCGGCTGCCGACGCGAGGGCTGAGACGGCGCGTGAGTGACCAGCGAAGTACGGCGACTTGAGGTCGGCGAAGTCAGCAAGGACCTCGAACGCGGCCTCGAGATCAAGCACCAGGGTCTGGGGGTTCGGGTCCAGGCTCAGGACCGCCTCCCACGGGTCGGCCCGCGTAGCTGCCGCCGCCAGGTCACCCAAGTTGCGGCGTGCCAGTTCGGCCAGGGCCGGGTCGTAGGCGGTCCGTTCCGCCAGGGCCGACTCCACGAGGGCCGGCCCACCCACCCGGTTCAACACCTCCGCGTCGCGGGCGATCGCCACGACCCGAGCACTGAACGGGATCGCCTCACCGGCGACCCCGTTGGGAAGGCCGGCACCGTTCCACTGCTCGAAACCGCCAGCAAGAGCCACGCGAACCCGCTCGGGCAGCCCGAGCCGGGTGGCCAGTACCTCCGCCGCCTCACAGTGCGCCCGCACCCCGGTCCGCGCTCGTTCCCTCCCCTGCAAGAGCATCCTTGCCACGAGCATCGGGCGCCGCGCCGCCGGTGCGCCGGCGCCGACCACGGGCAGCACGCCGCGGAGAAACTCAACCGAGCTCCCGCCCAACACTGGAGCGATCGCGCGACGCAGCGCAATGTCATCCCCGCCCACCGACACCGCGGTGTCGTGGGCGTCCGCGGTACAGCCCAGGAACCGGAGCAGGGCCGCGTAGTACACCTCGGCCAACATCTCAGCGTCGGCGCCGGCCAGGTCGGCGAGGGCGACGGCGACCAGGCACGTGCGCAGGCCCTGCTCCATCGGCTGGCCCATCCCGAGGTCGGTGGCCAGCGATAGCGCCGCCACCAGCTCAGCCAACCGCGGATGCTCGGTCACGGCGGCCATTCTCGCACCGGGCGGCCCGTCAGATAGCGCGATCACGCGATGGTGCCCGAACCCAGAGAAGCCAAGACTCGACCTCATGAACACCACCGAACAAGTCATCCTGCTGCCGGGCAGCGTGCTGCCCGCCGCCCCGGCCTACGGCGCCCTGATCGAGGCCCTCCACGACCAACTCGGCGACCAACTTGAGGCGGTCGCCAAGGACCTCGAGGTGTACGCCACCGACGAGCCACCCGCCGACTACTCCCTGGACCACGAGGTCGACGGCGTCCTGCGGGAGGCCAACAACCGTGGGTGGGACACCTTCCACCTCGTCGGCTACTCCGGTGGTGGCGCGTCCGCGCTCGCCTTCGCCGCCCGATACCCCCACCGCCTTCGCTCCCTGGCGCTGCTCGAGCCGGCCTGGGCCGGGAACTGGGACTGGAGCCCGGCCCACACCGAGCTGTGGAAAAAGTTCGACGCCCTGCGCGACCTGCCACCCGAGGAGTTCATGGCCCAGTTCGTGCGCCTCGGCGTACGACCCGGAGTCACCGCCGGGCTGCCCACCGGCACAGGGCCGCAGCCACCCTGGATGGCCAAGCGGCCTGCCGGCATCCGAGCCTTCATGCGAACCTTCGCGACGTACGACCTCGACCGCGCCGCCCTGGCAGCGTTCGCCCAGCCCGTCTACTTCGCGCTCGGCTCGCTGAGCAACCCCGACGAGTACGTCGAGATCGCCGAACGCCTCGGCCGAGTCTTCCCCACATTCCACCTCGAGGTATTCGAGGGCAGACACCACTTCGACCCCCCACACCGCGTCGAACCGGCCCGCGTCGCAGCAGCACTCACGCAGACATGGAGCCGGACCCACCGCGCCGTCGCGTAAGCGAGACAGGCCTCGACCACTTCCATCGCGCTGTCCCCATCTTCACGCCAGTTCCGCTCACGCACGACGCCTCGAGCGGATCGCGGCATAGGCGGTTCCACGGGGCCGCAGATCTGGGGTAGCGGCTCTCAAGTGTGGCGTGAGGAGGTTCGGGGACCGTCAGTTCGGTGGCCCGTGCGGCTCGATGACGGCGCAGAGGAGGGCCGTGTCGTCCCTGCGCGGTACGTCGCGCATGCACCTGTCGAGTAGCGAGGCGCAGAGGGCATCGGCATGGCCGGCGGGGCCGTCGTCGATGGCGGCCGCGAGTCGGCGCAGACCGGCCTCGATGGACTCACCGCGTCGTTCGACGAGCCCGTCGGTGTAGAGGACCAGAGCGCTGCCCGGGCTCAGCTCGATGGTGTGCTGCGCGCGGGTGGCGACCATGACGCCCAGGGGCGGGTCGACCTGTTCCAGGAGGGTGAGTTTCGAGCCGGGTCTGCGCAGCATCGGGGGCGGATGGCCCGCGAGCGAGTAGGTGAGGCTGCCTTGCTGGGGGGCCAGCAGCACGGCGGCGGCTGTCACGATCGTCTGGCTGGTTGCGGCTGTGACGAACCGGTCGAGCTCCTCGAGCAGCCTCGCCGGTTCGTGGGTGGGGGCCAGTGCGCGGGCTGCGGCGCGGATCTGGCCCATGGCCACGGCCGCACTGGTGTCATGACCGGCGACGTCACCGATCATCAGCAGGGTCCGGCCGTCGGGGAGTGCGATGGCGTCGTACCAGTCGCCGCCGATGCCGTAGCGGGCGTCAGCAGGCAGGTAGCTCGCGCTCACCTGCATCCCGCACAGGTCCGGCAGCGGCTCGGCCAACAGGCTGCGCTGCACCAGTACTGCCAGGTCGTGGTCGCTGTCACGGTCCACGGCGCGGCGGATGGCCTCGGACAGGGCTGCGCCCAGGTCCGAGAGCGCGGTCATGTCGCTCGGTCCGAGGGCGTTTTCCCGGGAGAACGCCAGCACGAGGGCGCCGAGTGTGTGCGACCCGCTGCGCAGCGGCAGCCCGACCCAGCACCGCAGGCCGGCGCGTTCCAGTGCGGCCTTCGTGTCCGGGTTCGCCACGGCCAGGTCGTCCAGGGTGGAGAGGTATACGGTTGCGGCGGTGAGGCGTTCGTCGGCCAGCGCGCAGGGCGCCGCACCGACGGGGGGCTTCCAGAGGGCTTCGAGATCCTCCTCGGGTAGTCCGATCTCGGCGATGGTGACCAGGGTGTCGGGGTGCTCGTGGTCGACGAGGGCCAGCCGCGCGGCAGCGGCGTCGTACGGCGCCGTGCCGTCGACAAACACCGCCTCGATCGCCTCGCTGAGCGAGGCCGAGGCGACCAGCGCGGTGAACGTATGATGCAGCCGCTCGGACCGTTCCAGCGCCGCGCGTTCGGCCGCGAGCAGCTGTGCCCGCAGGAGCGCGTCTGCGACGAGCTTGGCGAATACCCGCAGCTCGTCGCACTGCGCGGCCGGGAAGGTCTGTGGGGCGTCCCAGCCCAGGCCGAGCGCGCCGATCACCTCGCCGGCCCGTCCGGTCAACGCCAGTGACGCGGTCGCGGCCAGCCCTACCGCCGAAGTGTCGGCCAGCAGAAGCGGGAACTGCGCCCCCACCTGGGGCAGGTCGCCGAGCCAGACCTCGCCGCGCCCGGACATGGCCGCGCCGAGGGGCGTGGAACAGTCGAGGAGGATGGTCTGGTAGCGCTGGGCGACCTGCGGCACCAGGGTGGACCTGTGGTAAAGCCGCGCGGTGTCCCCGGCTGGCCCGCGCTCGACCACTGCGATGTTGGAGAACGCGGCGCCGACGGCTGCGGCGCCCTGTTCGGCGATGGCTCGGGCCAGGTCCTCGATGGTGTCTGAGCCGGTCAGCGCCTGCACGAGCGGCGCCAGCGCGACGCCCAATGAAGACGACCGGCCGCTTGACGTGTCTTTGTCGGTGCGAGCGTCTCCCAGGCGACGCCAGTGCTGCAGGTGCAGGGCGCAGATGTCGGCCAACCCCAGCAGGAGCTCTCGGTCCGAGGCGCTGAAGGCGTGCGGCTCGACCCAGCTGACGCCGATGACGCCGAGCACGGCTCCTGCGGCTCGCAGCGGGAGCACCGCGTAGGCCCGTTCGTCCCTGGGGACCAGCTCGACGATGCGCGGGAACCGCTGGGCAGCATCGGCCTGCGAGACCAGCCACACCGGCTCGCCGGTGGCTGCCGCCCAGGTCAGGGGCAGCGACCGGTCTCCCGGCAGCAACGGCCCGCATGCGGTCAGCTCCGAGCGGGTGTAGCCCTGCCTCACCAAGGGTTCGACCATGTCCGCGTCCACGAGAGCGATGACGCCGCCGGCAGCGTGCAGGGCTTCCACCGCTTGCGAGAGCACCAGGCTCGGCAACTCCTCGCTCGCCGGAGCGGCAGCAAAGGCCCGCAGGACCGTCATCAGACGCTCCTGCGACAGCTGCGCGTCGTCCGCCGCGCCGCCGTCTGTGGGCTCACCCTTCAACATCACGCTCCCCGCATGGCCTGTTGCGCAACCGACGTAGCCGTCCCGTGCCGGGTTCTTTGGAAGCTCGGACCTGATGCATCGACGGTAGTGCGCGCCAGCCCCTGCGGGTAGTAGTTGCCTTCGAAGACAAGGGGCGCACCCGATCTCGCCGTGCAGCCGTCGATGGTTAGAACCAGTCGATGAGCCGAGCAGGCCAGCCCCAGAGCGAGAAGTCGCTCATCGGCATGAGAGTGCGTAAGGATTTCAGGGCCCCAACGGGTCCGGAATGGGACACACCCCGTAAAGGCGGCGTACCCCTCGAGGCGCTAGCTGGCGACTGCCGCGGCAGCAGCAAGGAGGTCTTCGGGTGTCCCCAACCACCCAGGCGCCAGACGCTCAGCCACCTCTCGCACCGGACCAACGGGGGCGTAGAGGGCAGCTAGCTGCGCCAGCCTCGGACGAACATCGATCAGGGCTCGCCCGACCCACGTCGGTGACAGGATCCCCCGATCCGCCAAATCACTCCACCATCGCACCTGTTCCAAGGCACCCAACAGCGCCATGGTCTCCCAGACAGGCCACGCGGCATCCTTCCATGCCCGGGCTAGCGCAGCCCCAAGCTCGTCGACGGGCCCACCCCCAACTCCGCCAGTCTCGAATCCCAACCGGAAACCCGGACCAGTCTGCGCCGCGCTGCAGTCCGGCGACAATGTTGCCTCACGCAACCTCCACGGCCGCTTCGCCGAACCTTGCACAGCAAAGCGACCAGCGACGTACATCGGCACCGGCACCAGCACTGGGATCGAAAGCTCCCAGCCCACGGAACCAAGGCCGCAGTCCACCGCCACGAGCCTGGGCAGCGTGCCGAACGCCCGCTCGGCCAGCGCGCCAGCCTCAATGACCGTCTCCGGCACGACCAACCAACCCGGAACCAACTCTCCAGCCATACCCCGCACATTGCCACCCGCCCACGACAACCCCGATCACGTGACCGCGGAACCCGCTACCGGCTCAATGGTCACCGCAGTTGCTGGCGCGACCACAGTGTCGCCGACTTCGCTTGCTTCGATGGCAGCGACAACGAGGTCAAGCTCGTGGCGCCGCTAGCCCCCAAGACAGGCAGGGCCCGCGGCACGGACACCTGCCGCCGTCATCCGCCAGCATCGGGAACTGACCGTTCGCAGCGCAGCGCAACGGCGTCGCCGGCGGTCGTCGGAGCGACCCCACCATCGACGAGCCCATCCCTCCTCGAGCTCCACGCGTTGGCGACCCTACGTGCGACCGTCTGCTTTCACTGGGCCCTCTGCGCCGTTGATCCGCGCGGATCCACGGCCGGGGTGGGGGTCTTGAGCTCCCTGCAAGCCACGAGTGCAGAGCCGTGGAGCTGGGGGCCAACCTTCTCCACAAGGAAGGCGTCTCCAGCGTCGGGCAACCAACCTCAGCAAAGTCATCAGAGCCATAGACGGTTGAACACGTGAAGTCCTGGCGCCCCTCTTGAACTTGCCTCACTCATGCGTCCTCCGGGTTCCACCGAGCGAGTGACCGTTCCCGCCACGGAGATGAGTGTGTATCGATCAGTGACCGAGCCGAACGGAATCCCGCACTATGCCGGCAAAGCACAGAAAACCCTAGGGGACGCCACGCTACGTCGGCGGGATCAGCGGCAACACCCGATACACCCACCCGCCAAAACGGTCAGGGTCCGACTGAACCCACGTGACCCTGGACGGCAGCTCCGTCCCGGGCGGGTCGCCCATGTCCCGCTCTGCGACCAGGTCGCCCACCTTCAGCGGATGCTGGATGCTGTCGTTGCCAGGGTCGGTGGACCACACGGTCGCGCCCTGCGGGTGCGGGGGCAGCGAGTCGTCCGACACGACCACCGGCAGCAGGCCAAGGTGGACGAGGCTCGCGGTGACCACTGTCGCGGGCACGACGACCTGTGCCCACGCGCGGACCCGCGGTCCGTCCCCGACACGCACAACCCTGCCGGGCACGATGTCGCGCGGATGGGCGGTCTCGTCGACGAACACCCACGGCATCCCCGTGTCGTCCAGGGACTGCAGCGAGGTGGACACCTCCGGCACCGGGTGCGCCAGCACCACCACCGGAACGTCCGCACCGGTGGTGTCGGTCGCCACGACGGCGGGCGTCGGCGGGTGCGTACCCGAGCTGAGCAGCACCCGGTCACCGGCGTACAGCGTCGTGTCCACACCTGGGGTGCTCTCGGTGTACGCCGCGCGGTGGGCAACCACGACGGCCCCCGGGCCGGGGTTGGAGTAAGCGGCCCAGTCCACAACGAGCCGGCGCTGCTCATAGCTGGGCCGCGGCGGCGCCCAGGCCTTGATCGCCGCTCGGGGCGCCGCGGGCACGTCGTCCTCGAGCCAGGCCGGCGGGTGCTCCCAGTCGGTGAGCTTCTTGTCGTAGGCGCGGTGCCACTGCGCCCACGCCCACGCCCTGGCCTCGCCGGTCTGCGCCTTGAGCTCGGCAAGCGCCGCGTCCGCGTGCTGAAGCATCTGGTGTCGCCGCCACGCCTCGACCGTCGCGCCGGGCATGGCTGCGATGGCGAGGTCTCTTTGGGCGTGGAAGACGCACTCGGCCGGGTCGGCGCGCGGGTCGTGGTCGTACAGCTCCCCAAACACCGCATGGTCGTACAGGAACTCCGGGGCCAGGTCCACGCCCTCACCTCCCGCAGCACCCGGCCACACCACGGTCCCGATCTCGGGGTCGACCCGGGCGGTCGCGAACACCTGCGGATCGGACCGCACCACCTCAAACACCGGCCCCCACAGGTATGGGCCGACGTCAAAAGACCCGGACGCGCCGTCGGCGAACGTCAACTCGAGGACGAACCCGGGGCCGGTTCGCACCCCGGTCACCTCTACAGGCAGTTCCGCATCGCTCACGGTCCCATGGTGCCGGACGGGCCGGACACGGCACCGCGCGTCATCGGGGCATAGGAATAGCGATGCCCGAGGTGGCACCCACGGAGAAAGCTGGGGCTGATGGGCAGGACGCTCGAGCCAGGCTGCGACAGCTTGACGTGGCTCGGCCTCATGGGTCCTTCACGTGCGCGAGGGACGCGACGGCCACCCATCGGACAGTGCGCCCCGATCCATCGTCAGAGACAGCGCGCAAGCTGTCTCGTTGGTCGGGCGAACGCCGAGGAGCATCGGCTGGGGTCCCGGTGAGCCGGGCCGTGCTCACAGGGGGACTCGCCGGCCCGGTGCGCGAACTTGACCCGTGCCAGCCCGGACGTGAGCGTAGGTGGCTGGTGCAAGATCGACGCACGGCACGGCGATGAGTCGCGTCCGGCTCACCCCGCAGGGTGGCTCCTGGGATTGGCCGTGCTGTGACGGGCGCCGACCCGGGCGCCTGATCGCACCGGGTCAGCGCCCCGTGGGTCTCACGGCCTGCGGCCACACCGCTGCCTCCTGGTAGGCGGGTCTGCGAGCACCGGGCCCTGCCCGAACGCCGCCGGGTGGTCCGAAAAGGGGTGAATCGGGGTCTGCTTGGGTCGGGTGTACTGCGCGTTCTGACGGACCCGCTAACGCTGGCTGGTGCCTACCGTGGTGAGCGGCATACGACGACCTTGCGCAGCGACCCGTCGTTCTGGCCTTGAGGGGCTTTGGGGTGTCTGGCGCGTTCGAGCCGCGGTTCCGCACCGCCGCCGCAATGCCCTCCCGGCGCGACATCCGGGTCGGGAGCATCCGAGTGGAGGAGTCACCATGGCGCGAACCATCCACGCCCTTGCAGGGGACGGCGTCAGGGGATTACGCAGGCCGACCCGGCTCAAGGCCGCACTGGCCGTGACCGCACTGGTCGTCGCAGGGGCACTGACCGGACCGTTGACGGCGTTCGCCGCGAGCGGCCCGTACAGCATCGACGGGAACGTGCCCGACGCCGGCACCACCGAGCTGCCCGACGGGTTCGGCAACGTCAAGGAGCTGGGCCCGATCAACTCGAGCACCACGAAGATCGGGGTCATCAACTCGGCTGCCGTTCCGATGCTCGGGCTGACCAACCCGAACGGGCAGGTCGACCTGCGCCGCGCCTGGCTGGGCACCGCCCGCGACACTGGCACCCAGCACGACTGGCTCTACTTCGCGTGGGAGCGCGACGCCAACAGCGGCAGCGGTTTCATCGCGTATGAGTTCATGCAGAACCCGGCACCGGCAGGGTGCGCCTACGACACCGCCACCGACGCCCAGCTCATCGCCAACTGCAACCCGTGGGCGAACCGCAAGGCCGGCGACTTCATGATCCTGTGGGACCAGAGCGGCAGCAGCAAGGACCTGATCCTGCGCACCTGGTCCGGCACCGCACCCAACCTGACCCTCAGCACTGGGACCACGCTGGACGCGTCGGTGTCCCAAGCCGCCTACAGCCCCGACGGGTTCCGTGGCGAGGCTGCGGTCGACCTGACCGCGACCATCTTCGGCGGCAGCACCGCGTGCAAGTCGTTCGCGAACACCATCCCCAGCACCGTGACGGGCAACTCCGACTCCGCGGACTACAAGGACACCATCCTCAAGAACGCACCGCCCATCACCAACTGCACCTCCACCACCGTCACCACCCCGAAGCAGGGTGATGGCACCGCCATCCCGTCCGGTGGCCTGTCCATCGGCACCGGTGTCGCATCGGTGAAGGACTCGGCCGTCGTCAGCCTGACCGGCGGCACCGCTGCGCCGACCGGCTCGGTCGCGTTCTCGCTGTGCAAGGTGGACGCTCCCGGACTGTGCACCAGCGGTGGCACCTCGGTCGGCTCGACGAACCTCACCGGGACGACCTACCCGGCCACAGTGGTCTCGCCCACGGGATACGTCACCTCGGCCGGCCGGTACTGCTGGCGAGCCACCTGGACCGGCGACTCGGCCAACGGCATCCCCGGCTCGAGCGACTCCTCGTCCGGTGAGTGCTTCACCGTCAACCCGGTACCAACGAGTCTGGGCACCACAGCCAGCGCAGGCGTGATCCTCGGCAACGCCGTGTCCGACACGGCCACCTTGGGTGGGACGGCAACCCAGCCGGCCAACCCGGTGATCAACCTGACCGGAACGGGCGGAGCGGCCGCGGGCGGCACCATCACGTTCACGTTGTACGGCCCGAACGACTGCTCGACCGTCGCGTACACCTCAGCGACGGTGGCGGTGAGCGGGAACGGCACCTACAGCACACCAAACCCGCAGTTCGTGCCGACACTGCCTGGCACCTACCACTGGGCAGCCAGCTACACCGGCAGCTCGCCGAACACCAACGGCACGACCCACAACACGACGTGCACGGACACCGCTGAGGACGTCGTCGTCAGCACCGTGGCGTCGTCGGTGAGCACCGGGCAGACCTGGGTGCCCAACGACTCGGCCACGATCAGTGCGCCAGCCGGTGGGAACCTGGCCGGCAAGGTGTTCTTCACGCTGTACGGGACGAGCGACTGCACCGGCACCGCGTTGTACAGCACCCCGAACGGGGTGGCGGTTGCGGGAGCCTCGCCGCAGACCGTGGGCACGGCCAACAGCACGGCCTTCAGTGCGAGCGGCAGCTTCTCGTGGTCGGTCAGCTACTCGAGCACCAACCCCGGGCAGCGGGACATCCCAGCCAGCTGCCAGGAGACGTCGAGCCTGACCATCGCCAACGGCGGGACCGTCTCGAGCCCGTAGTCCACAACCAACAAGTTCCATCGTTTGAGGCTGTGCTGCCGGGCCTGAGCGCTCGGCAGCACAGGTGCCCGCCCGGTGTCGTCCGGGTGTCGGGCCTGGCCCGCTAGGGGTGGTTGGGCCACGCCCGATTCCGGGTGCGGCCGGATCCCCTCCAGACGTCGTCGCTGACTGTGGCCGTCGGCGGGAGGCGGTACGGCTGATGGTGGATCCTGCCACGTCCGTACGGGGCTAGCGTTTCGTTGCCGCCCCGGTACGCCGGGGACGGAGCTGCTCCGCCCCGGTCCCCTGCCGGGGTGGGCCGGGCTGGCCAGTGTGCCGGTCCGCGCAGCCGGAGGGCAGACGTTCGCGGCGGCACCAGCCTGGTCTCCGGACGGCACCCGGATCGTGACCCGCCTTTACCTCGGGTCCGTGGGCCGCTCCGACATCTACACCCTGCGGGCAGACGGGAGCGACCTGAAGTTCGCGGTCTCGAGCCAGTCTCCTCGGCCGTGTCCGCTACCCCAGGTGTTGCACTGCCACTCGATCTCATCCAGGGAGACTGCCTTGGCGCTGCTGTTCCACAGTGACCCGAACCACCGCGCAGCCGCGAACACATCCGCGGACGCGTTCTCGATGCCGGCCTGGCTCGGCTGGTTGTACGTCATCTGTTGCTCCTTCGTGAGAGGGCGCCTTCTGCGCCCTTGGCGAGGACAGTCGCCGAAGGGCCGAAGTGGGCAATAGGCCCATCTCTGGGCTCAGCCGACTTCGCGCTGGAGCCCCAGTGGCGTGCCTCAGTCAGGAACGAACGTCGGCCACGGGTGTACCCGTGAACCGCCGTCGGGCAACGTTCTTGCCTCAGCACAGTCGTCGGTGGGGCCCGTCGTTTGCGGAGTCGTGCCGGGGTGCCCGTGGGTCTGGTTCTTACACTTTCGAAAGCTCGAGCAGCCGGGTCCTGGCTGGGTCGCTGCTGCCCGCGTGTGCTTCCGACGGTTGCTCATCCGTGGCGGTCCGGGAGACCCGCGCGGACTCCCTGGTGGTCATCCCGAATGCACGAGCCTGATGCGGGCGTCGTCCTTTCGCGCCTGGCCAACGTGGGCTCGTTGCCAAGGCGCCGTCAGATTCCCCACTGTGGCTGCGGCGCCCCAGAAGTGGTCGCTTGGTCCAGTTGTTCAAACGCTGCCGGGCCTGTCCCTTGCCGTCCGCAGACGTACGTGTCAGCC
Source organism: Nostocoides sp. HKS02 (assembly GCF_009707485.1). Taxonomy (NCBI): domain Bacteria; kingdom Bacillati; phylum Actinomycetota; class Actinomycetes; order Micrococcales; family Intrasporangiaceae; genus Nostocoides; species Nostocoides sp. HKS02. Next base: position 1,966,832 of record NZ_CP046121.1, on the reverse strand, counting down.
CCTAGAGGCAGTGCGGTTTAGCGGTGTCCGCTCGGAAGGCAGGGCCCGGATGGGTTCCTACCGTGAACAGGGCCGACAAGTGGGTCGGCACCAGCTCAACAGGGGAGTCGTCATGAAGCCCAACGAAACACGAACCATCTGGCACCGCAGCGCCGCATCGGCCTGCCTGATGCTCGCGGTGTCCCTCGCACCCACGTCCGCGATGGGACTGGGACCCCGCCCGGCGCCCACCCCTCACCACCAAGTGCATACTCCGAGTGCCTACCAAGGCCTATCACTGGGAACCGATGGCAGCGCCAACGCGGTTGAGCACCGGCTCCTGATGGCCAAGCTGTCGCGTTCGGAGGGCAGCGCCAACGCCGAGGAGCACCGGCTCACCTCTCGATGACCCTGACCGCGGTCCGGACTGAGCCTTCGCGCTGCGGCATGACGTGGCCTAGTGCCAGCCCTGACGTGGTCCTGGGGCGCTGGTGGAAAGATCGAGGTATGGGTGCTGGCGTGCTGGTCGTCGACGATGACGCGCAGTTCCGCCTCACGGCGCGCCGTCTCCTCGAGGCGGGCGGCTTCTCCATTGTGGGGGAGGCCGCCGACGGGGCGGCGGCGCTGGCTGCGGTGCGAAGGCTCGCGCCGGAGGTGGTCCTGCTGGACGTGCAACTGCCCGACATGGACGGGTTCGAGGTGTGTCGCCGGCTTGCTCTCGATGGTGCACCGGTGGTGGTCATCTTGGTCTCCAGCCGGCCCGCCACGGCATACGGGGGGCGCCTCGAGCGGAGCTCGGCGCGCGGGTTCGTCGCGAAGGAGGACCTGACCGGCGCCGCCGTGAGGGCGCTGCTCGAGTAGGGCCCATCGGCCCGGCGCCACAGCGGAACCCGAAACGAGCGCCTGCACAGGACGAGGGTCACACGGATGATCCAGAGCCAGTGGCCGGTCAAGGCTTAGACCGTCCAAAAACGCCTGACAGGAGGTACATGCGATGCTCACACTGCCACGCTCATCGCGGTTTGCGCGGGTGAGCCTGACCGCGGCGCTCCTTGGTCTGGTCGCGGCGAATGCCGCGACTGCGGCCACCGCCAACGCGTCCGGTGCGCCCCAGCCGTTCACGATCACCGAGACGATCATCCCTGCCGCGGGTGTATCCGCGTTCACGGCAACCGGTCCACTGTGTCCGAGCGGGACGTTCGCCGACGACGTCAGCGTCTTCGCGCCCAGTGCGGGGAACAGCCACTCCAATGGGCTGAATCTGCTGATTCACACGGTGTACACGTGCGCGGACGGCAGTGGCACGTTCAACATGCTCAAGCACGTGCTCCTCACCTTCACCGACACCGGGTTCACCGGCACCGGACCGGTGCAGATCCACGGTGGCACCGGCGCGTGCGCGGAGCTGAGTGGGCAAGGGGTCGACACCGGAGCCAGGGTCGGCGATCAGGGATTCGGGAACATCACCGGAACCGTCCTGACCACCGGCTAGCGGGGCGGCGGACACTTGCGGCCGGGGACCGTGAGTGTCCGCCCCTGCGGGCCGTGCAGTCCGAGTCCGCTGTCAGGCGCGGGTCTCGTCCTGAACCGGTGGGGTGACCCCGCGCAGGTAGGCCAGGACGGCCAGGACGCGGCGGTGGTAGTCGTCGGAGGGGGCCAGGTCGAGCTTGCCGAAGATGTGCCCGATGTGCGCTTCGACGGTGCGTGGGCTCAGGAACAGCCGGGCGCCGATGCGGGCGTTGGACTGACCTTCGGCCATGAGGGCGAGGATCTCGCGTTCCCGCTCGGACAGCCGCTGGATCGGTGACCTGGGGCGCCGGTTGATCAGGCGCGCGACGATGGTCGGGTCGACGACCGACTCACCGTCCGCGATGCGGTGCAACGCCTCGACGAGCACGGCGAGGTCGGAGACGCGTTCCTTGAGCAGGTAGCCGACGGACCCTTCCCGGGTTTCGATCAGTCGCATCGCGTACCGGGAGTCGAGGTAGTGCGAGAGCACTAGGACGCCGGTGTCGGGGTGGCGTCGGCGGATGTCGAGGGCGGCGCGGATGCCTTCGTCGGTGTGCGTGGGAGGCATCTTGATGTCGACCAGGACCGCGTCGGGGTGCAGCGTGTCGACGGCGCGGGTCAACGATCGTCCGTCGCCGACGGTGGCGACGACGTCGATGTCGGTTGTGGCGAGCAGGGCGGTCAGGCCCTGGCGCAGCAGGGCCTCGTCGTCGGCGACGATCACTCGCATGGCAGCTCCAGTACCAACGTGGCGAGACGGCCTGCGCGTCGTGCGAGGGTGAGGTGGCCGTCCAGGGCGCCGACCCGGTCCTCGAGCGGGCCAACGGTCTCCTGGGTGGGGGCGTCGCCGTCGATGTCGAGCTCGAAGCGCAGGGTGGTATCGGTCTGGGTTGCCGACAGCCATCCCTGGTCGTGGACGCAGTGCCGCACGAGCTGGGCGATGGTGAAGTAGGCGGTGGACTCGACCGGCTCGGGGTAGCGCCGATCCGCGATGGGGCCGGTGTCGAGCGTCAGCGGGGCTGTCTCGGCGAGCACCTGCAGGGCGGCCTCGATGCCCTCGTCGGCCAGCGCGGCCGGGTAGATGCCGTGGGCCAGCCCGCGCAGCTCGTCCAGCGCTGCGGTCACCTCTGCGGTGCACCGTTCCAGCAGGGCCGTGTCGGCACTGCCGGCCGGTGAGGTTGTTTGGGCCAGGCGCAGCAGCAGGGCCAGGGTGACCAGGCGCTGCTGGGCACCGTCGTGCAGGTCCCGTTCGAGGCGGCGGCGTTCGGCGTCGCGGGCGGCGACGATCCGGGCTCGGGAGGCTCGCAGCGCGGCCACGTGCGCGTGCGACAGGGCCTGGTGTCGCTCGTGGTCAACCGACATCGTGGCAACGGTGCCGATTTCGGCCATGGCCACCTCGTCGTCAAGTGCCCCGGGCCGGTGCAGCAGGTACGCGATCGGCTTGCCGGCGCGCGACAGCACGGTCGGTGCCAGGTCGGGCGGGAGCTCGGCGGGGTTCCCGACGGCGTCGACCAGGGTCTGGTCCTCCAGCGGGTACAGCACGGTCAGGGTCGGGTCGCCGACCACTCGCGCCAAGGTCGGCACGAGACCGGTGTCTGGTCCGCGGCGGGCGAGGTCCACCGCGAGGTGGGCCAGGGACACCCTGACCTGGCGGGCGTGGACGCGCTCGTACAGCAGCCCGGCGCCGGCCAGGGTCAGCATCGCCGCGTCAAGGACCCACAGCCGATCGTCCACCAGCGCCTGCGGGGTCCAGCTCAACGCCGTGCGCACGTCCCCCCAAACGGTCACGACCAGCAGCGCGGCGACCGCCGCCATGAACGGCGCCGCGACGCGCCGCCAGGCCGGCGACGCCTTTGCGACGACCCAGACCAGACTCGCGGCGGCCATCACCCCCCACCCGGCCCCGGCCCACAACCCGGAGCGCTCCAACGCGTTCGCCCACCCGGCGCGGTCCGCCAGCAGCACGAGGTTGGCCGGGCACAGCGCGCACCCCCGGCCACGGGGTCGAGGAACAACACCGGCGCCACGCCCTGCCAGCCCACGACCACCGCGTACCCGACGACGATGACCGCCCGCCCCACCCGCGGTGCCCCGGGGAATCGGAAGGCAGCATGCGCGAGCAGGGCCGGGGCGACCCCCGCCAGGACTAGACCGGTGGTGAAGGCCAGCGACGACCCCGCTGACGGAGAGCCCCACTCCCGGGTCAGCCACGCGACGCCGGCCGCCACGGCCAGCAGGCCCGTCGTGCGGGTTGGGGCTCGCAGCGTGGTGACCGAGCCCGCGCCCACCACGGCCAAGCCGGCGCCGAGCTCCAGCACCAGCAGCCAGCCGCTGGCGTCGGCGTAGGTGACCTCGGGTTGGGCCCGCACGACCCTGACCGTCTGCGCGGCGGCCAGCCCGCCGGCGACCACGAGCAGCAGCGAAACGGTCCGCGTTGCGCGCACCCTGCCATCATCCTCGGTGGGGTCATCGGCACCGCTCGTCCCTTTGACGTAGCCCAGCCACCACAACTACGAGTTGGCACGCATGCGTGTACAACCGCCGGTGCCTATCGTGGTTTGCCGGGAGGTGACGCCATGCGCCTGCTGTCATCGTGGACCGTCGGGCTGGTCGTGGGAGCCGTGGGGGCCGTGGGGCTGAGCGGGTGCCGGCTGACCGGGGACCGCGCCGGCGGCGACCTGGCGCCGGCGCCGGTGGTGGTCACGGCGATCAGCACACGTGGGGATGAGATGCGCGCTTACGTCGACACGGTGACCCGTCTCAGCCATGGCCATCTCGTGCTGCAAGGCGCGGCGTCGAAGTGGCATGTGCACCAACTTTCAGCCGAACCCGACGCGATCAAGGCTGTCGCCGACGGCCAGGCCACTCTGGGTCTGGTTCCGGCTCGGGCGTTCGACACCATTGGCGTCACCTCGTTCGACGCCTTGGACGCGCCCCTGCTGGTCGACAGCCTCGCCTTCGAGACCAAGGTTCTCGACAGCAGCGACCTGACCGGTCCAATGCTCGCGGGCCTGCGGCCGTTGGGGCTGACCGGGTTGGGCATCCTGCCTGGGCCCATGCGCAAACCGGTCGGGCTGAGCCACGAGCTCGTCGGGCCGGGCGACTACCGCGGGGCGCGGATCGCCCTGTCACCGTCGGTGGTCGGCCAGAAAGTCCTGCGAGCGTTGGGTGCCGTAGGGGTCCCCAGCGCGTTCGAGGGCGCGGCCATGACCGGCGTCGACGGCCTGGAACAGCAGACCGAAAGCGTCGCCGGCAACCAGTACGACCCACCCGGCAGCACCATCACCGCCAACGTCAACCTGTCCCCGCGACCGCTGGTCCTGTTCGCCAACACCACGGCGTTGCGCCGCCTGGCCCCAGCGGACCAACGCATCCTGCGGCAGGCAGCAGCCCTGGCGGTGGACCCGACGACCCAGGCCAACGCCGCGGCCGCCGCGGACGGCATCACCATGCTGTGCCGGCGCGGCAACGTGCGGTTCGTCCGGGCGACAGCAGCCCAACTTGCCGCGTTGCGCACGGCGCTGGCACCGGTGACCACCGAGCTGCGGCGCGACCGCACCACCGCCGCAGAGATCGACCACATCAGCGCGCTGCGCGCCGGGTACGAGAACGCGGCCAATGCCGAGGCACCGGTGTGCGGTGCCACCACGTCCGGCACGGGTGGCGGCTCCAGCGATTCGCCGACCCTGGACGGGGTGTACACAGTCACCACCAGCCCCGCCGATGGCGACTATGTACCGGAGAACTGGGGCCACTGGGTGTACCTGCTCGACCGGGGGCGTCTGGCCTTCACCCAGGAGAACGCGACCGCGTGCACATGGGGGTACGGCCGCTACACCCTGCGCGGTCAGCAGATGGTGTGGGACATCTCCGGCGGCGGCGGACTGGCTCCCACCGGCGCATTCAACAAGCCCGGCGAACACTTCGTGTTCAGCTGGAGCCTGTACGAGGGGGTGCTCACCCTCGGCCCGGTCGCCCCCACCACCCCCGGGAAGGCCGTCGACGACAACTCACCGTCGAACTTCCGCGCTCGGCCCTGGCACCGGCTCAACGCCACCCCGTCGTCGGCCGCCCTGAGCCGACGGTGCCCACCGCCACCGGCCGCGTTCGCGATCCCAAGCCCGCTGGAAGGCGCCTGGCGCACCAGCTACAGCAAACAGGCCCTCGCTAGCAGCCCACTGCTGCTCGACGCCGAGGAGATCAACGACCAGAACTGGGGCACGCTCACCCTGACCTTCCACGGCGACCGCTACACGGTCGACCAGCGCAACCCGCTGACCCACGGCCAGGACTGGGGAACCTTGAGCGTCGCCGGCGATGCGTTGACGATGCGCAACGAGAGCGGCGAGGTGTTCGGGATGCGCTGGAACATCTACCGCAACCAGCTGACCCTGCGCCGCGACACGTCCCTGGGCGTTGGACCCACCCCGATGGTCCTTCAGCCATTCGCCAGGGTCGGGACGCCATGAACCCCGGCCCGCGAACCCGTCCGGGTGTGGTCGTCCTTGCAGTGTCGGCCGGGCTGACGTGTGCGCTGGCACTGGCGGGGTGCGGAAACAGCGCAGCGACGGTCACGACCAACAAGTCCCAGCAGATGCGCCCGTCAACGACCGGGAGCAAGCCCGGGGGGCGGGAGCTGGCGGCCCTGGACGGGGCCTACGTCTCGGACGTGAGCCCGGCCGAGGTCCTCAGCCACGGCTCGCCCGATGCGCTCGACGAGAACATCGGCCACTTCGTGTTCGTCTTCGACCACGGCATCAACGTCCAGGGCCAGGAGTCGCCCCACGCGTGCACCTGGTCCATCCACTCGGTCACCGGCCAAGGCCCCGGCGTGATCACGCTTCCGACCCTGGCTGCCGGCGGCATCGCGCCGAACAACGCCAACGCCAAGGTCGGCGAACCCGTGGACCTGATCCGCTGGACGCTGTACCGCGGCGTCCTCACACTGGACCCGTTCTCTCCGGAACGGTTCTGGATCAAGCCGTTCCGCCAGGTCAGCCGCACCCCGAGCCTGGCCTGGTTCAGCCGCCGGTGCCCGCCTCCAGCCGACGCGCTTAAGCGCCGATGACGGCCTCCACCCGAGTCCCACCACCCGCGGGACTGTGCACGGTCAGGGTCCCGCCGAGGGCCTCCACCCGGTCCCGGAGCCCCGCCAGGCCCGTGCCAGCCCACGGTGTCGCGCCGCCGACCCCGTCGTCTTTCACGACGACCCGCACCCACCCAGGGGTCGCCGCCACGCGAATCGACACCTGTGAGGCGGCGGCGTGCTTCCCGACGTTGGACAGGGCCTCGGCGCACACGAAGTACGCGGTCGACTCCGCCGACGGAGAGCTCGGGCCGCCCTCCAGCGCCACAGTGGCCGGCACCGGGAAGTTCCGGACGAGCTCGGCCAGCGCCCCGGCCAGGCCGCTGTCGGAGCCGGCGACCGGGTCCATGCCGTCGGCGAACGCATCCAGGGACCGCTGAGCCATCGCCGTGGCGTCCGCGAGTTCAGCGTCCGGGTGGCCAGAGTCTGCGAGCAGCCCCGAGACCACCTCCAGATGGCGCGCAGCCCCGCGGCGCACCTCGGCGGCCAGCTGCTGCCGCTCAAGCTCGCCTGCGGTGACAATCCGGCGGCGTGACGCCTCGACGGCCGCCAGCTGCGCCTCCACATCGGCCCGCAACCGGACCCCGGCAACGGCCAGGCTGGCCAGCGCTGCCACTCGGGCCAGCAGTTCCGGGTCCTGCCCGACCCCGACGTCGTGGACCAGGACCCCGACCCGTTCCCCATCGTGGTCCAGCTCGGTGACCTGCGCACCGGCAGCACGGGCACCCGGGTCGGGGACCGCGCGACCCGCCTCGTCCACGAACCCGCCCCCGTCCGGCAGCCAGTAGAACAGCTCCGCCGACGGGTCACCCAGGGCGTCGGCCACGAGCCCGCTGATCCGTCCACCGGCAGGGGCCGCCCCCAGCTCGACCACCAGTCGGGTCGTCGTCGGTTCGCTCCACCGGTCCCACACGTCACCACCGGCAAGCACCAGCGCGCCGAGGACCAGTCCGAGCTCGTACGTGCGCAGGGCCGCCGGCTGCGCGCCAACGCCACGCGTCCGCGCGAGCGCTCCGCCGGCGAGGACGCCCATGACCACCGTGGCGGCTGCGACAGCCTGCCACCGCTGGCTGCGCTGCGGACCCTGGGAGCCGAACGCGGACCAGGTCACGGCACCAACCACGGACAGGGCCATCCCGACGTTCACCACCGCGAACCGGTCCAGCGGGGCCGCGACCGCCAGGACGTACCCGCCCGCAGCGACCACCCGCGGCCCCCGCCCACGCAACCTCCCGGTCGGGTAGGCCAGCAGCGCGTGGGTCAGCGGCCCCCGATGCCAGAACAGGGCCCAGTCACCCAGACCGCCGAGCCACCACGTGACGCCGGTCGCCAACAGCAGCAGAGCCATGCGTCGACGGCGACCTCGCGACCCGACAACCACGCCAGCGCAGACGAAGGCCACGCCTACGGTGTCGAGCAGGACCTCGTCCGGCGCCATCAGGCACCACGCCTTTGGCAAGCCCGCGGGCTCAGCGCTGCACGGCATCGCTGAGCCAGCCGCGAAAGACACACCAGAAGCCCCGAGGTCCCGACCCCCATGACCTGATAGTGACACGCAGACCCAACGCGGCCCAGAGAGACGACCCGGCGCCACCTACGGGCCAGCACGCACCGGACTGGGCGGAAAGGGGGGCGCACCCCGACGACGGCCCCGGCCCCGGCTTCCTACCGTGAAGTCATCCGCAAAACCACGCACGAAAGGGGCGCACCATGAACAGCCACTACCTGCCGCAGCCCAGGAGCCCTCTGGGCGCTACGCCGCGCCGCTGCGCATACAGCCTCGGCGCCGCCGCCGTTCTCGCTGCCGCTCTGGCCGGCCCCGCGTCCGCCAGGCCGGAACCTCCCGTGTACAACACGTGGACGACCGGAGTCGCCGCCTCGACGAACCCTGCCGCACGCCCGTACAACCCCGGCCCCCCGTCCTACAACACCTGGCCGCACCAGAACAACGCCCATTCCGGGACCTCGACGGTATCTGTCGCGGGCAACGCCGGGCCCACCCTTCAGTACCTCCAGATCGGTCTGGGCGCCGTCGGCGGTGCGGCACTCGCCGCCGCAGGCGCCCTGACCGCAGCTCGCGGCCGCCGCACCCGCATCGCCCACGCGTAAGTCACCCTCCAGCCTCGGGCGCGGTTCCCACCGGCGAGCTGAGCCCGACCCGGCGTGGCCGCCGCGCTCCGACCAGACCCCTACGGTGATCTACACCCCCCACACGGATCGGCGGGAGCATTCCGGTGGGAACAGATGCGTTCCGGGACACAAGAGCGAGACTCCTCACAGCGCCCTTGATGCGGCCCGGACGCGGGTGGAGAGTCAGCGCAGGTCGGCGGCCCCGTCGGGTTGCCTCAGGACGGGTCGCTGATGCCGTTGAGCATGGCGCATACGGTCAGGGTCGGCGCGCTGCTGGCTGCTGCCGGGCGCCTCCAGCACGCACAGGAGCGCCTAGATCACCCGTCCCTCGTCGTCGGACGCGTGCCCACCGCCCTGTTGGTGTCGGCGCACTCCCAGCCCGCAGCCTCGGCTCCGGCAGGACCGCCGGTCCGGGGTCATGGACCACCGGGCTCGGCGGTGGCGTGCGCGACCAGCCCGACTGGCGGCAGATACTCCGGGGCGTCGCGTAGGTGAGCGATCAGCGTTCGGGCCACGGCCCTAAGCTGGTCCGGATGACCATGCGGTCCAACATTTCGACCGGTGAAGACCCCCGACAGCATGGACGCATGACCTTGGATCCGACCCGGTTTCTCACAGCCCAAGGATGAGTACGGCGCATATGCCAACGCCCTTGCCGAACTACGGACATGGCGTAAAACGCAGCCACTGAATGTGGTTCGTGTGCCCGCAAATCGCTGGTCTGGGCCGCAGCGCCACCCCGATTACTACGCGGTTGCCGAACGCACCCCGCGGCACTATCCGTGGCGCCCTTCAGCCGTTCGTACGATCGTTCCCGTTTCGCCCAGTTCGTCGGTGCCCCCGCCCGGTACCGTTCCGAGCGACTCGATCCACGCGGGAGGGCGTATGCAGCGGTTCACCGTGACCTTCGACCAGACCGGCGCAGGGGCATCTCCGATGTCGGCGACGGCAGGCGACCCCACGGCATTCGTCCTCCAGATGCCCCGTGGCAGCGCAGCCGCAGGAATCATGGTTCCCGTGTTGGGCGCCGCCTTCGGCGCGACTCTTGCCGTCGTCGCGCTCGTCCACCTATCCCTCGTCGGCTTCGCCATCGGCGGTCTGGTGGCTGGCGGAGCCGGGCTCGCGGCACGTCCAGGCGTGCGCGCGGCCTCGGTGCCGCTGCTCGCCGCCGGACCCGGCGGCCTGTACCTCAGCGGCCTCGGCATGGCGCCGGGCGACCGGCGGGCCCAGGTGGTCCCCTGGGCCCAGCTGCGTCGACTGGTCGTGTGCTGCGCACTGGAGTCAGGGCCCGGGGTGGGCTCCCCCCGCTTCAGGCAACCGGCGCTCGCGGTGGTGGCGGCCGAACCGGCACAAAGCACGGCTACGCCGGGGTTGGCCCAGCTGCCGCAGGTCCAGGGAATGGTGCCCTACGCCCCGAACGCCGTGGACGTGTCCTCGGTGGACCCGGCGGCCCTGGAGGAGCTGCGCAGGACTCGTCCCGATCTGGCGGCGATGCTCCAGGGCGGTCCTGCCGGCGAGGCAGGGAGCCCCTCGCCCAGGCTGCCCTACCAAAGTCTCGCCAACGGACTGGACCCCGCGCAGCGCGCCGCGCTCACGGAGGCGGTCCACCGGTACGCCCCGCACGTGCAGGTCGTCGACGGCCCCGACCTCGACACGAGTGGCCCGACGGTCTGGGTCGGTCGGCCCGCGGCTACCAACTGACGACCCATCGCATGCCCCGCCCTAGGCGCGCGCAGGCGCACGGGTGGTCGTGCTCGGGCTGGGATTCGCCCGCGACGACTAGGACGTACCCGCTGTGAGGCGGGTACGTCCGGGTGGGGTCAGGTCAGGCTTGCGTCTTAGAGGTTGGTGAGCCAGTGGTCGAAGTCGTCCTCCCAACCGCACTGGTCGCACCGGGCTTCGTTGAGCGTGTAGACGGTCCAGGTGATGACCCGCGGGCCGTAGCGAGGCTCACCGTTGGGGTCGAACCCCAAGATGGGGTAGATGTGCTCCTGTTCGACTTCCTGAACGTTGGTGATGCTGCCTTCTTGGCCACAGTCGGGGCAGACCGCGTTAGTCGGCTCGGCGTCTGTGGCATTGGGTTCGAGTGTCATGGGGTGGACTGTGAGGGCCCTCGCGCAAAGCGCAACCAGCTGCTGCGGGGCCTTGCGAGCGCGACCGAGCGGGCGACGTCGTGGACTTTGTGAGGGCGTTGACGTGCAGGAGGCTGCTCGGCGGGTGCGGACCCGATGGAGGCGAGCTGACGCCGACGCGACCCGCGACCACGAGGACGAAGAGGACGCGCTTGACGGCGACATGCCGGTCGGGTCGGCACCCTCGACGGGCCCGCCGTCAGAGGCGACTGGCGCGGGCCGAACTATGAGGGATGCGTGCGCTGGTCAACTCCAGCCAGGTCGAAGACGCAGTCTGTTGTCGCCGAATAATCACACCGCAATCAGAGGGGGCACACCCGGTCAGAGTGAAAGGCCGTCGCAAGTCCCGGCAACTTGGGAAGTTGGCCGTCACTGACCTTGCCTGCACCGGCGTCGTTGCACGTCGGGCCGCGAAACGGGTCGTTCGAGTCGTTCTCGGCGGCCCTATCGACTACGGCCAAATAACGGGCATGTGCTCGTATGAACGCATGATCTACTGCCCGCGCTCCGGCACTACGGTCACCCAAGGTAGCGACTGGAATGCGGTCGCCGCTTCCTTCCATCGACGGAACATGGTCGGGGTTGGGCGGGGCCGACCCCGCAGAACGGGGGAGTTACATGAGCGCAACGAAGCTGGTGCGACGGCTGGGTCTGCCGATCGCGATAGGCCTGACTGCAGCGACCGCGGTGGTGGCACCCGCCACTGCCGCCAGTCCCAACGGTCAGACCGTCACGTCCACCACTAACGTGCATGGCGTCTTTCTTGAGCCGCAGGCGACCAACCCGTGCACCGGTGACACGTTCAACGGCGGCCAGGGCATCCAGTTCACCGGAAACCTGGTCAACCACGTCACCTTCTTCACGGCCAGCGACGAGGTGTGGGCCACCTTCACCGAAACGGGCGCCATCCTCGGGACTGATGACGGGACCGGAGTGACCTACAGCGGACACGCGACCGCGTGGGGCAACTTCAACATGAACCAGCGCAACACGAACAACGCGTTCACTCTCACCATCCATGCAACCGGGTCGGACGGCTCGACGATCTCCGCGCACGACACGGCCGTGTTCGTCATGAACGCCAACGGCACCGTCACGGTCAACTTCGACAAGTTCAGTCTCACCTGCGGCTAGGCAAGCGAGAAAGCTTGACGCCCGCCCCGGTTGAATCCTGGGCGGGCGCCCTCACGCCGCCTGGATGTGACGGCCTGAGCGGCCACCATTCGGCGGCACACCACCCTTGGTCGATTCGCGAACTTGCCCAAGTACGCCTAGCTCTCCCTAGAAGGGCACCGCCACCTCGAGGAGGTCGCTGGTCATCGTGTGGCCGGTGGTGCGTCCGGATAGGACACGGCAGAAGTCGATGGCGTCCAGAGTCAGCTCGGGCCCGTCGTTGCCCTTGGAGAATCTGCCACCGGCCGGTCCGGTGAGGTGCAGCTGGTAGGGGCGGCCGTGCCGGTCGGCCCACTCCTGGACGACATCGGCGACCAGGAAACCGTCGTGGTCGGGTGTGAGCGCCGGTGCGCGCCCGGTCGCTCGGCAGATGTCCATTCGGTGCATCCACGGGTCGCGGGTCAGGATCGTGTCGATGAGGTAGCCGTTTGTCCAGTGCTCGGTCTTGCCCGCGACGTCCTGGGGGTCCGGCAGCTTCATTCGACGTACGAGGGCGGGAGTTCGCATGCGACCGCGTGCGGCCCGGGGACCGATCGCGGCGAACCGGTCGACGAGCTCGCCCGTGGTGAGGTCGGCATGTTCTTCGACCTGCAGGGCCGTGAGGGCATCCAGGGGGACGCCGCCGCGACGCTTGGACATCAGGGACTGCCGGAGGGTCTCCTTCAAGCCGGTCGCCATCAGCGCCATGCCGGTGGTATGGCCCGCTATCGCTCTGACGTCCCACTGAGCGCAGTCGGTGGGCTTGGTCCAGTCGTCTCCAGACAGAGAGCGCAGCAGGTCGAGGAAGCGCTGGTACTCCGTGGTCGCGAGCCGCATCGCAAGGTCGCGGTCCATCCGTGGCCAACGCGGCCCGGTCCCAGTTGGTTGATGGTCTGTGGCGTTCATCGGGCCTTCTTCCTGCGTGCTGTATCCGGTCGGACTTCGGTGAGAAACATGTCAACGGCCCGGGGCAGGAGCCGGCGCCAGCGCTGGCCCCCGGGGTCGTTGGCGTTCTGCTGACTGGCCAGGCCCGCGAGGATCGCGGTCCACAGATCAGCGGCGTCGGGGTCGGTGATGCCTAGACGGTTCAGGAGGCGGTGCAGGCGCTCGATCGCCTGGACGGCGAACGCGTAGGACTCGGCGCTGGGCGTGAAGCCGGGGACGGGTCGCTGGTTCATCAGCGCGTTCCGCTCCGGGTCCGCTGCCATCGCGTCCAGCCAGGTCGTCGCGGCCGTCAGCAGCGCTGCGCGCGGGTCGTCAGGTAGGTCGCGCTCTTGCACCGCGGCAGTCGCGTCGAACTCCGCCCACGCCTGGCCAAACATCGCATCAATGATCGTCAGCTTGGAGTCGAAGTGTCCGTATAGCGAGGGTGCGCGCATGCCCACTCGCTGCGCGACACTGCGCTGGGTGAGCCCGGACCAGCCCGACTCACGCACCACCGCCCAGGCGGCGTCGAGTATTTCGTTTCGCGTGCCTTGACGACGACGCGAGACCCTATCGACGTTCGTTTCTCCTAACATTGTTAGGAGTGTCTACCCTGGAGCCGCCTCTCGTCAACGGGAGTCCGGACGACAGAAGGTATTTCGAGCCGAGAGATGCATGGCTGAGCTACTTAGTGCGCTAGTGGTTCAGACCGTTGCCGGCTACTCCAGCGATGTAGCCCACGGCGAATACGAGCGCCGCCCACCCCGCCATGACGGGCAGCGCTCGCAAACGCAGTCGCGCAAGGCGGATTGCGGCGCCCAGGGCGGCGCCAGCCAACACCCCGGCAGCGCCCGTCATCATGAAGGCCGACCGGTCCCAGCCTGCCCCGAAGCCATAACTCTGTGAGAGCCCGAACGTGATGACCCCAGCTGCGACGGTGAGAGACAGGGCGATGCCTGCACAGGCGACAGCGGCGACCAGCGAGGCGAGCGTCCGCGCGCCGCTCGCCTCGGCCAACCGCTCGCCGTCTACGCCCACGCATCGCTCCTCGAAAGCCGCCGCTCAACGGCCACGGTAGCCGCAGCACGCGATCGAGGCTGGCATTTCCCGCCTACCGCCGACCCGTGACGCCAACGGCTACAACCTTGTGAGTGTCGACAGTACGAGCGTCTGGACGGACGGGAGCTCGCCATGAGTCATTCGGGGGAGGCCGGAAGCTTCGCCAAACATCTCTACGAGACGGAAGGCTTTCGTCGGTGCGCGGCCGCGAGCACGATGGCGTGAGTACATCTAGTCGTCACATGGCAACTGAGCCAAGCAAGCGAGCAGAGATCCGACCGGCCAGATGTAGACCACACAGATGACGGCGTTTGCTCGATGCCTGGGCCGGAAGGTCTGCTGACCTGCGCAAACGCTGATACCTGTGGAGCCTCGCCCGCTAAATCCGGCTGGCCCGGCGCGACCCACCGTCGTGCCGAGGGTTGTGTGCCCGATGCTAGAGACGACGGCGACGGTGTGGCTGCATCATTTGCCGTAGCCGTTCAGGGGCTGGCGTTGCCGATCTGCGTACGGCGGCTCCGCACATGATTGAAGCCCAGCCCTGAGCGCCCCCGTCCGATCCGAGGGTGGCGTGCACGACGCGCGCCTCCTGGTGTGAAGGCCGGGAGACGCGCGTCGCCCCTGAACGCGCCGCCTCAACCTACGGGGGGCAGGGAGGCGGCGCGCCCCGCGCACACGGTAGTAGAGCCATACCCCCAGTCACTCGGGAGGGTCAGGCCGGGGTGTCGGGGTGCACATTGGGGTATGGGGGTGTGGGCGCGGCACCCCCGCCCGCTCTCGATCGGGGGTGTCGTTGTCTGCATTGTGAACGTCGTCTCCGCGAGCTTGGGTGGCGGCGAGGGAGCACGCGTGGCCACGGGGTCATGACAGAGGCCGATCCTGAAGGGTCAAGCCGTGTCTGCCGACGCGACCGAGGGTGCGGTCAGCCCACCGGAGTGATGCGCAGCATGACCCGCTGAGGGCTCCCTCGTCGCAGCAGCCGTTCGATGCTCATGGCGACGCGGTATTCGAAGGAGTACTTCGGCTTCAGCACCTCGTCGAGCCGGCGCATGGCAGCGTCGCCCTCGACAACCTCGGCCACGGCCCTGACCGTGGGCGCGTCCTCCTCGACGGTGCCGCGGCGGCTGCACGGCCGCAGCTCGACCGTGCGGTTCTTACGCAGCCTCTTGACCTTGCCGCTGCCGACCGGTGTCGTCACGACGAGGGCATCGCCGTCACGCCCGATCCAGACAGGGGTCGGGACGCCGACGCCGTTCTTGCGAAAGCTCGTGAGCGAGACGAACTTTTCGTCGGCGAGGTCATCGAGCGTGGTCTCGTTGGGCACGAGGCGACGCTACCCGGAGGGGCCCCGCCACGCCCGCGGTGCGTCGAAGGTCGTGCCGGTCTCGAGGGCCGGACGACTGTCATCCCGGCAGGCCAGCAGGCCCAGTTCGTCCACGTCGCCGTGGCGACGGGGTCTCGGCCTGGAGACCGGCCAAGCGGCCACCAGGCGTCGCCGATCCGCAACACCTCCCAAACCGCCCACGACGGGCGCACCGGTCCGGGCCAGTGCGGCACCGAGGCGCCGCGGCTCGGCGGATACCAGGGCCGCTGCGGGTACGGCCCACGCCTGCCGTTGCTGGTCATCTCGCCGTGGGCCCGGGTCAACCACGTCGACCACACGCTGACAGACCAGACCTCCATCATCCGCTTCGTCGAGGACAACTGGCTCCGCGGCCAGCGCCTCGGAGGCGGGTCCTATGACGCGCTCGCCGGTCCCCTGACGGGCATGTTCGACTTCGCCTCAGGCCACTATGCGCGCAAGCTGTTCCTTGACCCGAACACTGGCGAACCCCGCCGCCAGGACCCCGGCCTCGGCTGAAACCCAGGATGTGAACCCGCGCGGCTGATCATGAACGTCCCACCCCTTCCAGCGGACATCCGGGCCTGGGCTCTCCTCTGGGTCGTGCTTCTCCCCGTTTGTCCTCAACTTCGTCCTCAGCGTTGCCCTGTTCGGGTTCCCCGGCCTACTGACACACGAATGGGGCTTGAGCCGCCCGTTGGTCCGCCTGGTCGCGGACGGGACGCCCGCGGGCCAGTGAGCCCGGAGCGCACCGACCAGCCGACAGGCACCAGGCTCGGCGGGGCCATGCTCGCCTCAGGCAGCGGCGGGGCAGCAGCCGGTGGAATGGTGCTCTCCCGTGTGGCCAGTGCACCAACTCTGCGGATCGGTGGCTGACCGTAGGCATCCAAGAGGGCATGGCTCGCACCCAGCCGGACGCCATCCGCCCGCCCACCAGACTGTTCCGCAACGGGCTCCCTACCTCCTGGGGTGCCTGAGAGCCCAACGCAGCGAAAACCGCGCTGGCGTCTGGATCGCCGTGGCCGTCGCTCCTTCGGATGGCGTCGCATGCGACGATGCGAGCTTCTCGCGGGGCGACGCTTGGGATTCTGGCCTTGGCGCTACGCGGCGCCCGATTCGATGGGCACTCCCGCGACCCGCCATTCCAGGAAGCCGTCGGCGGCCCTTCTGGCGTGTAGGCCGTGGGCGTTGAGCACGCGCACCGCGTCGTGGGCAAGGACGCAGTACTGGCCGCGGCAGTAGGCGACTATGTCCGTGCCTGGGGGTAGTTCGCCGAGGCGGTCGGCGAGCTCCTCGAGCGGGATGTGCAGGGCGCCGGGTAGGTGGCCGGCGGCGTACTCGACACCGGGTCGGACGTCGAGGACGACGCTGTCCCCGGTGCGCAGGCGACGCAGCAGCTCAGTGGTGTCCACGGCCTGGGTGTCGTCCGGCCCGAGGTAGGCGCGGGCCGCAGGTTCGGTGTGCGGGCGATGCTCGTGGGCCACCTGCCGCAGCTGCGCCCACAGGGCGGCGACGTCGTCACCGGCCAGGGAGTAGAAGACGCGCTTGCCGTCGCGTCGGGGCTCGACCATCCCGGCCTCACGTAGCGTCTGCAGGTGCGCGGAGCATGTGCTCATGCCCTGGTGTGCGGCGGCGGCGAGGTCCTCGACGCTGCGTGGACCCTGGGCGAGCAGGTCGAGCAGCTCCAGGCGGGCCGGGTTGCCCAGGACCTTGCCGACGGCGGCGAACTGCGCGAACAGGGCGTGCTTGGCGGCGCGCTCACCCATGGCTGACCTCCTGCGTATCCTGCTGCGGGTGTGGGTCGTTCCCGCGATGGGCGGGCGGGTGAGTCTCGTACATGCGCCCGGCGACGACCACCCCGGATGCGACCGTCAGCGCCGCGACCGACCACACGGCGGCCCGGACCCCGAGCGCATCGGCGACCAGGCCAGCAAGCAGGGCGCCGGCGGCGAATCCCGCGTCGCGCCACAACCGGTAGATGCCGACGGCGCGGGCCCGCCACGCCGGGTGGGACACGTCCGCGGACACGGCCAACAGGGTCGGGTACACCATGGCCGTCCCGGCTCCCAGCAAGATGGCGGCGAAGGCCCAGACGGTAAAGGTATCGGCGAGGGCCACCACGCCCAAGGCGACGCCCTGGATGCCCATGCCTGTGGCGATGAGCCATTTGCGACCCCACCGGTCGGACAGGGCGCCAGTGAGCAGCTGCCCGACGCCCCACACGGCCGGGTACAGGGCGGCGAGGACGCCGATGCGGGCCACGGACAGACCTGCGCCCGCGAACAGGATGGGAAACAGTCCCCAGGCGAGCCCGTCGTTGAGATTGTTCACCAGCCCGGCCTGGCTCGCCGAGGACAGCGCCGGTTCACGGAAGCTGGTCTGGGCGAACACCTGGGCGGTGGTCAGGTCGGCATGCAGGTGGTCGTGTTTGCCGTCAGGGCGCGGCGCGTGTCCGGCTGCTTCGAGGCGGGCATGGTCGCGGGTCTCCTTGACGGTCAGGGTGGACAGGCCAAGGCCCAGGGCGGCGAACGCGATGCCAAGCAGAAACGGGGCCGGGCGCAGCCCGTACGCCTGCGCGAGGTACCCGGTGGCCAATGCGGTCACGGCGACGGCCCCGTACCCGGCGGCCTCGTTCAGGCCCATGGCCAGCCCGCGGCGGGCCGGACCGACCAGATCGATCTTCATGACGACGGTGGTCGACCAGGTCAGCCCTTGGGAGATGCCGAGCAGAACGTTCGCGACGATGACCCACCCCCACGACGGCGCCCAGATCAGCAGCAGCGGGACCGGCACCGCCACCAGCCACCCGCCGACCAGGACCGGTTTGCGGCCGTACCGGTCGCCCAGCGTGCCGGCGAGGTAGTTGGTGACGGCCTTGGCTAGGCCGAACACGAGGATGAACGTCAGCCCCGCCGTGTACGCCCTGAGCCCGAACTGACGTTCCCCGAGCAGCGGCAGGACAGTGCGCTCCTCGCCGAGCATGCCGCCGACCAGGGCGTTGACCACCACGAGCAGCCCGAACTGGGCCGCGTTCTGGGCCAGCCCGAGCCGTGCCGGTCGCCCGACGCGGAGCGTCGAATCCGTCATAGCCCGGTCTCCAGGGACCGATCGTTGACCTGTTCCCAGTCGTGCGGGCCGCCGGCCAGGACGGCCACGTCGCGGCGACCGGCGCGACGCAGCAGGCTAGCCCCACCCATCGCCCGCTCCCCGTGAGCGCACATGACCACGATTGGGCCGGCAGCCAACGACGGCACCCGGGCGGCGAGGTCGCCGAGCTCCACGTGCAAGGCGCCCGGGACGTGCCCGGCGGTGAACTCGCTGGTCTGCCGGACGTCCAGGACGACGGCATCGGCGAGGGCGGCCGCGCCCACGACGGGGATGGACGACGCCGGTTGGCCGGCCGCGGTCCACGAACCCAAACCACCGGCCAGTTCAGCGGCCAGGTGGTCGTGACCGACCTTGCGGGCCGCCCACACGATCTCGGCGGGGTCCTGTCCGGCGTCGCGGACGACGACCACCGGCCGGTCGTAGGGAACCAGCCAGCCGAGCCAGGTGGCGAACTGGTCACGCAGCGGGATGGACACCGACCCCGGAATGTGACCGGCCGCGAACGCCGCCACCGGGCGGACGTCGACGACGGTCCCGCCCGCCGCAGCCAGCGCGCGCACCTGCGCGGGCGACAACTGGGTCAGGGTGTCCCCATCTGCCAGGGCCGGTCCGCGCCGGTTGATCTCACCGAGCCGTAGGAAGTACGGCGGGAACGTGCCCAGGGAGCCCAGCAGCTGGGCGACGAAGGTGTCCTCCGAATCGGCGCGGAGCAGGGCGTTGGTGGCGCGTTCGGTGCCCATGGTGGAGGTACGGGCCGCACCGGGAGGCGCCGAGCAGAATGACCCGGCGCCGTGGGTGGGCCATACGGCGACGTCGTCATCCAGAGCGGCCAACCGCTGCAGGGAGGCATATTGCGCGCGGGCGAGCTCCTCGGTCCGGTCTGGGGAGACCAGGTCGGTGCGGGCCGCGGACCCGACCAGCAACGAACCTCCCGTGAACACCCCGAGCACGCTGGGGCCGTCGAGCAGTACGAACGCGATGTGCTCATGGGTGTGTCCTGGGGTCGCCAGGGTCCGCAGGGTCAGCCCACCGAGGTCGAACTCGTCCCCGTCGGACAGGGCACGGTGCGCGAACTCGCGGCGACCGGCCGCTGAGGCCAGCACGACCGCGCCGTCGGTGGCGGCCAGCTGGACGGCACCGGACAAGAAGTCGGCGTGCAGGTGGGTGTCGGCGGCATACGCCACGCTCAAACCCCGCTGGTCCGCAGCCACCCGCAGCGCGCGCAGGTCACGGCTGGCGTCAACGGCCAACGCCCTGCCATCGCCCAGCGAGACCAGGTAGGCGGAGTTACCCAACCCCTCGTCGACCAACGGGACAACCTCGAGCGACGGTGTCCTTGCCACGAGCGAATCGGTCATTTCTTCATTCTACACTTTCATGGAATGACCCTGGTTGTGTACTTCGCCCATAGGCCCGGGCCAGCCGGGCGCATAATCCAGCTGTGGCCAACTGCTGTGACCCGCGCGGGTGCGACGGCGTGTTCGGGGACCGTTTCGCCCGCCATGTCGAGGCGCGCTACCGCAAGCGCGGCCTGGGTCGTGCCCAGGCGCGCATCGTCGACTTCCTGGTCGGCCACGACATCGAAGGGGCGACCGTCCTGGAGATCGGCGGCGGCGTCGGCGAGCTGCAGATCGAGCTGCTGCGCCGCGGCGCCGCCCGGGCCACGAACCTCGAGCTCGTCGACGCCTACGACGGCCCCGCGCGCCAGCTCGCCGACGAGGCCGGTGTCGCCGACCGTATCGAACGACGCATCCTCGACATCGCAACCGCACCGCAGCAGGTCGAACGCGCGGACGTGGTAGTCCTGCACCGGGTGGTCTGTTGCTACCCGGACGTCGAACGCCTGCTCGGCGCCGCCGCCGACCACGCTGGGCGGCTGCTCGTGTTCAGCCACCCCCCACGCAACCTTGCAAGCCGTACCGTGCTCGGCGCGCAGAACATCGCCTTTCGGCTCACCGGGCGCACCTTCAGAACCTTCAGCCATCCACCCGCCCGGATGCTCGCGGTCCTGGCCGAGTGCGGCCTGACCCCGGTTTACGCCCACCACGGCCCGGTGTGGCAGATCGTCGGTCTGCAGCGAACACCAGCCTGACCACTTGATATCGATCGAGCTCGAGGCTGGCCGTCCTTATGAGCGTTCGACCGGGAGGTGAGCCTCGGCCCATTCAGGGAACCCGTCCTGCAGGCGCGCGGCCGTGGCACCAGTTTGGGTGAGAAGGCGCACGGCGTCGTCGGCAAACACGCAGAACGGCCCGCGACAGTATGCGACCACGTCGGCGCCGTCGGGAATCTCGCGCAGGCGAGCCTTCAGGTCTTGGACGGGAACCGAGATCGCGCCTCGGATGTGACCTGCGGCGTACTCGGCCGCGGGTCGTACATCGAGCACGACGACATCGCCGTCGCGCAGTCGGTCGCGAAGGTCATCGCGAGTGATGGTGCGCAGCGTGCTGCGGTCACCGAGATAGTCCGCGGCGAGCTGCTCGAGCCCGGCCACGTGCTGCTGCGCTGCTTCGCGCAGGGTACGCCACAGGTCGCCGACCACCGGGCCGGACAGGGAGTAGTAGATCCGAGTTCCTTCCCGGCGTGACTCGACCAGGCCTGAGCGCAGCAGTCGCTGGAGGTGTTGGGACGTGTTGGCCACGGTCTGGTCGATCTCCCGCGCGAGCTCCTCGACCGAACGCTCGCCCTGGGCGAGCACGTCGACCAGCTCTGCACGCCGTCCGTTGGCCAAGGCTTTGGCCGCCTCCGCCAGCGCATCGTACAAGGCGGCCTTCGCTGCGTGATCCGCCATCTCGCCACCTCGTCCCAGCATTATTCAAGATTTTCCTTGACAACGCCCACCATACAGGAGTCTTATTCAAGAGAACTATTGAATACGGACTGGAGGTGTGCGATGAGCGTCACGGTGGACATCGAGGAGCTCACGGCCAAGGTCAAGGACATGTACCGTCACGTGGCCCAGCAGCCACACGACCAGTTCCACTTCGAGCTGGGGGCGCCGGTCGCACTGCGCGTCGGCTATGACGCGGACCGGCTTCGCGACGTGCCGACCGGCGCAGTCGAATCGTTCGCCGGAGTTGGATACTTCTTCGACCTGGCCGACCTTGCGCCCGGCGAGAGCGTGGTCGACCTCGGGAGCGGTTCGGGGATGGACGCCTTCTACGCCGCCGGGATCGTCGGTCACACCGGCCGTGTGTACGGCATCGACTTCACCACCGAACAGCTGGACAAGGCTCGCCGACTCGCCGAAGAGGCCGGGTTCACCCAGGTCGAGTTCTGCGAGGGCTGCATCGAGGCCCTCCCACTCGGCGAAGCGAGCGTCGACGCCGTGATCTCCAACGGCGTCATCAACTTGTGCGCGGACAAGAAGGCGGTGTTCGCCGAGGCCGCCCGCGTCCTGCGACCGGGCGGTCGGCTCGCCATCGCCGACATCATCACCGAACGGCAGCTCACCGACGCCATCGTCTGCAACGCCGACCTGTGGGCCTCCTGCATCGGCGGGGCCGCGCAACACGACCACTACCTGGAAGCCATCGAGTCTGCCGGGTTCGCCATCACCCACCAACGCGAGAACGCCTACGCGTTCATCTCCGAACGAGCGCGCGACGCCAGCGCCATTTACGGCGTCAAGAGCATCTCCCTCCTGGCCACCAAGGCCGGCACCTAACAAACACCACCGGAGGTCACCATGTCCGAGAAGCAGAACATCGACACACCACACGAGCAACGCCCGTTCCACGGACACGGCCACATGGATGTAGTCACGCTCGGCGACTTCACACTCGGCCGCGGCGTGTTCGAACCAGGCTGGCGCTGGTCCAACGACGTCAAGCCCATCGCTGGCACCGAGTCCTGCCAGACCCACCACACCGGCATCTGCCTGTCCGGGCAGATGACCGTCCGGTTCGACGACGGTTCCGAGCTGTCCATCACCCCCGGGGACGTCCTTGACCTCGACCCTGGCCACGACGCCTGGACCGACGGCGACGAGCCGTGCATCCTGCTGGACACCGGCGTCAAGGCGTACGCCAAGCCCAGCTGACCCAGCCGCGAATGGGGCGGAGGGCGCCAGCGTTTGCGTTGCCGGAATGTGCGCTCCCCGCACACGTGGCAAACGAATGTTTGAGCGGCGATTTCGGGTGACTAGTCCTCTTCCCCTGGCAACCGGATGTGAGTGGGAGACCCGTGGCGCCGACACCCTTTCCGCAACTCGACAGACTCGCCGGGCGGTTATGCACAGGAGGCCCTGTGCACCCATGGGGACTAGTCAGCTGCGAGCCGTGCGCACCGCTTGTGATGTAGGCGCCAGGGGTTGCCCTGCGGGTCCAGTTCCGGATGCTGGCAGGAGGCGATCCCTGGACAGTGCCCCGACGTGACGCCTGGTGGCAGTCCGAGCAGATTCGGCGGGTGTGGGCCCGTCGTCATTTTGGACGATGACACCGAGCTCGCCCGGTGCTGACGTAGGGGTTGGCGCAGCGGCATACCCACCACTGGCCAGGCACCTAGGAGGTTCGGATGTACACCAGGACAAAGCTGCTGCTGGCCACGTTGGTCAGCGTTCCCGCGCTCGCCCTGAGCGCGACCTCGGCCATCGCCGGCGGGAACGGCGCGACGACCTTCACCCAGAACCTGCATGGGGTCGTCGACGTGTTCCATGACATGAACCCGTGCACCGGCGACCCGGGAACCGTGTCCGCCATCGAGAACCAGATCTTCCACGGCACCATCAACTCCACCGGGTCCTGGTTCACCGGCACGGTCGAGGGCCAGTTCACGTTCACCCCCGACGACCCGTCCAAGGTGACGTACACCGGTCACTTCGCGACCTGGTTCGGCGACGAGAACAACCTGCGCAACGGCGTCGAACACTCCACCTTCAACGTCAACGCCACCGGCACCGACGGTTCACACCTGCAGTTCCACGACAACGCCCAGGCCACCATGAACGCGAACGGCACCGTCACGGTCAGCTTCGACCACGCCTCCTGCGGACGCTGACCCGCCAGAACCGCACGCGAAGGCCCACCATCCCAGCGCATTCCGCGACGTGGTGGGCCTCCGTTCAACCCGCAGTGGCTACTCGCAGCCGGACTGGATGCCGTGGTCGGTCTGACGGACCACGAACGCCTGACTGGCCTGGTCGCACACGGCCGACACCCCGAGCAGGGACACCGTCTTTCCGTTGGTGTAGTTGCCATTCATCCCAGGCGCGCCCAGCAACACCGAGTCGGCGGTTCCAGGCGTGATCTTCCCCCAGAACGGCGGGAACTGCGCGGTCGGCCCGAACACTGCGGTCAAGCTTGGCAGCCACACCCAGCCGCCCTGGACCAGCGGCGCGGTGTACGTCGTTGCCGGGGTCCACCCGGCCGGGGCGGCTCGACTGACGTTCGCGCAGGAGTCGGCCAGCGCGGTACCGGCCGTGGCGGCGACCATGAGCAGCGTGGCAACGCCAGTGAGCAAGGTTCGACGCATCGTGATGCTCCCCCTCAACAGAACAGGTCCCGGACGACCCGATGTCGTACCGGCAGCCTGCTCGCGATGCTAGAGAGCGCGCCGACCAGGCACCTGCCTCAAATGACGGAGCCCACCTGCCACATCCGCTCGCGAGCTCGGCCCACTGCAGGGTGTGGACTCGCACCGCATGCCTCGGTCCCCGGAGCGGATCTGGTAGCCGAAGGAGCTTCCCCGTCCACCGGATCGTGCATTAGCTGCTGATCGACGCATCGACTGGTCTCGGGGCCAGGATCGGGTCCGCATGCCTGAGCACGATGCGCCACTGTTCATCCTCCCGCCGGTAGATGGAGGTCACCCGAAGAGCAAAAGCCTCCGGCTCCGTGCGACCGCCAATCATTGCCTCGCCCCGTTCGATCTCGTGATAACAGGCGAGGCCGTCCGAGACGAACCTGCTAAGGACGTCGAGTTCTGACAGGTGGCCGTTCCGAAAGCGAGCCGCCGCCGCGTCGAGCGTCGCCGATACATCCGCCCATCCCGTTACGGCCGGGCCCCACGGATTGGCCAGAGTCACGTCGTCGCGGCGTGAGAACAGCAGCTTGGCCGGACCGGGGTCGCCGGTCACGAAGATCTGCCATGCCTGCTCACACTGGCTGACGAACTCATCGAGATCCATATCTGTTTCCGTCCCCTGGTAGGTGCGATCCGACCTGCCTGCCCAGCCTGCCCCCGAGGCCCTGATGAATCCATAGCCGGACCGGACGTTCTTCCAGCCAGGTCACCTGCCAGAAGTTCGGGGTCGCACGATGACTGAATCAGTCGATCTTCATCGCTGGGTGCAGGCTGCCGCATAGACCGCTTGGGCCTCGAAGCCGAGGACGCTGCTGTCGGCGTTGGTTGTCGTCCTCCTTCCAGCCGGTGATCACGATGCGGGCTTGGGGGGACCAGAAGATGTTGATGTGCAGGCATTCGTCACGGATGCGGCTGTTGAACGACTCGACGTATCCGTTGCGCCCCGGTCGATAGGCGGAATGAACGAGAGTCCGACGCGTCTTCCCGCCCAGACGGCTGTCGCTGCGCAGGCGAGCTCTGGCCCGTTGTCACGGCGCAGGGCTGCCCGGTAGCCGATGCCGGGACAGATCGCAGGCCCGGGCGGGTGGCGCCGTTCGCGCGGGTGTCGGATGCGTCGGCCTGGGGTGAACCGGTGGGATGGCCTCGAGGTGGTCAGGTGGCAAGCCCCGCTGCCCTGGTCGGTGACCGTGAACGGGACGACGTCCTTGGAGTCCTAGAGTCCTTCGTGGTTCTCCGGTGGGTTGTCCCGGCTTCATCGTCCGATCCCTGTTCAGGGTCAGCTGAGGCCGTCGGGCTGGAACCCTGAGCACAGGAGGTCGATTGACGCGATGCGCTCACCGTCGTGCAGGTAGGCCTGTTGTTCGATGACGTGCCAGGCGTCATCGCCCCACGGAGTCGGATGCAGGCGGAACCGCCATGTCACGTGGGGCCTGCCTCCAACCTCGTCAAAGGTGCCGTTCAGTACTTCGAACTCGTGGGCGCAGCCGAACCAGGTCCGAAGGTTCTCGACGATCTGGATTGCTCCGTGAAACTCGGCGGGCCCACTGGGGAGCAGGGCCCGCATGGTCGCGTCGGTCTCGAGGCAGTCCAGCACCCGGTCGAAGTCGCGTGCGGCCAGAGTTTCGAGGAGCTCGCGGCCTGCCGACCTTCGACCCGCCGGGTCCGGGCGGACGATTGGGGTCGTGGTCTGAGTCATGTCAGCACCTCCGATAGATTCAAGTAATCACTTGAATATGATCCTGACATCGCACCTTGTCAAGAGAAACCTTGAATAGGCTTGGGGCGTCACGCGTGTTGACGTCGACTGGAAGGCGAGGCCGGGCTCATTCGGTAGCCGTCCTCGAGGCGAGCAGGCGCCAACAACGGCAATAGCAGCCGCGGAGGTTCGCCGCTTTTTAGGGCGCGTCCGTCGGCTCATCACCACCGAGCAGACGTCCCAGGGCTCCATCATCGATCTGAGCCCGGGGCTGGTTTCCAGGACCGGACGCGGGCGAACGCGGCGCGGGCAATGGTGGATGGAGCCGTTGGTGGGAAGGGCCACACGGCGCAATCGTTGATCTCGCACAGGACGTAGCTGTCGATGCCGGCTGCGGTCCTGGGCCCGTTCAGGAAGTCGGCGTCCCAGATGACCGGCAGATCCTGAGTTCGGTGCCCAGGTGTGCGCGCATCTCTCTGGCACCCATTGCGTCTCGGCCCGGGCGCGCAGCTGCCGGTAGGCGGGCGCGGGACCAATGGGGCCCCCACCGAACCGGCGCAGGACCCTCTCGCTCGGCCTACCACGTCCTTGAGCGGCGGGCCACAGCGGCGATCAGCGGTCTTCAAGCGTGGTCTTCATTGCCGCGAGGGTGGTCTGCATGCCGGCTCGAAGTTCAGCCATGCGAGCTGCCACGATCTCCACTGCGTGCGCGGGGTCTTCATCTGCGGCGAGGCGCAGGCCGGTGAGGCCGTCGGGCACATGGTGGAAGGTGAGGTCGATGCGGCAGATGTTCGACTCGGTGTGGGTGAACGTGTAGACCCAGTGGGAGGCCGGGGCGCCGCGGTAGCGGTCGCCGACGACGAAGCCGAACGACCGGCCCACGTCGGCTAAGACCACGGTGCCGGGCCGGGTCCAGATGTACTCGTCGGAGTCGTCGACCTTGCGGTTGGTTCCTTCGAACCGGGCTCCGGCGCGTGGCCCCGGAGTAGAGCCGATCCACCGGGCGCTGACACACTCGGGGCTGAACTCGCCGACCCGCGGTATGTCCGCGGCTAGCGTCCAGGCTGCGAGTGGGTCGCATGTCACGAGGATCGACTCCGCTGCCTCGAGTTCAGCGAAGAGTGCTGTGTTGGCGGGGAGCGGAGTGGGGCGGGCCCCGTGCTCGCCCCACCGGGAGACAACGGTTGTCATGGCCGTGGCTCAGGCCGGGGCAGGGATCAAACCGAGCTGTTGGAGCTGGCTGAGCTGGTCGACCACGTGCCAGTGCTCGGCGAGCTGGTTGCCCTCCAGGCGGTGGATGTCGATCCCGCTGATGGTGTAGGGCCGATGCGTGGCCGCGATCCCGAGAAAGTCACTGTTGTGGGTCCCGCTGCTGGACCAGCGAACGACGACCTTGTCGTCCTCGGCGATGAGGTCCTCGATGATGAAGGTGAGCGGGGAGAACGCCGCGAGCAGCGTCGTGGCACGGCGCTTGAGGTCATCGCGGCCATCGCCTTGGCCGGGGAGCGGGTCATGCTCGACGTAATCCCGGGTCGCCAGCTCATCGAGCGCGTCGACGTGTCCGGCGTTGAGGACCTCTTCGTAGTAGCGGCGAACGACCGCCTTGTTGGTTTGCGTGCTCATGGTGGCCTCCGTGGTGAGGGTGGATGATGCGGTCAGGACTGAGCATGGCGGCGGGACCCGAGGCGAGACCACGACGTCTCCCACCGTCTGGCCCACCAACTTGAGTTCGGCGTCTCGACGAGGAGGAGCAGGCTTGTGACTGGGGCGGCGTTCGCTGATCTTGTTCGTCGGTATCGCGTCCGTGCGCGATTCACCCAGGCGCAGCTCGCCGAGCGTGCTGGCATCAGCGAACGTGCGGTCAGCGACATCGAACGTGCCCTGCGCCGCCGGGTGTACCCCGTGACCGCCCGCGCGCTCGCGGACGCGCTCGATCTCGACCCCCAGGATCGGGTTGCGTTCGAGGCTGCCGCAGCCGGGCGCGTTACGGAACCGGTTGGCCCAAGTACGGGATGGCCCTCGGATCAATGGTCCGAGTTGCGGCGTACGCCGTTAGTGGGCCGCGACAGCGAACTGACCGAGCTGCTCAGCATGCTCAACGGTGGCGTCCGGCTGGTCACGGTCACCGGCCCGGGTGGGATCGGGAAGTCCCGGCTCGCCGCCGAGGTCTGCTGGAGAATCGCCGCTGCCGCACCGGGGAAGGTCATCTGGGTCGAGCTCGCGAGGCTCCAGGAACCGGACATGTTGCTCGCGACGCTGGCCACGACCGTGGAGGCGTCAGCCGGCGGCGGCGCGCTGGTCCCGGCGCTGGCGCGAGTGCTCGAAGAGCGCGCTGCGCTTCTCGTGCTCGACACGTTCGAGACCGTGGTCTCAGCCGGACCGGACGTCGGTGGGTTGCTCGATCACACGACGGACTTGCAGATTCTCGTCACGAGCCGCGCGCCCCTGCGCATCCGTGGGGAGCGCGAACTCCCACTTCGGTCGCTGTCGGATGTGTCAGCAGCGGAGCTGTTCACGCAGCGGGCTCACGCGGCTCGGCCCAGGCTGGGCGTCGACAACCCCGAGGCAGCGCATCTGGTGGCGGCGATCTGCCGTCGCCTGTCCGGAATGCCGCTGGCACTCGAGCTGGCCGCCGCCAACGTACGGCACATGCCGTTGCGCGTGCTTAGCGCCGCACTCGAGCGACCGTTGGATGTGCTGACCGACGGGGAGCGGGACCTGCCCGAGCGTCAGCGGACAATGCGCGCCGCGATCGCCTGGAGCCACGACCTGCTCAGCGAACACGACCGCACTCTCTTCCGTCGGCTGGCACCCTTCGCCGGGGGTTGGACACTCGAGGCGGCCGAACAGCTCGGCGTCGACGCGTCAGGCCACGGCGTACTCCCAGCGATGGGCCGGTTATGCGAGCAAGGTTTGGTCTACACCGACGACGAATCCGTTGGCTCACGGTGGGATGTCCTCGACCCCATCCGCGACTACGCCGCCGAGCAACTGGCTTGCGCGGGCGAGGCGACCGAGATGGGCACGCGACACGCCCAGTACTACACGTTCCTCGCCGAGAGAGCCGCCCCCCGCATCCTGGGTCCCGAACAAGAAGCTGGCCGAACCCAGCTGCGTGAGGAAACCGCCAACCTGCGTACCGCACTCAGCTGGGCAACCCGTACGGGAGCTGTTGATCTGGCGCTGCGGCTGGGCGGTGCGCTGTGGATGTTCTGGCGCATGGAGGGCGCTTTCGACGAAGGCCGGGCCTGGCTGCAGCGGGCACTCGCCCTGCCCGGCGCCACTGGGTCACCGCACCGGACCGCCGCACTGTGGGGAGCCGCGTGGCTGGCCTACCAGCAAGGTGACCTGTCGACCGCCACAGCCCTCGGCGACGAGCTGCTCGCATGCTCGACCGACGCCCCCGCCGCGCTGGATCGGCGCAACGCACTGACGATCCTGGGTCATATCGCCATGGCCGAAGGACGCCACGGCGACGCGGTGGCACTTCTGCAGGACGCCCTTCACATTGCCAAGGCGAACACGGCTACCTGGCATATCGCGACCTCCTTACTGAACCTCGGCACCGCCCTCCTTCGCCACGGCAACCCCGAGCGCGCGGAAGAACTCCTCGCCGACGCCGTCGCTGGCCACCAGGCCACCGGCGACCAGCACTTCACCGCCCGCTCACTGACCGAGCTGGGCTACGCCTCACTGTTCCGCGGCGACCTCAACCGCGCAGCCCGTCATCTATCCGACGCGCTGCGCAGATTTGTCGCACTGGACGAGCAGTGGGGCGTCGCCGAAGCGCTCGCCGCCATTGCAGTTCTCGCCGTCACCCGCGGCCAGCCCGAAGCCGCCGCCGAGCTCACCGGCGCCAGCGACGCCACCTACGCACAGATCTCAACCCGCTCCATCGCACCTGACGCAGCGCTTGCGGCACCGTTTCTGACACACGCCCGAACGATGCTCGGCGAAGACCGCTGGCACGAAGCCGTACTCAGGGGCGCCACGATGCCCATTGAGGAGGCCACGCGACTTGCCCTGAAGGAGACCGGCTCCGCCGAGCAATAGTCCGCTGCAGTCCCATTCGTGCGTCCGCGACGACGAAGCCTGCGAGCCTTGATCCACTTCCCGACCGGAATGGTTACGTCTCACCCTGAGCGTCCCCATGAGGTATGCCGCTTCCCTTCGCGCGGGCGAACCGGTTCACGGCCTTGCCGTTCCCGCTTTCGGACTGGTACCGACAAGGCCCTGATCGGGTCCTGGCGACGGGCGAGCTGAGGTCTGAGGACCTTCCCGTTTCGCTGGAGATGCGGGCCCGCCGGGTGTGATCACGCGCGCGGCGCCGGTGTCCGTGGGCCATGCTTAACATGCAGCCATGGGCAATGGGTGGCAGATGCCAGGGCAGGCTCCGAGCGCTGCAGGTGAGCTTCGCCGCTCAACGGGGCGAGCGCAGATCTGCGCGGTCCCCCCGCTACCAACGCGTCAGCGACAGAAGGCCCGGACCACTGGTCCGGGCCTTCTGCTATCCGCCGACAGCCAGGCGGGCTCGACAACGATGCGTCGGCGAAGCGTGACGCCTCACTTCGCCTGTCTGGCCCTATGCGGCCACGCTTCACCCCCTTAGCATGGTTTTGCCTTCGTACCCTCGCGGTCGCCGCTCGGGGCCTTCCACGCAGACTCGGGTGTCACCGTGACGGTGCGCCCTTCGACGCGACGGAGGCAATGAGAAGGGACGGGACCTCTCATGAGCCTCGAAGCGCGACCTGGCGGGGCGGCCTGCGACTCGCTGTGGGTCGAGCGCAGGGGGCGCAAGTGCGCGCTCGCCCATCTGGCAGTCCTGACGGGGGCACTGCTGCTGCTTCTGGTCTACCTGAGCTGGCTCGACACCGGTGTGCTGGACGACAACTGGGCGCTGGTCTTCATGGTCGTGGTGGTCGTGGTGCTGCTGCTCATGACCGTGCTCCGCTACCTGGCTCTGGTTGCCATGGACCGGTTGGTGTCCGCAGCGGGCGGCGCAACCACCGACTCGGGTGACGCTCGGCCCGAGTACGACGACCTCGAGCAGCGGGCGTCCGCTCCCGACGGTGCCAGGGAACCCCCGGCCACCACGGCGATCTGCTGCTCGGGCGGCGGCATCAAGTCCGCGTCGTTCTGCCTTGGGGCGCTCCAGCAGCTGTCGCACGACCGGATCCTCGAGCAGGCTCACTACCTGGTCGGTGTGAGCGGTGGTGGGTACATGGCCGCGGCGTTCAGCACGCTGGCCTGGCGCCGCAGGCAGGCCGTGCTGGGGGGCTCGGGCCCGCCGCCGCCTCCGCCCGTGGGCAATGGCGCACCGAGCGGTGCGGATCCGGGTCCATTCGCCAGCGGTTCCGACGAGCTGAACCGGCTGCGCCGCTCGACCAAGTACCTGGCCTCGTCCCCCGAGGTGCGCTTCGAGCTCGTCGCATCGCTGCTGCTGGGGATCATCTCCAACCTC
Source organism: Nostocoides sp. HKS02 (assembly GCF_009707485.1). Classification (NCBI taxonomy): domain Bacteria; kingdom Bacillati; phylum Actinomycetota; class Actinomycetes; order Micrococcales; family Intrasporangiaceae; genus Nostocoides; species Nostocoides sp. HKS02. The sequence goes on along the minus strand of NZ_CP046121.1, from coordinate 1,935,731 downwards.
CTCCTGCTCGGCTGCACCTGCATCGTCCTTGCGTGGTTGATGACCAGGTATGCCGTGCACAGCAAGCTGCTGAGCGCACCGCGGCAGGGCGCGTGGGTGTGGAATCCCCTTGAGCGCCAAGTCTTTCCCCTGCTGATGGTTCCCTCCATCTTCCTTCTGGCCGTGGCGCTCGTCTGGTTCCTCGCGGCCCGTCGCAACCCTGCCCGCTGGTCCGACCAGACCTCGAAGGCGGGTGCGGACGGGGCTGCTGCCACGACGTTCTCCGAGCGGCGCAACAGCTGGGAGCGCTCCGAGGCCTGGCAGTTCGCCATCGGGAACCTGGGCGCACGGACCTCCCAGACGGCCTTGCTCTTCCTCCCCGTCTTCCCGGGCGTCCTGTGGTGCGCATACGAGCTGGAGCGGATCGGCCCGTTGCAGAGCCTTTCCGACCTCGCTGCGGGAGTGGCCAGCGCAGCGAGCCTGCTGACGACGTTCGCGGCCTTCCTCGGGTTGCTGGGCACCGCTCGCTCCGGGCTGCGCCAGGACGTCCTGCCGACTGGGCAGAGGGGCTTCCTCACCTGGTTCAGGCGACAGGTCGCACCGTTGCTTGCCATCGCCGTGTTCTTCATCGGCCTGTACCTGGCGCTGGTGCTCTTCACCTGGCTGGCGCTACGAGACGTGTGGGTCCTGGCGCGTCTCGGCTGGGCGTTTGCCCTGGTGCCGATCGTGATGGCGTTCTTCTTCAAGGTGAACGACACGTCGATCTTCCAGTTCTACCGCGACCGGCTCGACACGGCATACCTCTCGTACCAGCCGGCGGGCCAGCCGCCGTCGCCGCACACCACTCCCACGCTGGCGGAGGTGAACGACGCATCCCCGGGCGTCTGGCCGACCCTCATGCTGTTGGGGACCGCAAACGTGCGCGATCCCGACATGCTCCCTGTCGACCGGCACGGCACGCCGTTCGTGTTGTCGGACGAGGTCGGCATCAGTGACCCACGGCTGCCCGGCGGCACCGCCCTGCTCGGCGCAGATGCCTACAGCTACGACCTGGACCTCAAGTGGTCTCCTCGAGGCCGGAGACGACTCACCGTGGCCATGGCCGTGGCCATGTCTGGTGCGGCCGTCGCGCCGATAGCCGGCCGCGACGACAAGGTCCTCGGCAGGTACCGGCTGCTGCTCGCACTGGCGAACATCCGCCTCGGCCTCTGGGTGAGGAATCCGTACTGGGTGATGAACGACGCCAGACGCTCGGGCCCTCCGACACGAGGCTGGGCCCAGTGGGTCTTCCGGCTGAACGACTACCTCGACAACTTCGCGCCCTCGCTGCTGTTCCACGAGGCCATCGGGCTGCCCAGGATCATCATGCCGTTCCTCTATGTCACCGACGGCGGCCACTACGACAACCTGGGGCTCGTGGAGGCGCTGCGGAAGAAGCCGCGGCGCATCATCATGCTGGACGGCTCCGGTGACCCCGAGGACGGCTTTCCGACGATGGCCAACGCCATCGCGACCGCCCGGATGGACCAGCAGATCGAGATCGAGTTCGACCCACGGCGGATGCGGCGCGGTACCCGCGCCTATCCACGCAGTGGCTGGACCGTCTGCACCGCCACGTACCCGGACCAGACGAGCTGCGACATCGTCTACATCAAGGCGCTCCTGCCGAAGGGACAGCCCTGGGACCTCGAGAGCTACCGCGACCGCAACCCTGGCTTTCCCTCGACGACGACGGAGTACGAGCTCTTCGACGAGTTCACCTTCGAGGCGTATCGCGAGCTGGGTTGCAGCCTGGTGCGTCAGGCCATGACCGAGCTGGCGTGGTGCAGTGCGCCGACCAAGACCACGTGCCAGGACGAGTCGCATGGATGACTCCGTGGCGAGGCGCCCCCACAGTCACACTGCCACCCCCAGCCCCCGGTGGGGGAGCGGTGCACATGCGGGTGGTGGATGTCGCTGCGGCGGCTTCTGTGTCGTTTCATCTTTCTCTCCGAACCGTGCACCGAGGCTCCTGTGCGGGACCCGTTGCCCCGTCCTTGACCTCACCCGTCCGGGCCGCGGTCTGGAGCTTCTGCGCCAACGTAGGTCGCGCTGCCACCCACGAGATCCGTGGGCACGCGGGGAAAGGGCTCGTGCCAACGCCGAAACCGCCTGCGTGACACCACGGATGCGCCAGCGACAGGCAGGCGGCTGACATGGGAAACCGCCTGACCCAGTCTCGGCTGGCCACCACCGCAGGGATCGGCATCCTCGTACTCAAGGTCGCCCTCTCGGCGCCGCAGCTGCGCACTGACCTCGCCGTCGTCGCCATCACGTGGTTCGTCGTCACGGCCTTCGTCGTGGTGGGGCTGGCGCTATTCGCCACGGACATCCCGCCCGTGAACGGCTGGGCCTGCCTGACCGTCGCTGCGGCCACCATTCCGGGCGATCTCAACAACCCGGCATACCCGCAGGCGTTGGTGCTGGGCGGTTTCGTGCTCGAGCCGCTGTACCTTGCCGCCGCGGTGGCCCTCGTGTTGCGGTATCCGGCGCCGCGGCTCACGAAGACAGCGCGGCAGGTGGTCTGGGGACTGGTGGCCACGGGCACCGTGATGCGCGTGCCGCTGGCGTTGACGCGGGGGAGTCTGCCCAGCCCACTGCACGCCTCGGCCGATCGCCGGGTGTGGGGCCTGAGCCCCTGGTGGCACGACTGGGTGTTCCTGCGGGCCACCTTCACCGTGACGACGCTGCTTCTCGCGGTGGCCGGCGGCATGCTGGTCCTGCGCGCGGTGAGCTCCCGCGGGGTCACCCGGCAGTCCTTGGCCCCGCTCGCCATCATCGGGGCAATCTGCGCCACCTCGGCCGCGGTGGACCAGATCGTGTGGATCATGGGCGTTCCCGGCGACGCATGGGCGCCGGTCGCCCTCGTCCGCAATCTCAGTGCAGCGGCCATCCCGGTGGCGTTGCTTGCTGACCTGCTCCGCAGGCGCGCCGCTGCGGCTGCCGTGACGTCGGAGATCCTCCGGGCGGCGAGCTCAGGTGACCTCGCCCAGCTCGAAGGCGCGCTGCGGCACGTGCTCCTCGACCCGTCGCTCACGGTGACTCCGGTTGCTCGGCCAGCAGAGGAGCCCGAGGACGGCGGCGAAGCCCGGGAGAACGTCGCCTTGATGAAGGAGGACGGCACCGCCCTGGTCGCCGTGGGGTACGACCCTCGCGCAGTCGGTGATCCAACCCTGTTGCGTGGTGCGCTCGCCGCCGCCCAGCTGGGGATCGAGAAGACTCGGCTCACGCTCGAGCTCCTCGAACGGATGGAGGAGCTGCGGGCGTCCCGAGCGCGCATCGTGGAGGCCGGCATGGCCGAGCGACGCCGGGTCGAGCGCGACCTCCACGACGGCGCGCAGCAGCAGTTCCTCGCCGTCGTGGCCACCTTGGCGCAGTCGGACTTCGCGACCGAGGACGAGATGCGCGACCTCGTGGGCCAGGCTCGCAGTCGCCTGACCGAGGCGCTGGCCGAGCTGCGCCGGCTCGCCCGCGGCATTCATCCCGCAACCCTGACCCAGGGTGGCCTCAGTGCTGCGCTGCCGTACCTGTGCCAGAGCGCGCCCGAACCCGTCTCGCTGCGGCTCGATCCGGCCCTGGCGGACCACCGGCTCGAGCCCGGCGTGGAGTCGGCGGTGTACTTCGTCGTGGCGGAGGGGCTCGCCAACATCACGCGGTATGCCGGTGCCACCTCGGCGATGGTGACCGTCCTGTCGGAGAGTGAGTACCTCTCCATCGAGGTCGCCGACGACGGAAACGGCCAGGCACACTTCACCGCGCAGGGCGGACTGTCCGGTCTACGCGACCGCGTGCATGCCTTGGACGGTGACCTGACCTTGCACTGCGACCCGTGTGCCGACCACCCGCTGACCCACGGAAGTCGGCTGCGAGTCGGGTTTCCCTTCAACGCTCCCCGTGCGTCATGAGCCACACTCCCGGACCCGCGGAGCTGTCGGCGGCAACGAGCTCCGCACGCCGGCTCCGGGTCGTCCTCGTCGACGACTCGTCCCTGTTCCGCCAGGGCCTCGCAGGCCTGCTCGCCGCGGCAGGCCTCGACGTCGTCGGTCAGCTGGGCAACGCCGAGCCTCTGCTCGCGTTGGTGCGGCACCTGCGCCCCGACGCCGTGGTGCTCGACGTCCGGATGCCGCCCACTCACACGGACGAGGGAATCGTCACCGCACACCTCATCCGCAGGCAGTGGCCCCAGGTGGGTGTCCTTGTCCTGAGCACGTATGCGGAGGCCGAGTGGGCGCGTCGCCTGCTCCAGGACGGCGCAGCGGGTCTGGGCTACCTGCTCAAGGACAGGGTCAACGACGTACCCACCCTGATCGACGCCATCAACCGGGTCGCGGAGGGCGGGACCGCCGTGGACCCCGCAATCGTGTCCGAACTGCTCGCGGGGAGCCGTAGGCAGTCCTCGGCCCTGGACCGGCTGACCGAACGCGAGCGCGAAGTACTCGCCCTCATGGCCGAGGGGATGTCGAACGCCGGAATCGGCAGGCAGCTCCACCTCTCGCCGCGGACGGTCGAGACTCATGTGGCCTCCGTCTTCGGCAAGCTGCCGCTGCAGGGCCAGGACACCACGGTGAACCGTCGAGTGCTGGCGGTCCTGGCCTACCTGCACGAGCACCACGGCTAGGCCGCACCTCGCCGAACGGGTCGCGGCCCTACGGGTTTTCACCGAGAGATCGACGGGGAAACCCCGATCTGCGGCGTCGGCAACTCTCCCAGACTTGCCAGTAGCTCGACGCGGGTCGTCGACAAGAACACCACACGAGTCGCCCGATGGAACCGGCCCGAGCAGGGCGTAGCCGCAAGCCATCTGAGAACCGGAACACGTTCCGGCACCGCCCACCCGGGCAACCCACATCAGGCAGCACCCGCACGAATGAAGGTTCACCATGTCCTCTGCACTGGCATCACTGTCCCGCACCAAGAAGACCGCCGTCGGCGCCAGCGTCGCCGTCGCCGCAGGCATCGGACTGTCAGCGATGCTGACCGCCCCCGCCCAGGCGATCCCCTTCTACCAGAAGGCTTGTGCGTTCGACGTCCGGACCAACACGGCCGTCAACGGCTGGCAGCCGGTCAACTCCTCCGTCCTGGTCAACAACGGCGCAACCGGCCGTTTCGTCGTCGTCAACTTCAACGCAGATGCCGGGGTCAGCACCCTGGCCGAGATCCGGGTCGGCTACCGGGTCGACGGTGGCGCCGTCCAGACGCCCGGTGCGCAGAACTTCGCCAACTACACCCAGTACTGGCAGACCCGGCACAGCATGGTCGTCATCTACGTGCCTGCCGGCTGGCACACGATTCGTCCCTACTGGAGGATCAGTGGCTCGGTGGGCAAGTCCGGCGTCATCGCCGCCCGCTGCCTGACGGCAGAGGGCTACACCTCGTGAGGGGAGACCCCGCCCCGCCATGGCTCACCCATGGCGGGGGGGCCCGGACGGTCTCGGCCTTCGGCGCTTGACCGGCGCACACCCGCTCCGTCACGGGGTACGGCGCGGCCGGGGTTCCTGCCCGGGGCACGATCACGCCGACCCATGCGGAAGGTGCCGCACGGCCTCGACTCCTCACGTGGTGCGCGTGTCACCCGCGGGCCGCGGGAGGACTCTGCTGTCGTGGGCAGTCAGTTCTCGGGACTGCCGGGTCCATCGACCACGTCGGCGCCCGAGGCGGCGTCGGCGTCGGATGCCGGAGCGGACGCGGGAAGGCCTTTGGTGGCGCCGCGGACGGCACGAGCGAGGTCGGTCGTCGCGCTGGGCGACGCTGCTGCGGCGTCGGCGTTGGCGCGCTGCACCTCGTCGTAGATCTCCTGGCGGTGCACCTGCACCTGCGGCGGCGCGTCGATGCCGATGCGGACCTTGTCGCCATTGACCTCCAGCACCGTGATCACGACATCGTGGCCGATGCGGAAGCTCTCGTAGGGACGGCGGCTGAGCACGAGCACGCCCCGGCTCCTTTCCTGGCTCGCAGGCCAGTATCGACGGCGGCTGCGGTGGTCAGTTCGCGCCGAGTGGCGTCCGCAGCGGGAAGTCCTGGCCGCTCAGGACGACCTGCTCGGCACGACCGGTGCGGGTGTTCACCACGACCGGTGCGAGCAAGTTGGCGTGAGCGACGCTGACATCCGCCCCCACAGTAACGATCGTCAGAACCAAGGCGTCACCGGCGTCATCCAGACCGAGGCGCTGGGCGGTCGCGTCGTCGAGAACCGGGTGGTAGCCCGGGAAGAACACGGCCGCTGCCGCGACCACGAAACCTGGTCCAGCGTCGTCGGTCGGCAGCATCTCGAAGACCCCGCCCTCGCCGCCGAACAGCGCGTAGTCGTGCGCGTCCGGGAATCCGACCAGCCCCTCGGCGAAATGCGCGACGGGCAGCGTCGTGGAGGTGGGGGCGTCGATGGTCACCATGGTCATGTGCGGCCTCACGTGCTCTGGTCGAATAGTCGGCTGGTGGCGTCGGTCCGTCTGGCGCCGCTGGGGCCATACGTGCCGGCGGGAGCCGGCCCGGAGAACCGGGCCAGCACGTCCTCGACAGCCTGGGCGCCGGCCGCGAGCAGGTCGCGGTTGGCCGCGGCCGACTCGGTGAGGTCGCGGGTGACCTCCAGCAGCGCGGAACGGTGCTCGGCGAGCAGGTCGTCCCAGGGCGCTGGGGCCAGGGCGGCGATCTGCGACAGGCTCGCCTGCGGGTCGAGCCCCAGGACGGTGGCGGCGGGGACGGTGTCGACGGCTCGCCCGAGCTCGGTCCCACGGACCTGCTCCAGGGCGAGCTCGACCTCCTGGGCGGCGCGGGCGACCCAGGTCGCCCGGCCGGTCTCGACGAGGGCACGCTGGACCTCGACGCAGTAGGCCAGCCGCTCGAGCCGGTCGCGCACCGCCCAGAGGGCGCCGGAGAGCTCGGCGCACTTCTCGGCGGCTTCACGGGTGTCGATCATCACCTTCGACCCATCGGCAACCCCGCGCCACGGCTGAGCCTTTTGCCACAGTACGGTGGCGCCGCGACCTCGGGACCCACAGGCACGGCATACCGAGTGCAGGTAAACACGCGTTATTTACCTCCTTCTTAACAAAACTCATCCGTTCAGATGATTTTGGCTACCTGAAGGTCCAAACGCAGGCTTTCGTGGTCAGAGACACCCAATTGGCTACGAAAGGCTCCGCCATGTGACTGTCAATGAGTGCACTCAAGCGCATTTGGGTTCGTTTGACCTCGAAACGGCCTGCCGTGACCATCTGCCGATCGTTCACTACGAGGTCCGCTCGCTGAGCGCGCGCCTGCCCGGACACGTCGCGCTGGACGACCTGACGTCGGCCGGGCTCGGTGCGCTGGTCGCCGCCGCTCGCTCCTTCGACCCGCACCTGGGGGTCCCGTTCGGCCGGTATGCCGCGCGACGGATCCGGGGCGCCCTCCTGGACGAGCTGCGTTCGATGGACTGGGCATCTCGGTCGTTGCGGGCTCGGGCGCGTGAGCGCGAGACCCATCGCGAGGCGCTCACTGGAACCCTGCACCGCGAGCCGCACGAGCACGAGCTCGCGTCTGCCATGGGTGCGAGCGTGGAGGAGCTGCACGAGCTGCGCCGCGACCTGCACCGGTCCGTCGTGCTGCGGATCGACGCGGTGGGTGCGGACGGTGACGCCGACGACCTGCTGCCGCACACGACCCAGACGCCGGAGTCCGTCGTGGTCGAACAGGAGCGGCGTACCTACCTGCTCGCCGCCGTCGAGGCACTGCCCGAGCGGCTGCGCTCCGTCGTCCGGGGCACCTTCTTCGAGGACCGGTCTGTCCGTGAGGTCGCCGAGGAGCTCGGGGTCACCGAGTCGCGCGTCTCCCAGCTGCGCACCGAGGCGCTCGGTCTGCTGCGCGACGGGCTGAACACCAACCTCGACCCCGAGCTCGTGCCCGCCCGCACTGACGGCGTGGTCGCCCGACGACGGGCGGCGTACTACGCCGAGATCGCGGGTCGTGCCAGCCACGCCCACCGCCGCACCGGTGGGGTCCGTGGCAGCCACAGCCCGGTCCACGCCGTGGGGGAGTGACCCCACCCGGCGAGCCCGACGAGAAGTCCTCAGGGACTGCTCGAACCGGCCGATAGGGCCGGTGTCGACCCCCACGGGGGCCGACGCGGGGAGCCACGGATGGCTCCTCGTGACCCCATCCAAGGAGAGGAACCACCATGGGTCTGCAGATCAACACCAACGTTGCGGCGATGAACGCGTACCGGAACCTGAGCTCGACGCAGGGTTCGATGGCCACCAGCCTCGAGCGACTGTCCTCGGGTCTGCGCATCAACAGGGCCGCCGACGACGCCGCCGGCTTGGCGATCAGCGAGAAGCTGCGCGCCCAGACCAACGGCCTCAACCAGGCCACCTCGAACGCGCAGGACGCGATCAGCCTCGTGCAGACCGCTGAGGGCGCGCTCAACGAGACGCACTCCATCCTCCAGCGCATGCGCCAGCTCTCCGTCCAGTCGGCCAACGACACGAACACCTCGGACGACCGGGCAGCCATCCAGAAGGAGGTCACGGCGCTCAACGGCGAGCTCGACCGGATCGCCAGCACCACCCAGTTCAACGGCCAGAACCTGCTCGACGGCACGGGCGGGACGGCCGGGTCGTTCACCTTCCAGATCGGCGCCAACAACGGCCAGACGGTCTCGGTGGCCTTCGCCAAGGCGGACACCACCACGCTGGGTACGAACGCGCTGGACGTCACCACCCAGGCCGGTGCCGCGAGCGCCCTGACCGCGGTCGACGCGGCCATCAAGACCGTCTCGGGTGACCGGGCCGACCTCGGTGCCGTGCAGAACCGCTTGCAGCACACCATCAACAGCCTCAACGTGGCGTCCGAGAACTCGGCTGCGGCCGAGTCCCGGATCCGTGACACCGACATGGCCAAGGAGATGACGTCCTTCACCAGGTCGCAGATCCTCCAGCAGGCCGGTGTCTCGATGCTGGCGCAGGCCAACTCCGCTCCGCAGTCGGTTCTCAAGCTGCTCGGCTGAGTCCGTGGTGCGGCCCGGGGGCGCTGGGGACTGATCCTCCCCGGCCCCCGGGCCCGCACCCGCCCTGCACCACCGATGGGAAGGAGGCAGTGCCATGGCCGGGGTCGACGGACTCGTCTCGGGACTGAACACGACGCAGATCATCAGCTCGCTCATGCAGGTCGAGCGGCAGTCAGGGGCCTACCTGACCACCGGCAAGACCGCCAGCCAGACGATGATCGGCGTGCTGCAGTCGCTCAACACCAGTCTCGCCACGCTCCAGACGGCGGCGAGCGTTCTCGTGCCCGACAGCATCACCGGCGCATCCGGCTGGACGGCAACCACCGCCACCTCGTCGCAGACGGCGCTCGCCACCGCCACGACTGACGCCACCGCGATGCCCGGGAGCACGACCTTCACCGTGCAGTCGGTGGCCACCGCCGGCGCGGCCGTCTCGTCCGGCTCGGTGGGCAGCCTCACCTCCGCCGTCGCGAACGGCCCGTTCGTGCTGGCCACGGGCCTGGGCGCGCTCGGCCTGGCCTCGCCCACGGCCGGCCCCACTCTCTCGACCGGTGCCCACACCGTGACCGTGACCCAGTCCTCGGCAGGCGCCGCCCTGACCGGGGCGCCGGTGGCCGACACCGTGACCATCGACGCCTCGAACGCCGGGTTCTCGGTGTTCCTGGACGGCTCGTCCACCGCGACGACGATCACCTTGGCGCAGGGGACCTACTCGCGCGACCAGCTCGCTGCCGAGGTGACCCGGGCGTCCGCCGGCACCCTCACGGCGTCGAGCACCGCCGCCGGCGCGCTGCGCCTCGCCACGACGCACGAGGGGTCGGCCGCCACCCTGGCGCTGGCCGCCCCGAGCGCCGCGCTCGGCCTCACCGACACCTCGACCACCGCGAGCGGCACCGACGCGGTCGTCTCGCTCGACGGCGTCGCGACGACGGTCTCCAGCCTGACGCGTGGCGCCCAGCTCACCCTGAGTGGCGCGGGTGGCGACAGCCTCGTCTTCACCCTGGGCGGCGGCCTGCGGGCCGGCACCGCGTCGGCGAGCCTCGTCGACGTTGCGGCAGGCGCCTCGATGACCGCCGTGGTCTCGGCGATCAACGGCGCCGGCGCGGGGGTCCGGGCGACGGCCGTGCAGGTCTCGCCCACGGCATACCGGCTCCAGCTCAACTCGATGACCACGGGGGCGGGGTCCGACGTCACCCTCGGCGGCGACGCCTTTCCCAACTCGCTGTCCACCCTCGGCTCGATGGTGCAGCTGCAGGCCGGCTCCGACACGGTGCTGCGGGTCGGCACCGGCCCGGGCGCGTACGACGCGACGTCCCCGACCGCGACGGTCGCAGGCCTCCTGCCCGGCGTCACCATCACAGCGACCAAGGCGGACCCGACGACGCCGGTGACCCTCACCGTCGACCGCGACAGCGCCGGCATCGCCGACAAGGTCCAGGCGATGGTGAAGGCCGCGAACGACGTGCTGGCCTACCTCAACGCCCAGTCCGGCTACGACACCACGACCAAGACCGGTGGCCCGCTGCTCGGCAGCTCGATGGCGCGCGACCTCGCCCAGCGGCTCACCGACACCGCGGTCGGCACCGCTGCGAGTACGCCGGGGTTGGTCGGCGTCGGGGTGGCCCGTGACGGCAGCCTGACCTTCGACCGCGCGACGTTCCTGGCCGCTTACACGAAGGACCCGAACGCAGTGGCCGGGACCCTCACCACCATGGCGAGCGCGCTCTCCGACACGGTCAAGGCCGCGTCCGACCCCACCAACGGCTACGTCACCGGCCAGCTGAACCTCGAACAGGAGCAGGTCCGGGACTACACCGACCAGATCGCGAACTTCGAGGTCCGGATGTCGATGCGTCAGGACAGCCTCCAGCGGCAGTACGCCGCGCTCGAGACCATGCTCGGCAGCCTGCAGTCCCAGAGCCAGTGGCTCACGGGCCAGATCGCCTCGCTGCCCACCCCGTCCACCGGCAAGAACTAGGCCGACGGCGACAACCCAGGAGTCGTGACCGTGACCACCCCCGAGATTCTGCGCCGCCGCTACCAGTCGGAGGCCGTGACCACCGCCTCCCCGAGCCGGCTCGTCATCATGCTGTACGACCGGCTCGTCAAGGACCTGTATGCCGCGCACGCGGCCATCGGGTCGGCCGACATCCCGGTCGCGCACCACGAGCTGGTCCACGCCCAGGAGATCGTGGCCGAGCTGGCCGGCTCGCTGGACGTCGCGCGGTGGGAGGAGGCGCGCAGCCTGGCCTCGCTCTACGAGTACCTCGGGTACACCCTCGTCCGGGCCAACCTCGCCAAGTCGCAGTCCTACGTCATGGACTGCCTCGAGGTCGTCGAGCCGTTGCGAGACGCCTTCGTGACAGCGGCGCAGACCCCCGACGCCAGTCAGCTCCGGGGCGTGTCGTGAGCGCCGCGATGTGGGCGCCCTCGGGCGGCCAGCCCTGGGACGCCGCGCTGGATCGCCTGGAGCGAGGACTCGACCGAATCGAAGCCCGGGGCGGGGCCGAGCTGGCCGACGCCGTCGCAGGCCTCGAGCCGCTGCCCACCTTCGGCGGGGACCTGCCCGAGCGCTTGCCCGAGCCCCTGCCCGAGCGCCTGGTCGACCGGGCCCGGGGCCTGCTGGCTCGCACCGACGCGCTCGCCCACCGGGTGGCGGGCGAGCTGTCCCGCACCGATCGTGCCCTGCGCGACCTCACGCACCGGCTGCCGGACCACCCCCGCGCACCCGACCACCACCGGCACCCGGCCTACCTGGACACGAGGGCCTGATGTCGGACTTCGCCAGCCTGGGCCTCGCGGCTCGTGCCCTCCAGGCCGCCCAGCGTGGGCTCGACCTCACCGGACAGAACATCAGCAACGTGAACACTCCCGGGTACTCGCGCCAGCGCCTCGACCAGGTCGCGCAGGGCTCCTCGGTCGTGCCCTCGATGTGGTCCGCCGGACCGATCACCGGAGACGGCGTCCTGGTCCGGGGCACGCAGCGGGTCCGCGACGAGTTCCTGGAGTCGCACGCCCAGCAGGTGCACGGCTCGCAGGCCCTGGCCGCGACGACCCAGTCCACCCTCGGCTCGATCGAGGGTGCGCTCGGCGAGCCGGGCAGCACCGGCCTGCAGTCCCAGCTGTCGTCGTTCTGGAACGCCTGGCACGACGTCGCCAACGACCCCACGAGCACTGCGCCGCGCGCCGCGCTGCTGGCCAACGCCACCCAGCTGGCCGGGGCCTTCGGTCGGGTCGCGGGCGACCTGGACCAGCAGTGGACCGACAGCCGCGAGCAGCTCACGGCGACGGTGGCCGAGGTCAACCAGAGCGCGGCCGACGTCGCGCGGCTCAACGACGCGATCCGCAGCGCCACGGCATCCGGGGTCCCCGCGCACGAGCTGTCCGACCAACGCGACCAGCTCGTCCTGCGGCTCGGCGAGACGGCGGGAGCCGTCGGTCGCCTCGCCGACGACGGCACCGTCACGGTGACCATCGGCGGCACCGCCCTCGTGAGCGGTTCCCACGCGTCCGCGCTCGCCGTCACTGGGCAGGCCACCCGCGCGGCCGGGGGAGGGGCCGGGGTTGCCTGGGCCGCCTCGGGCACCCCCGCCTCCCTCGGGGGTGGCACCGCGCAGGGGCTGCTCACTGCACTCACGGAGACGATCCCGTCCTACACCGACGCGCTGGACGCGGTCGCTGCGTCGGTGGCCTCCACGACCAACACCCAGCAGGCCGCCGGGTACGACCGCGCCGGCGCGCTGGGGAGCCCGCTCTTCAGCGGCACCACCGCGGGGAGTCTCCGGGTCGCGGTGACCGACCCCGCGGGTATCGCGGCGTCCTCGGCGCCGCCGCCGGCATACGACGGTGGCAACGCCTCGGCCATGGCCGCGCACCTCGGCGACGCGACCGGTCCGGACGCCAGCTACCGCAGTCTGGTCGTGCAGCTGGGGGTCCAGTCCCAGAGCGCCTCCCGGCAGGCCGACGTCCAGGGCGTCGTGCTGCGCCAGGTCGACACCGCGCGCCAGGGCGTCTCGAGCGTCAGCCTCGACGAGGAGATGACCAACCTCATGAGCTACCAGCACGCGTATGCCGCGGCAGCGCGGTTCGTCACCGCCGTCGACGACGCGCTGAGCACCCTGATGACGATGACGCACTGACCGCTGCACCGCCAGCCTCAACCCCGACCGACGACGACCTCACCCGGAGCAAGCCATGACCCGCGTCACCCCCGTCACCCTCAGCAGCGGTGTGATGGCCGGGCTGCAGTCCAGCCTCGCCAGGCTCCAGCAGACCCAGGAGCAGCTCTCCTCGGGTCGCCGGCTCAACCGGCCGTCCGACTCGCCGGTCGACACGGTCGTGGCCATGCAGCTGCGCGCCCAGCAGGGCCAGCAGGAGCAGCTCTCGCGCAACATCGACGACGGCCTGGCGTGGCTCAACACCGCCGACTCGGCCCTCAGCCAGGCGGGCAGCTCCCTGACCCGCGTGCGCCAGCTCGTCCTCGCCGGCTCGAACGCCACGAACGGCCCGGCCGAGCGCCAGGCGATGGCCGCCGAGGTCGACCAGCTGCGCGCTGGGATCCTGCAGCTGGCCAACACGCAGTACGCCGGCCGCCCGGTCTTCGCCGGGACCCAGGACACCGCGTCCGCCTTCGACCCCGCCACCGGGGCGTACCTCGGCAACGGCGCGACAGTGGACCGCACCGTCTCCGACGACGCCGCCTCCGGGAGGGTGCCGGTCAGCGTCCCCGGCAGCAACGCCTTCACGACGCTCCTCGCCGACCCAGCCGGCCCAGCGGGTGCCGGCGTCCTCGACCGGATCAGCACGGCCCTGCGCAGTGGCGACACCACCGCGCTGGGCACGGCCCTGGCGGACCTCGACTCGGCCGGTGAGGCGCTCCGGTCGACGCAGAGCACCGTGGGCGCCCGCACCAACCGGCTCACCGCGGCGCAGTCCAGTGGTGCGCTGCGCGCCGACACGGTGACCGCTCGCCTGTCGGCCGTCGAGGACATCGACCTCGCCAAGGCCATCACCGACCTCTCCCTGCAGCAGACGGCGTACCAGGCCGCACTGGGCGCCGCGGCCAAGGTGGTCCAGCCCTCGCTGATGGACTTCCTGCGCTGACAGCGTGCCGACGCGGGGCTGTAGGCATCAGCCGAACGGCTGAGTTCGCCACCGGGTGAGGCAATTTGGCTGGGGTGTCCTCAACTGCCTCAGGTGGCTGCCGATGGGGGGCGCAGGCCACGGATGGCCGTCGCCGCCAGGGACGTGTGGCACCACCCCCCGACGGTCCGGAGCACCCCGATGCTGGCGGACCTCCATCCAGGAGTGCCATGACCGACCTCATCGGCGACCCGACGCTGAGCGCCCTCGGCCACGCGCTGAGCGGCCTGTCGCTGCGTCAGCGCACCATCGCCGACAACGTCGCCAACGTCGACACCCCGCAGTTCCTCGCGGGCCGGGTCGACTTCGAGTCCAGCCTGCTCTCCGCCATCTCGGACGGCCAGGACCCCGGTGACGCTCCCGTCGCCACCGAGCGGTCGCTCGCGCCGACGCGCACCGACGGCAACAACGTCAACCTCGACGACGAGACGCTCGCCGGTGTCAAGACCGGCCTGTCCTACCAGCTCGGCGTCCAGGCGATGACCGATCACTTCGCCCGGCTGCGGATCGCCGCGGGCGGGGCCTCCTGATGGCGGGACCGTTCGGCGCGATCGACACCGCCGGCACCGGCCTCGTCCTGCACCGCACCTGGCTCGACGCCGTCGCCGACAACATCGCGAACGTCAACACGGTCCGGCCGACGAGCGGCCGGGCCTTCCAGGCCCGCTACGTCGTGGCCGAGGCCGCGAACTACGGCGGCACCGATGGAGTCCGGGTGGCCGGAGCCGAGTTCGGCGACCCTGTGGGCCGGGTGACCTACCAGCCGGGCAACCCGCTGGCGGATGCCCGCGGCTACGTGCGGCTCCCCGACATCGACCTCGCAGACCAGATGTCGCAGCTGATCATGGCCCAGCGCGGGTACCAGGCGAACCTCGCGGTCGTCGAACGGGCCACGGCGGCATACCAGCAGGCGATCGGGCTGGGCCGCTGACATGACGATCCCCCCCATCTCCCCACTCGCCGGCCTGGGTGCCCTGGCCGCACCTGGCGCCACCGGGGTGTCCGGCGTGGCCGGAGCCGGTGCCGGCCTCCCCACCAGCGCTGCCGACCCGGCCGCGTTCGGCAACGCCGTCACCCAGGGCCTGGAGAAGCTCCAGGCCATGCACCAGACGACCGACTCCCTCGCCGTGCAGGCGGTGACGGGGAACCTCACCGACATCCACGACTACACGATCGCCGCCAACGAGGCCGCGGTCGCCACCCAGCTGACCGTCGCCGTCCGTAACAAGGCGGTCGACGCGTTCACCGAGATCATGCGGATGCCGATGTGAACGGCTTCGACCCCAAGGCCCTCCTCACCCGAGTCGGCCGGCTCTTCAGCGGGTTCACTCCCGGCCAGCGCGTCGTCACCGGCGTGGCGGCCCTCGCCGTCGTCGTCGGTGCCGTGCTGTTCGTCTCGTGGGTGTCCAAGCCGACCTACGCACCGCTGTTCACCGGGCTGTCCAGCGCAGATGCCGGAGCCGTCACGGCGAAGCTCACCGAGGCCGGCGAGCCGTACCAGCTCGCCGACGGCGGGCAGACGGTCATGGTGCCGCAGGCCGACGTGTACCAGCAGCGGATCACCCTGGCCGGCCAGGGCCTGCCGGCCGGTGACAATGGGTCGCAGGGCTACTCGCTGCTGGACAAGCAGAGCATGACGAGCAGCGACTTCCAGCAGAAGGTGACCTACCAGCGGGCACTCGAGGGCGAGCTGGCCAAGACCGTCGAGTCGATCGACGGCGTCCAGGCCGCGGTCGTGCACCTCGCCATCCCGCAGGACGACGTGTTCACCACCGACGCCGCGACCCCCACCGGCTCGGTGCTCGTCAAGACCGCCCCCGGGGTCACCCTGTCCCCGACGATCGTCGACTCGGTCGTCCACCTCGTCTCCGGGTCGGTGCCGAAGCTCAGCCCCGAGCAGGTCACCGTCGCCGACGCCACCGGCAAAGTGCTGCACGCGGCGGGGACGCCCGGGTCGGACACCGCGGGCGCCGATGCACGCGACCAGCAGAAGCGGGCCTTCTCCGACGCGACCGCAGCCGCGGTGCAGTCGATGCTCGACACGGTCGTCGGCCCAGGCAAGGCGGTCGTTCGGGTGGACGCCGATCTCAACTTCGACCAGCAGACCATCGACCGTGAGCAGTACGTGCCCACCAACCCGAACATCCCGCTCAGCTCGTCGAAGACCACGGAGAAGTACACCGGTACGGGCGCCCCGGTCGGCGGCGTCCTCGGTCCGGTGGCAACCGCAGGCACCACCGGCGGCTCAGGCTCGAACTACACCAAGTCCGACGACAAGCTGACCAACGCCGTCGGCACCGTCAAGGAGAAGACGACCCTGGCTCCCGGCCAGGTGCGCCGGATGTCGGTCGCCGTCATCGTCGACGCCAAGTCGGCGGGCGCGGTGAACTTCAGCCAGCTCTCGGCGCTCGTCGCCGCCGCCGCTGGCCTCGATCCCAAGCGCGGGGACGTGGTCCAGGTCAGCCAGATGGCGTTCGACACCACGGCGGCGGCCGCGGCCAGCAAGGAGCTCGCGCAGGCCGCGAGTGACCGCCAACGTGCCCAGCTCATCGACATCGGCAAGACCGTGGGCCTGGGTGTCATCCTCGTCCTCGCCCTGCTCATCGGGCTCAGGCGCTCGCGCCGGCAGCCCGGACCGGGCGAACCCCAGGCGATCGAGGTCTTCCGGGTGCCCACGGCACCGGCCCCGATCGACGCGCTCCTCGAGCAGGCCGAGCTGCGCCCCGCGCTGCCGCAGCGTCCGGTGGACAGTGCCACCGAGCTGCGCGGCCGAAGTCGTGAGTCGGTCGCCACCATGGCGCGCGAACGGCCCGACGACGTCGCCAGGCTGCTGCGCGGCTGGATGGCCGAGGACCACGCATGACCGTGACGACGACCGGAGGGGCGGAGACCCTCAGCGGGGTGCGCAAGGCAGCCGTCCTGCTCGTGCAGCTCGGCAAGGAGAACTCGGCCCACGTGCTGCGTGCGCTGCGGCCGAGCGAGGTCGAGGCGCTCACCGCCGAGATCGCCCGGCTCGAGGGCACCAACCTCGACACCCAGGACCACGTGCTCCAGGAGTTCGAGGCGATGGTCAGCGCCGAGCAGTACTACATCCAGGGTGGGCTCGACCTCGCCGAGGAAATGCTCGTCGAGTCGCTCGGCCGCGACCGGGCCAAGGAGGTCCTAGGCCGGCTCTCGGCTTCGCTGATGCAGGTGCCCTTCGAGTTCCTGCGGCGCGTGGACCCGCGCCTGCTGCTGTCGTTCCTCCAGGACGAGCACCCCCAGACGATCGCGCTGGTTCTCGCGCACATGGCCTCCGACCAGGCCGCGGTCGTGCTCAGTGGCCTGGCCGAGGAGGTGCAGCCCGACGTCGCGCACCGCCTGGCCGTCATGGACCGCACCTCGCCGGAGATCGTCACGCAGGTCGAGTCCCATCTCGAGCGCCGGCTGGCGAACCTCGTCCAGAGCGCCGACTACTCCGCCGTGGGCGGCCTCATCCCGCTCGTCGGGATCATCAACAGCACCGAGCGATCGATCGAGAAGCACATCCTCGAGGGCCTGGAGCAGCGCGATCCCGAGCTCGCCGAGGAGGTCCGCGCGCACATGTTCATGTTCGAGGACATCGTGGGCCTCGACGACCGTGCCGTTCAGGTCCTGCTCCGCCAGGTCGACAGCAAGCAGCTGGCTCTCGCGCTCAAGGGCGTCAGCGCCGACGTGCGCGACAAGGTCATGCGGAACATGTCGGAGCGCGCGGCCACGGCGCTGCTCGAGGAGATCGAGGTGATGGGCCCGGTGCGGCTGCGTCACGTCGAGGAGGCCCAGGCCGTGATCAGCCGCCTCATCCGATCGCTGGAGGAGTCCGGCGACATCGTCGTCTCGCGTGGCGGGGGGCCGACGATGTCGTCCTCTGAGTCGCGCCGGGCGACGCTGCTGCCGCGTGCCGGGCACGGGGTGCTGCGCCCGGCCCGGTTCGTCGGCGAGCAGCTCTCGACGCCGGTCACCGGCCAAGCCCCCGGCACCCAGGTCAGCGCCCGCGCCTGGGAGGAAGGCCATGCGGCGGGGTATGCCGCGGGGCTGCTCGCCGCACGCCGGGAGCAGGACCAGTGGCTCGAGGTCGCCGCCGCCCGCGAGGACGCCGAGACGCTCGCCCGCAGACACGGCTGGGACGCCGTGCTCGCAGGACTGCGCGAGGCCGTGGCCGGCGCGCGGTCGCAGTCCGCGGTCGAGGACGTGACGGAGACTGCCGCGGCCCTGGCCGTGGACATCGCCGAGGCGCTCGTCGGCCACCACCTGCGGGTGGGCGAGTGCGCGGCCCTCGACGCGGTGGCCCGTGCGCTCGCCGAGGTGCCACGAGACTCGGTCGTCACCCTGCGCGTGCACCCGGACGACCTGCCGCTGCTGCCCGAGGACACTGCCGCCCTGGCTGCCGAGTGCACCCTCACCGTCGTCACCGACGCCACGGTCGGTCGGGGCGGTGCCACCGCCGACCTCGGTGACCGCTCCGTCGACGCCAGGCTCGGGTCCGCACTCGCCCGCGTCCGCGAGGTGCTGGCGACGTGACCGCAGTGCTGGACAAGCTCGTCCGGGCTGCCCGTCCGCTCGTCAGTGGCCGGGTGACCCGCGCCGTTGGCGTGAGTCTCGACGTCGCCGGCCTCGACGTGGCCGTCGGCGAGGCAGTGCGCGTCCAGGCCGACCGCGGCGTGATCCTCGCCGAGGTCGTCGCGCTCGACGGCCCCATCGCGCGCTGCCTGCCCGTGTCGGACCTGCGGGGCGTGCGCCGCGGCGCCGAGGTGGTCGCCACCGGCGGACCGCTGCGGGTGCCGGTGGGCCCCGGTCTCGTCGGTCGGGTCGTCGACGCCCTCGGTACCCCCATTGACGGCGGGCCGCCGCTGCGCGACGTCACGTGGGAGACCAGCGACGGCACCCCGCCTCCGGCCATGACGCGGGACCGCATCGACACCCAGCTCTCCCTCGGCATCCGCGCCCTCGACACGCTCGTGCCCTGTGGCCGGGGCCAGCGCATGGGGATCTTCGCCGGGTCCGGCGTCGGCAAGTCGAGCCTGCTCTCCATGGTCGTGCGGGGGACCGATGCCCCCATCTGCGTGCTCGCCCTCGTCGGCGAGCGCGGACGAGAGGTGCGCGAGTTCGTCGAGCACGACCTCGGCCCCGAGGGCCTGGCGCGCTCGGTCGTCGTCGTCGCGACCTCGGACGAGCCGGCGCTCGTGCGGCTGCACGCGGCATACACCGCCACGCGCATTGCGGAGGGGTTCCGCGACCAGGGGCAGGACGTCCTGCTCGCGATGGACAGCGTCACCCGGGTGGCGATGGCCCAGCGCGAGGTCGGGCTCGCCGCGGGCGAGCCGCCGGCGACGCGTGGCTACCCGCCGTCGGTGTTCGGGCTACTGCCCCGCCTGCTCGAACGGGCTGGCACCTCACAGGCCGGCAGCATCACCGGGCTGTACACCGTCCTGGTCGAGGGCGACGACATGAACGACCCCATCGCCGACGCCGTCCGCTCGATCCTCGACGGCCACGTGGTGCTCGATCGGCTGCTTGCCACGTCGGGCCACTTCCCGTGCATCGACGTCCTCGAGTCCGTCTCGCGCGCCAACCGGTCGCTCACCGACGCCCAGCAGCGCGAGTCCGCCACGATCCTGCGTCAGCTGCTCGCTGCCCGTCGCGACGCCAAGGACCTGGTCGAGATCGGCGCGTACGTCAGCGGCACCAACCCGCTCGTGGACCGTGCCCTGGCGCAGGCCGGCGACATCGACCGGTTCCTGCGCCAGGACCTCGACGACGTCGCCGTCCTCGCCGAGAGCTGGTCCAGCCTGCATGCCCTGGCCGGTGGCCTGTGAGCGCCCTTGAGTGCCCTGTGAGTGCCCGGTGAGTGCGCTGTGAGTGCCCGGTGAGTGCGCGCGGCAACCGGCTCGCGGTCGTCCTGCGGGTGCGCCGGATCCAGGAGGAGCTGCGCCAGGCCGATCTGGCCCGAGCGCTGGCCACGGCTGCGGCGGCCGAGCGCGAGGCCCGAGCGGCGCAGCAGCGCTACGCCGCGTCCGCGGGAGCGCCGGACCCCCGCGTGGCCGCGGCGTTCCGGGCCGCCCGTGCGCAGGCTGGAGCGCGGGCCCTGCACGTTGCCCGCACCGGCGCCACGTACGAGCTGGCCGTCGGCGACACCGAGCGCGCCCGCGCCGTGCTGACCGAGGCGCGCACCCGCACCTCCGGGCTCGAGCGGCTGGTGGACCGCGCCCGCGAGGACGCGCACCGCGAGCTGCTCGCTGCCGACCAGCGCGAGGTCGACGAGAGCGCGTCGCGGGACGGGGGTGCGTCGCTGTGAGCGTCGACGCCAGCGGCCCAGCGGCCGCCCTCGCCCGGATCGATGCCATCCAGAGCCGGTTCGCGGTGCTGCCGGGCGCCCCGACCAGTGTCGCCGGGACGACCTCGACACCGGATGCCGTGGCCTCCGGCTCCGCCGCGCCCCTCGCGGCGGGCTCGACCCCGGTCACCGGCTCGTTCGACTCGGTCCTCGGTGACGCGCTGACGCGCGCCGGTGCGGCGGGCGGTCTCGCGACGGATCCCGGCGCCGCCGGCGACGACGTCGGCGCCGGCGCCGTGGCCGCGGGCAGCCGCTACCTCGGGGTGCCCTACGTGTGGGGCGGCAGCGACCCCGCGACCGGCCTGGACTGCTCGGGACTGGTCCAGCGGGCCTACGCCGATGTCGGTGTCACCCTCCCCAGGGTGGCCGCCGACCAGGCCCGGATGGGCTCAGCCGTCCCCGACCTCGCCCACGCCCGACCCGGCGACCTGCTCGCCTTCGGCAGCCCGGTCGACCACATCGGAATCTACGTCGGGGCCGGCAGGATGCTCGTGGCGCCCCGGACCGGCGAGGCCGTCATGGTCCAGGACGTCTACCGCATCCCGACGGCGATCCGGCGGATCACCGGGCCCGCAGCCACGGCGACCCCCGCGTATGCCGTCGGCATGCCCAGCTGGGTGCCCGAACGGTGGCGTCCGCTGTTCGCGATCGCGGCGGCGCGCCACGGTGTGCCGGCCGCGTTGCTCGCGTCGGTGGCGCGGACGGAGAGCGGGTTCAACGCCGGTGCGGTGAGCCCGGCGGGTGCCGTGGGCCTGATGCAGCTCATGCCGTCGACCGCGCGGGGGCTGGGGGTCGACCCGCGGGACCCCGCCCAGGCCATCGACGGCGCGGCCCGGTTGCTGGCCGGGCACCTGCGTCGGTTCGGCTCCGCCCCGCTGGCCCTCGCGGCATACAACGCCGGCCCGGGCGCCGTCGAGCGGTACGACGGGGTGCCGCCGTACCGCGAGACCCAGCAGTACGTCAGCCGCGTCCTCGGGTATGCCGGGATGGCGGCATGACCGTCGTCGCGGCCCGTTCCGCGTCCGCGCCGTCCGCGCCGACGTCGTCCCCCAACGCGGCCGATCGCGTCCCCGCGCAGGGTCCGCACGACTTCGAGGCGGTCCTGCAGGGACGCAGCAACCGGCGCACGGTGCCGACGCCGATAGGAGCCGGTCAACGCGGGCGCCATGCCGACTCGTCACCGGGGGAGGAGGCGGATGGGGCCGCGGCAGCATCGTCGGCCACGACCGGTCCGCTGACGCCGAACCCGTCGGACGCCGCTGCTGCACCCCTGGCCGAGTCCGGTCCGGCGGCCGCGAGCCAGATCGCCCCTGTGACTGCCACCACGGCTGACGTCCCCGCCACGGCTCAAACCCCAGCCTTGGCGACAGCCCCCACGGCGACAACCCCCACGGCGACAACCCCCACGGCTGACGCCCCCGCGTCAGCCACGGCCGTGGGGGAGCGACTCGGCGGCGGCACGCCGCTCACTCCTGGCGCCTCCCCACCTGGTCACGCGGTGCCACCTGTCCGCACTCACCTCGACCTGGCCGGCGCCCAGCCCGGCGGCGCACAGGCGCCCACGGTCGTCGTCCCTGCATCCACGCCGACGGCGACCCCGGTCACCGCATCTGCACTGGCCGGCACGAACCACGACCGGGACGGGCTGCACGCCAGCGCCGCAGACGACCCTGCGGCGCCGGCCGTCGCGGGCGCCACCGGCCCCCCGGCATACCCACCGGTGACCCCAGGCAACCCACCGGTGAGCCTCGGCGCACCTGTTGCGACGCCGGCCCCCGAGCGTCCCGCCCAGCCCACCCTGCCGCCCCAGGCCCAGGTGCTGAATGCGGTGTCGCCGCTGATGGCCACCGGCACGGACGGCACCCACCGGCTCACCGTCCACCTTGCTCCTGCCCATCTCGGCTCGGTACAGGTGCACGTCGAGGTGACCGGTGGTGAGGTCACCCTCCGGCTCACCGTGACGGACCCCGCGACCGCCGACGCGATGCGCCAGGGTGCTGCCGAGCTGCGCTCGCACCTCGAACGCCTCGGCCTTCGGTCCGGGGGCCTCGAGGTGCAGGTCGCCCCGGGCGACCCCGCGCGGGATGCCGTGGGCACCGCCCCTTCCGAGCGGGCCACCACGGACCGCGGCGATGGTGGGTCGAGGCCGCGCGACCCGGACGCCTGGGCCGGGCCGGAGACCGCCGACGGCCGCGGCGAAGCGTCGTCCGGCGGCGCCTGGCACCGGCACGAGCGCCCGCTCGAGGGCTGGGCGCCCCGCGGCGCGGACACCCGACGACCCGACCAGGTGCCGCCCACCGACCCCACCGACCCCCACCGACCACCCGTCCACGACGTCCGCGTCGACGTCAGAATGTGAGCCTCCATTGACCACCCCCATCGGCACCTACGACCCGACGGCCGCCGTTCAGGCAGCCCAGGCAGCCCAGGCCGCCCAGTCCGGCAGTCCGGCCCAAGCTACGTCGGGGAGCCTCGGCCCCACCCTGAGCGGCGACGACTTCCTCAAGCTGCTCGTCGCCCAGCTGAAGTACCAGGACCCGAGCAAGCCGGTCGACAGCTCGCAGTTCATGGCGCAGACTGCCCAGCTCCAGATGGTCGAGACCCTGCACCAGCTGGTCTCGCAGAACGCCGCCGTCATCGCCGGCCAGAACAGCCTCAGCGCCCTCGCCCTCGTGGGGCAGCGGGTCAGCTACACCGCCGGCGGCGCGAGCGCCTCGGGCACCGTCGACTCGGTCAAGCTCACCCCGGGCGGACCGACCTTGCTCGTGGGTGGGACCGAGGTGCCGCTCGCGTCGGTCACCGAGGTAGCCCGCACCGCCGCAGCACCCTCCAGCACCACCTCGAGCACCACTCCCGCAAAGGACTGACTGACCATGCTCCGTTCGCTCTTCTCGGCCGTCTCCGGCATGCGCGCCCACCAGACGATGATGGACGTCATCGGCAACAACATCGCCAACGTCAACACCACCGGCTACAAGTCCAGCCAGACCGTCTTCGAGGACACCCTGAGCCAGGCGCTGCGCACGGCCGGCGCCCCGCAGGGCACGAGTGGCGGCACCAACCCCGCCCAGGTCGGCCTCGGGGTCCGGCTCGCCGGGATCACCACGAACTTCGGCCAGGGCAGCACCCAGGTCACGGGGCGTCAGAGCGACATGGCGATCCAGGGTGACGGGTTCTTCGTCGTGCAGAAGGACGGCCAGACGATGTACACCCGCGCCGGCGCACTCTCGTTCGACGCGCTCGGCAACCTCGTCACCCCCGAGGGTGCGACGGTCCAGGGCTGGGGTGCCACGAAGGGCGCCGTCGACACCAAGGGCGCCGTCGCCGGTCTTCGCCTGCCGGTCGGTCAAGTTCTCGCGCCGACCGCGACGCGCACCGTCGACCTCGGCGGCAACCTGCCGGCCGACGCCGCCACCGGTGCGACCGTCACGCACAGCATCGACATCATCGACGAGCAGGGGACGACCATCCCGGCCACCACGACGTACACCAAGACCGCGACGGACACGTGGTCCGCGGCGACCACCGTCCCCCAGGCCGACGGCTCGACGGCCACCGTCGGCACCGCCACGCTCACGTGGGACCCGGCCGCCCAGACTTTCACCGCCCCCACGATGACGCTCGGCAGCGCCGCACTCGGCGCCGCCGGGTACCGCTTCCCGGCCGACGTCACGCTCACCATCGGGGGCGACAGCACCCCGCTCACGCAGTTCTCCGGCGCCGCCAGCGCCACCGCCCGCACCCAGGACGGCTCGACCATGGGCAGCCTGCAGAGCTTCACGATGGACGGCACCGGTGTCCTCGTCGGGGTCTTCTCGAACGGCCGCACCGAGAAGCTCGGCCAGGTCGCGCTCGCCAGCTTCACCAACCCGGCCGGGCTGGAGAAGGCCGGAGACTCGCTCTTCCGCGGCACCGCCAACTCCGGTGCCCCGTCGGTCGGCATCGCCGGGACCGGCGGCCGCGGGTCGCTGGCCAGCGGTGTGCTCGAGATGAGCAACGTCGACCTCGCCCAGGAGTTCACCAACCTCATCGTCGCCCAGCGCGGCTTCCAGGCGAACTCGCGGGTCGTGACCGCCTCGGACGAGATCCTGCAGGACCTGGTCAACCTCAAGCGCTGACGCGCCTCCCGACGAACGGGCCGCCACGGGCGGTGGTGCGGACTCCATCCGCGCCACCGCCCGTGCGCGTTGTCGGCCGTCCTCCTCAGGTATGCCGCGTGCCGGCCGATAGGAGGGGTGTGCGCCACGGATGGCGCGCACGTTGTGACTCCAAGGACGGACCCGCCATGATCGCTGTCACGCGCCGTAACGGCACCTGCTTCGCGCTGAACCCTGATCTCGTCGAACGGGTCGAGGCCACGCCCGACACGGTGATCACCCTGGTGGGTGGCGCCCGCTACATCGTCGTCGAGACCGTCGACGAGGTCATCCGGGCGGTGCGCGACTTCCGCGCCTCCGTGCTCTCGGCCGCCGAGAACGTGCACGCCGGACCGGGGCCGCGGCCCGGGCTGCACGTCGTCCAGGACGGCGAGCGCTGACATGGACCTCGCCACCCTCGCCGGGATCGTCGTCGTCCTCGGGGCGGTCTTCGCGTCGCTCGTCATGGAGGGTGCGTCGCCCACCTCGATCCTGCTGCTCCCGCCCATCGTCCTGGTCGTCGTGGGCACGGTCGGCGCGGCCGTCGCCGGCGGCTTCGTGTCTGACCTGAAGGTGGTCGGCAGACAGACGGCCAGGGCGTTCACGGCCAAGGCACCGCAGAGCGACGCCGCCGTCGTGGACCTGGTCTCGATGGCCGACACCGCGCGCCGCGAGGGCCTGCTGGCGCTCGAGGAGCGGCTCCGTGACATCGAGGACCCGTTCCTGCGCCAGGGCATCGAGATGACCGTCGACGGCACCGATGCCGACGAGATCCACGACGTGCTGCATGCCCGCATTTCGACCAAGAGGCGCCAGGACCGGCTCGGCATCAAGTTCTTCGCCGACATGGGCGGCTACGCGCCCACCATCGGCATCATCGGCACCGTCATCGGTCTGATCCACGTGCTCGGCAACCTGTCGTCGCCGGCGACCCTGGGTGCCCTGATCGCCAGCGCCTTCGTGGCCACCCTCTGGGGCGTCATGAGCGCCAACGCGATCTGGCTGCCGCTGTCCAACAAGCTCAAGCGGCTCAGCGAGGTGGAGTGCGCGCACCTCGAGCTGCTCCTCGAGGGCGTGTTGGCGGTCCAGTCCGGCACCAGCCCGCGGGTCGTTGAGAAGCGCCTGCAGGCCGTGCTGTCCGCCGAGCTCGACGCGCCGACGGCTACGGAGGCGGCATGAGCGCGGGAGCGCGGCCGGGGCGCGCGGGCCCGGGTCGTCGCAGGGTCGTAGAGGAGCACGACGAGGGCCACGAGAACAGCGAGCGGTGGCTGCTCAGCTATGCCGACATGATCACCCTGCTCATGGCGCTGTTCATCGTCCTGTTCGCGATCAGCCAGGTCGACCAGGCCAAGCTCATCGCGCTGTCCAGTGGTCTCGATCAGTACTTCGGCGAGCCGGCCAGCAAGACCGCCTCGACCGGCATCCTCGATGGCAGCCCCCAGGCCGCCGTCGACGGCCATGCCGTGTCGCCGAACCCCTCCGCCACGGGCGACCCGATCGTCCCGAGTCCGGGCGGGGCCGCGGCGCCGTCCGCGCCGCAGGCTCAGGCCGGGGCCACGGCGCTGTCCGCCGCGCAGGCTCAGGCCGCGGCCCGGGCGCAAGCCGCTCGTCAGCAGCAGGACCTCGCCGCCGTCCGAGCGCGGATCGCCGCCGCGCTGGCGGCCAAGGGGCTCTCGGGTGCGGTCCAGTTCGAGGAACGCGACCACGGCCTGGTCGTCAACGTCGTCACCGACCGGGTCCTGTTCGACCTGGGCGAGGCGTCGTTGCGCCCCGAGGGGCGCGGCGTGCTCGACGCGGTGGTACCCGCGCTGCGCGGGCTGCCCAACGCGCTCACCGTCGAGGGCCACACCGACAACGTTCCCATCGCCGGTCGGTACGCCTCGAACTGGGAGCTGTCGACCGAACGCGCCACCACCGTCCTGCGCTACCTGCTGACCCGGGGCGTGCCGGGCTCGAGGGTGTCGGCGGCTGGGTATGCCGACCAGCGTCCTCTCTCCACGAACGCCACCGCAGCCGGGCGCGCCCGCAACCGCCGGGTCGCGATCGTGGTGCATGCCCTGGACACCACCGACCCGGCCGCGCAGGCCGCCTCCGCCATCCCCAGCCCAGGAGACTGACATGGCCACCGCCACTGCAACTCCGTCCGTCGAGACCGTTCCCGGACCCGCGCCCCGCCGCAAACGCCTGGTGCTCGTCGCCGTCGTCCTGGTCCTGCTCCTCGGGGGCGGCGCCGCGGCATACCTGTTCACCCGGGGCTCGGGTCCCGGCCCGGCGGCGACGCCGACGCCGGGTGCGGTCGTGGACCTCGAGCCGCTCACGCTCAACCTGTCCGACGGCCGGTTCCTCAAGGTGGGGCTGTCGCTGCAGATGTCGGCGGACGCGCCGGCGGGCAGTGGCGGCGAACCCGGCGTCAACGGGGCGAAGGCCCGGGACGCAGCCATTGGCATCTTCGGGCAGCGCACCTACGAGCAGCTGCTCCCAGCGAAGGGGCGCGCGGCCGCGCTGCGGGCGCTCAACGCCGAGGTGCGCAAGCGGTACGACGGGGAGGTGCTGCAGGTCTACCTGACCGAGTTCGTCATGCAGTAGCCGTCGGGCACGTGCTCATGGGTAGTCCCTTCGGTCAGGGTGTCGGCTCCTGGCGCCCCGAAGCCTCAGGACGCACGCGCGGCTGCCGATTCGTGGGGTCGTGACTGCCGCGCCCGTCTCCTACGACTTCCGCAGCCCGGGACGGCTCAGCCGTGAGCGGGTGCGGGCCCTGCAGGTCGCCAGCGAGACGTTCGCTCGCCAGCTGTCCACCGTGCTGTCGACGACTCTTCGAGCGGTCGTCTACGCCCGCGTCGTCGCGGTGCGCCAGGTGACCTACGACGAGTACCTCCGCGGGCTGCCCAACCCCTCGCTGCTCGCCGTGCTGGAGTTCCGTGACCTGCCGGGGGCGGGGGTGTTCCAGCTGCCGATGGGGGTCGTCATGGGCGTCATCGACCGGCTCCTTGGGGGCGCCGGTGGGCGTGAGCAGCCCAGCCGTGGCCTCAGCGACATCGAGACCGGACTCATCCGGAACGTCGTCGCCCGGGCCGCACGCGAGCTCACCTACGCCTTCGAGGCCATCGGGCCGGTGTATGCCGAGGTCACCGGTCTGGAGTCGAACACGCAGTTCCTCCAGCTCGCGCCGCCCGCCGACCCGATGGTGGCCACGGAGGTCGAGCTGCGTATCGGCGACCAGGTCGCCACCGCCACGTTGTGCCTCGCCCTGGCCACGCTCAAGCCGGTCCTGGCCGCTGTCGACCAACGCGCTGCGGCGGCCGCAGACGGCCCGCGTGACGCTGCCGCCCGCGTCGTCGAGTTCCGGCTGCGGGAGGTCGAGGTCGACGTGCGCGTCGCGTTCCGCGAGGTCACCCTCACCTCCTCGGAGGTGCTCTCGCTCTCGGTGGGCGACGTCGTGCCGCTGCACCACCCGGTGGCCGAGCCCCTCGTCGTGGCGGTCGACGGCACGCGCGTGGCCGCCGCCCGGCCCGGCAACCACGGCAAGCGCATCGCCTGCCAGGTGGTCACGCCCTGACCGACCCGGGCGTTCCACCCGGCCCGCACCGCCCGCCACTCCACTGCCGCACCGAAGGACCACCCATGAGCCTGACCGAGCCCCTGACCCAGCCCCAGGTCGACGCCGCCCTCCTCACCGCTGCGGCCCTCGTCGCCGAGCGCCTCGGCGGCCCGGTCGGCGCCGCCGCTCGCGCCGTCGACCCGGCGCAGTGGCCGGCACTGCGCGTCGACGACCTCGCCCCGGCCCTGGCCGCGGCGGTGGACGGTGCGTGGGAGGGCCAGATCGCGGTGCTCGTGCCGCGCACCCAAGCGGTCGATCTGCAGACCGCGCTGACGGCCGGCATCTCCTCGATGGCGCTCGAGCTCGGGCCGCTCGTCCCGTCGGGGACGCACCAGGTCGAGGCCGGACAGGTCCTGGCCGGCGGTGGAGGCGTCCGGGTGGCCGGGGTGTTCGAGGGCGAGGCGCTCGTGGCGGCGCTGGTCCTCACGCCACGCGTCGCACCGGCGGCGACGCTGCCGCCGCTGGGCGCGTCCGGCCCCGTCGCCGACATCGACCCTCGCCGCCTGAACCTGCTCCGCGACGTCGAGATGGGGATCAGCGTCGAGCTGGGGCGCACCCGGATGACCGTGCAGGACGTCCTCGGCCTGGCCCCGGGCGTGGTCCTCGAGCTCGACCGCCCTGCCGGTGCCCCGGTCGACGTGCTCGTCAACGGCACCCTCATGGCCCGGGGCGAGGTCGTCGTCGTCGACGAGGAGTTCGCCGTGCGGGTCACCGAAGTCGTCGGCGCGGAGACCGACCCCCGCCCGCGCGCATGAGCGACGGGTCAACCGTCGTCGCGGTCCTGCGCCTGCTGGTCTCGTTGGGCGTCGTCCTCACCCTCGTGGTGTGGTTCGCCCGGTATGCCGCCAAGCGCGGCATCGGCGGGGCCGGGACCCCTCGCAGCGGGGTCCCCGTCGAGGTGCTGTCCCGTCGTTCCTTGGGTCGCACGTCCTCGGTGCAGGTGGTGCAGGTCGGTCGCCGGACCATGGTCCTCGGCGTGACCGAGCACGGCGTATCCGTGCTCGGGGAGCTCGACGAGGAGGACCTCGTCCGGGCCGACGCGGTCGTCTCGGAGCCGCTGGCCCTCTCGGACCCGGCGCTCAGTCGGTCCGCCCGCCGCCGATTCGAACAGGCGCCGGTTCCGCAGGGCTGGCCCTGGTCGGCTGCCTCGTTCGTCGTCCAGCGGGTCCAGGCCCGTCGTGGCTGACCGCACCCGCGTCGTCCGGGGGGTGGCCGCCCTCGGCCTCGCCCTGGCCGGACTGCTCCACGGCGCCGTCGCTGCCTCCGCCGCGCAGACCCCGTCGGTCGTGTCCGTCGTGGTGCCCTCGGCTGCGGTCGCCGGGCTGGTGGCAGCGCCGACCCCGCCGACCTCGCCGACGCCCCCGAACCTGCCCAGCCTGCCGACCCCGTCGACCTCGTCGAGCCCGGCGACCGGCGGCGTCTCGGTCAACATCGACCCCAACCTGGGCAAGCCCAGCCAGGCCGTCAACATCATCCTGCTGCTTACCCTGCTCTCGGTGGCTCCCGCCCTGCTCGTGCTCTGCACGTCGTTCACCAAGATCATCGTCGTGCTGTCGTTGACCCGAAACGCGTTGGGCACCACCACAATCCCGCCGAACCAGGTGCTCGCCGGGCTCGCGCTCTTCCTCAGCCTGTTCATCATGTCGCCGGTGCTGTCTGCCATCAACGAAGCCGGAGTGCAGCCCTACCTCAAGGGTGAGCTCACCCAGTCGCAGGCGTACGACGCGGGCGTGAAGCCACTGCACGACTTCATGCTGAAGCAGACCCACCCTGCCGAGCTGGCCACCATGGTCAAGCTGAGCAAGGAGGCTGCCCCGGCCACGCCCGCCGACGTGCCGATGACCACGTTGGTCCCGGCCTTCGTGCTGTCCGAGCTGAAGTCGGCCTTCATCATCGGCTTCGTCATCTTCGTGCCGTTCCTGGTCATCGACGTCGTCGTGTCGTCGACGCTGATGTCGATGGGCATGATGATGCTGCCGCCGGCCCTGATCTCGCTGCCGTTCAAGCTGCTGCTGTTCGTCATGGTGAGCGGCTGGAGCATGATCGCCACCGCCCTCGTCCAGAGCTACCACTGACGCCGCCATGACCGACTCCGACGTCGTCCACATCGGCCTGCAAGCCATGCTTCTCAGCGCCAAGCTCGGGTTCCCGATCCTGTTGGTGGCACTGGGGATCGGCTTCGCCGTGTCCCTGGTCCAGGCCGTCACCCAGGTGCAGGAGATGACCCTGAGCTTTGTTCCCAAGCTCATCGGGGTGGCCGTCGTCCTGCTGGTCTCGGGCCACTGGATGCTGCAGGAGACGGTCGCGTTCACCCGAGACCTGTTCGCCATGCTCCCGCAGCTGCTCAGCTGATGGAGGCCGTCGTGCCCGGAGACGCCCTGGGCGTCCTGCTGATGGCCACGGTCCGGCTGTCTGCCTTCTTCGCGATCGCCCCGCCGTTCGCCAGTCGCGCCGTCCCGGCCCGGGTGAAGGCAGCGTTGTCCTTCGCCATCGCCCTGCTGATCGCCCCGCGGCTGGGGGGCCAGGGGCCCTCCCTGGACCTCACCGGGCTGCTCGGCGGCGCGGCATACCAGGTCCTCGTGGGGGCGACGATGGGCTTCGTCGTCTACCTGACGTTCAGCGCCGTCCAGGCGGCCGGTGAGCTCGTCGACCTCGCGAGCGGCTTCACCCTGAGCAGCCTCTACGACCCGATGACCAACGTCTCCAGCAGCATGTTCGGGCGGGTGCAGGCGCTGCTGGCGACAACGCTGCTCTTCGCCTCGGGCGGCCACCTCCTGCTCGTGCGAGGCCTGGTCACCAGCTTCCAGACGGCGCCGCTGCGGCCCCTGGCGCTCGGAGACGTCGGACGACTGGTGACCGACGGCCTCGGCCGGTTCCTCACCGCCGCGCTCGAGATCGCCGCTCCGGTCATGGTGGTGTTGTTCCTCGCCGAGCTCGCCCTCGGTCTGGTCAGCCGTGCCGTACCGACCCTCAACATCTTCGCCGTCGGCTTCCCGGTCAAGATCCTGCTCGCGGTGTCGCTGAGCGGCGTGGCGCTCGCGCTGCTGCCGGCAGCGGTGAGCAGGCTCGTGGGGCAGGGCGCGCTGGACCTCGGCGCGGTGGCGAGAATGCTGGGGACCAGTTGAGCGACAAGTCCCAGCGGACCGAGAAGCCCACCGCCCAACGGCTGCGCAAGGCACGCGGCGACGGGCAGGTCCCGCGCACCCAGGAGCTCGGGGCGTGGCTGTCGGTCCTCGCTTTCACGGTCGTCGTACCCCACCTCGTCGGGGGATGGCCGACCAGTTCGACCGCACCATGGCCGACCTGCAGAAGGTGATCGTGCACCCCGAGACCGACCTCGCCACGCAGGTCGCTCACGACGCCGCGATCGGCGTGCTCGCCGTCCTGGCACCGCTGCTCGCCACGATGGTCGTCGTCGCCGTCGTCGCGAACGCGGTCCAGGGCGGGATCCGGGTCTACCCGGGGAAGTTCACGCCGAAGTTCGAGACGCTCAACCCGGCGAAGGGCCTGAAGAACCTCGTCGGGGCCCACGCCGCCTGGACCTTCGCCAAGACCCTCATCAAGCTCGTCGTCTTCGGCTGGGTCGCGTATGCCGCCGTGAAGGGCATCACCGAACGGGTCACCGGCGCGGGCCAGTGGTCCCTCGGCGCATCCGCCGCGGCTGGGACGGAGGCGACGCTGTCGGTGCTTCGCACCATCGCCGTGGTCGGGATCGTCCTGGCCGCCGCCGACTACGTGATGGAGCGCCGACGGGTGGGTTCGGCCCTGAAGATGAGTCGCGAGGACGTCAAGCGCGAGAACCGCATGTCCGAGGGCGACCCGCTCCTCAAGGGGCTGCTCCGGGGCAAGCAGCGCGAGCTGAGCCGCAACCGCATGCTCGCAGACCTCGGCGCCGCCGACGTCGTCCTGGTGAACCCCACCCACGTGGCCGTCGCGCTGGCATACGAACCAGGGCGAGGGGCGCCCCGGGTGGTGGCCAAGGGGGCCGGGCTGGTCGCCGCCCGCATCCGGGCCGAGGCCGCCGACCGGCGCCTGCCGCTCGTCGAGGACGTGCCCCTCACCCGGATGCTCTACCGCAGCTGTGCGCTCGGGCAGGAGATCCCGGCCGAGCTCTACGACGCGGTGGCCGGTGTCTTCGTCTTCCTCATGACGCTGCGGCAGCGCGGGCGCACCTCGGGCTTCCACCGCAACCCCGGCGCACAGGCCACCCGCGAGCTGGTCGACCCGGGCCGGCATTCCTCAGGACCGCGCCGTGCGCGCCGATAGGAGCCCTGTCATGACACCCACTGCCGCTGGCGCGCCTCCGGGACGGACCGCATGATGACCCGCAACCAGATCGGCCAGATCGGCATCCCGGCGGCGATCGTCGGCATCGTGGTGATGATGGTCGTGCCGCTGCCGAGCGTGCTGCTCGACCTGCTGCTCGCGGTGAACCTCACCGGCTCGGTACTCATCCTGCTCGTCGCGCTGGGGGTCCGGAAGCCGCTGGACTTCGCGGTCTTCCCGTCGCTGTTGCTCGTGGCCACGCTGTTCCGGCTCGCCCTCAACGTCAGCGCGGCCCGGCTGGTGCTGCTCGACGGTTTCGCCGGCAAGGTGATCGACGCCTTCGGGCACGTCGTGGTCGGCGGCTCGATCGTCGTCGGCCTCGTCATCTTCGTCATCCTCATCGTCATCCAGTTCGTCGTCATCACCAACGGCGCGGGCCGCGTCGCCGAGGTCGCGGCCCGGTTCACCCTCGACGCCATGCCCGGCAAGCAGATGGCGATCGACGCCGACCTCAACTCCGGGCTCATCGACGAGGACGAGGCCCGCCGACGCCGGACCGAGGTGTCGTCGGAGGCCGACTTCTACGGCGCGATGGACGGCGCGTCCAAGTTCGTCAAGGGCGATGCGATCGCGGCGATCGTCATCACCCTCGTCAACCTCGTCGGCGGCTTGGTCATCGGCGTCGTCCAGAACCACCTGGCCTTCTCCGAGGCGATCACCCGCTTCAGCCTGCTGTCGGTCGGTGACGGACTGGTGTCGCAGATCCCGGCCCTGCTCATGTCGATGTCGACCGGCCTCATCGTCACGCGGGCCACGACCGAGGGCGACATGGGCGGCGACCTGCTCCACCAGTTCGGCCAGCAGCGCCAGGCGGTCCAGCTCGCGGGCGCAGCGGTGATGGGTCTGGCCGTCATCCCTGGCCTGCCCAAGCTGCCGTTCCTGCTCGTCGGTGGCGCCACCCTGCTCATCGCCCGCCAGCTCCCGCGTCCCGAGGACAAGGTGGCCGCGGCGAAGGCGGCGGCCGCTGCTGCACCGGCGCCCTCGCTCGACAGCCCCGAGGCGATCGCCCACGACATGCGTATCGAGCCGATCGAGCTCGAGCTGGCGTACGACCTCATCGGGCTCGTCGACGCCAGCACGGGCGGCGACCTGCTCGACCGCGTCCGGGCCTTGCGGCGCAAGCTCGCCCACGAGCTCGGCATCCTCATCCCCCTCGTGCGTACCCGCGACAACGTGGACCTGCCGCGACACACGTATGCCATCCGCCTCCACGGCGTCGAGGTCGCCCGTGGCGAGGCGCCGCCCGGGATGGTGCTGGCCATCGGCGACCGGATCGGGCAGCTCGAGGGCACCCCGACGCGCGAGCCGGTCTTCGGCCTTGAGGCGAAATGGGTGCCGGTCCACCAGCGGGGCAGGGCCGAGCAGGTCGACGCGACCGTGGTCGACCGGTCATCGGTGGTCACCACCCACCTGGCCGAGATGGTGCGCCAGCACGCCCAGGACCTCCTCGGGCGCGAGGACGTCAAGCTCCTGGTGGAGACCGTGCGCGCCACCCACCCGGCGGTCATCGACGAGCTCACCCCGACCCCGCTCGCGCTCGGGGAGGTGCAGCGGTGCCTGCAGGCGCTGCTGGCCGAGCGCGTGTGCATCCGCGACCTCGTCCGGATCTTCGAGGCGATGTCCCTGCGGGCGCGCGGCGGCAGCGATCCCGACGGCCTGGTCGAGGCCGTTCGCGGTGCGCTGGGTCCCGCGATCGCCGCGTCGCACGCCGTCGGCGGCGAACTGCACGTGCTCACCTTCGAGCCCCAGCTCGAACAGCGCCTGCTCGAGTCGCTGCGCGCGGGCGAGGGCGGCGGCCACTTGCTACTCGACCCCTGGTTCGCCGAGCGACTGGCGACAGAGGTGCTGCGGGCGTCGCAGCAGGCGGAGGAACGTGGTGTCATGCCGGTGCTCGTGTGCGCCCAGCCATTGCGCCGCGCGGTGCGCAGGCTGGTGGAGCCGGGGGCGCCGCAGCTGGCCGTGCTCGCCTACACCGAGCTCGGCGGCCATCTCCGCCTGACCACTGCCGGCGTCGTGGACCTCGCCGAGACCGTGACGGCGGCCTGACATGAGCACGACTGCTGCGCCCGCCCCCACCCAGGTGTCCGTCGACGGCGGCGAGACACCACGCTCGGGTTTCCGTCCTGCGGTGGTCCTCGCCGTGCTGCTCACCGTTCCCGCGGTCTACCTCGTCGGCAAGGGGGAGCTGTCGGCCCACGATGCGCTGGTCCGCTTCGGGTGCGCGTGGGCCTTCGCGACCGCCGGGATCGCGCTCGTCCTGTCGACTGTCGGCGGCAGCTCAGCACCTCGAACGGCCGCATCATTCCCCACCTCGGAGGACCGCAGTGGGGAAGGGGCGGGCGACGAAGCAGCGGTCTAGGCCGGGCTGCGCCTAGCTCGGCTTTGCATATGCCGCGATGCCGGTGTCCAGCAGCACGCAGGGCTCGTCGCCGACGGTCCAGGCGTCGTGCCCAGGGTCGATGACCACGACGTCTCCGGGGCCGACGGACAGCTCGGTGCCGTCGTCGAGCCGCACCGTCATCTGCCCGGACACGCAGATCCCCGTGTGGTGCACCTGGCAGGACTCGGTGCCGGCGATCGGCTTGACGTCGTTGGACCACCGCCAGCCGGGCTCGAACACGCCACGGCCGAGCGTGAAGTCGCCGAGGGTGACCACGTCCATGTGGCCGTGCTCCTGGAAGGCGCGCGTCTCGTGCGGGCTGTCGATGTTCTGCTTGTCAGTCATGGGTCCTCCGTGGGCGTGAGGGGCGGCGTCGTGCGGCCAGGGACCGCCACGGCCCATCCAGCCTGCTGAGCGTCGGCCGGTCGACACAACCGGCAAAAGTGTGAGGGATCCCGGGTCAGGCCGAAGGCTCGTGTGCGGGCACGAGAACAAGAAACGGCAGGCCCTCGCACACCGATGCCGTCCACCGCGGATGCGTGGCCGCCGCACCGCTCAGCCACGCCCCGAGTGGCAGGTCGCGGACCAGGTCGCCGGTGACCCAGGTCGGGTCCGAGGACGTCACGACACGTCCCGAGGCGTTCACGAGCAGCCAGGTCTCCTCGGCGCCGTCCATCACCTCGAGCAGGTGCTCCTCGAACCACGAGACGAGCACGTCGAGCCCGACGACCCCCGCGAAGGCATCGCCCACGACGAGGGGTTGGGTGAAGGTCAGGGTGTACTGGTCGGTGCACAGGTAGTCCACGTACGGCCCGGTCACGTGACGGCGACCTGTCTCGAAAGGGTTGGCGTACCAAGGCAGCTCGGTGTAGTCGCGGAAACCGACGGCGCGGGGGTCGGTCTCGGCCGCGAGCTTGGCCGTGGTCGAGGCGCCACCGCGCGACTCGACCGTCCACCACTCGAGCCAGTAGGCCGCGTCGGCCAGCACCCCTGGCGCCATGACCGCGCCGGCTCCGGCAACTGGCGTCTCGGGGTCCGTCAGCAGCTCCCGACACCGTTGCTCGATGTCGAGGTCGGCGCGACGCGGCGCCGGCCCCGACAGCGGCTGCTGGAGCAGGGCGTCGAGGCCGTCCAGCTGGTCGAAGACCCATGCGCCGAAGTCGGACACCCACCGCGCCAGGTGGAGGTCGGTCGTCGTGGTGGTCATCGGTTCCTCCGCCGTCGGGTGATGCGGTGCAGGGTCTTCACCGCATCGAAGAGCTCCCGGACATGATCCTCCGC